>NZ_JAMQEX010000001.1:0-292556 GCF_033176295.1 Latilactobacillus sp.
GTAATCACTCCCTATATTGGTTGGAATTAGCTACTACCATTGTAAGTGATTGCTTTGGGCTTTTTAATTTCTGTTCGGATTAATTATAGAATTTGCCAGTTATTTAAATTTAGAAAAGTTGGCCGATGCCGTAGTGAATAGCCATGGTGACTAGGCCGATTAGAATGTTCCGAATAATCGAAACTTTGACCTTGCCGTCACCAAGTTTAGCACTGATATAAGCTGTAATGGAAACCGCCACAGTAACGGCGATGATGGTCCCCGTCATTTTGTAGGCTTCAGGGAGAATAATCATAGCAAATAATGGGAAAACACCACCGAAGGCTGCGGAGAAAAGAGAAGCAAAGGCTGCTGCCCAAGAATTCATATAATGGCCGAGTTCTAAATCGTATTTAACGTTGACGATGGTCGCTAAAGGTTTTTTCGACATGAGATCTTTGGCAATCGCTAGTGAGGTTTCTGGTGTAACGCCTTTTGATTCGTAGAAGGCTTGCACTTCTTTGATTTGGCCTTCCTTATCATGAATTAAGCGTTGCTGTTCAATGGCAACGGCAGCCTTTTCAGTGTCACTTTGAGAACTAACGGAGGCATATTCGCCAGCGGCCATTGAAAAGGCACAGGCTAGTAGGTCTGCTAAGCCAGCGATAAAAATCGTGAAATTATTAGTTGTGGCGGCGGCAACACTAAAAAGTACGCCAACGACGGTTAAAATCCCGTCATTGGAACCTAAAACACCAGCCCGTAAGGTATTCATCTTTTCTTCCATTGTTTGGTGGGGCTTTTCAATTGAAGGGGTAGTTGTTTTTGAAATCGACATAGAAAAGGATCCTTTCGAGGAAAAATAATTGTGCTTTTTAAAAATTAGTTAGCAGGGTTTTATTGTTTGAACAATGTCCCGATTGCGTAAGTGACAATCATTGTTAATAAACCGGAGACGACGTTTCGAATAATGGCTTTGGAACGATTAGCTTTGCCAAGGGCAGCGGCGCTATAACCAGTAATAGCTAGGGCAATCATCACCGCGATGATAGTTGCGATAACGCTAATGCGATTAGGGAAAAGGGTAATTGCTGCTAGTGGCAAAATAGAACCGATAGGAAATGAAATAAATGAAGCAATCGCAGCTGCATAAGGATTTGTGAAGGCGTTAGGTAAAAAGCCGTATTTTTCCCGGATAACAGTTGTTAGTGGGTCAGCAGTCATCATTTCTTGGGTGGCTTTAGTCGCTAATTCCGGTGCGATACCCGTTTTAATGTATTTTTGACGGACAAAAGCGCTTTGAGATTCATAATTACTTTTTAGATTGAGTTGTGTGTTGAAAATGGCCATTTCTTGCGCATCTTTTTGTGTGCTGACAGAGACGTATTCGCCCATCGCCATCGAGATGGTGCCGGCTAACATGCCGGCAATCCCTGAGATAAAGATGGCGAAGTGATCGCTAGTGGCACCGGCAACCCCAATAACAATACCAGCAACGGAAAGAATCCCGTCGTTGGCGCCCATCACACTGGCTCGCATGACGTTAATTTTTTGAGCAAGAGATAATTTTTTAGTCACAGTAAAGCCTCCAATAACCTTTATTACTTTATAACCATTATAAACTACGATTTGTAATACTTCAACCGATTACTTTTAAATTGCGCAAAATTGAAATATTTTTTAAATTAAAGCTTGCCTTATAGTCCACTAGAAGGTGTATTCTACAGTTACTGAAGTGAAGGAGTGACGATCATGAGCAAAATATTAGTATTGGGTGCGGCAGGCCAAGTCGCACAGCTGGTTATTCAAGATTTATTAGCAGCTAAGCAACACGAATTAGTTTTATATCTGCGGAATGCTGAACGATTGGCAGCTTTAAAAACAAATCCGCATGTGACGATTATCGAAGGCGATGTTTTGGATCAAGCGCGATTAACGGCAGCTTTGAAGGGGATCGATATCGTTTATGCTAATTTAGGTGGCGAATTTGAACCTTTAATGAAGACCGTCGTCAAAGCAATGACAGCGACCGGTGTTAAACGGTTGATTTATATCAGTGGGCTAGGTCTTTACCATGAAGTGCCGGGAGAATTTGGTGCGTGGAATGAACGTGCTGTGGGTCACGATGTCATGGAAGATACGCGCAGAGCAGCAGCAGTTGTTGAACAATCGCCATTAGACTACACGATTTTACGGTGTGCTTATATGACCGACGAACCGATTGTTGATTATGAATTAACGGAAAAAGGGACACCATTTAAAGGGACGATCATTTCACGACAGAGTATCGCCAAGGTGGTGGTAGACCTAATTGATCAACCAACCCTTGGTATTCGCGCAAGTTGGGGGATTAATCAGCCTAATACGGACGGTGATCGACCGGTTTATTAAAAGGAGGCGGTTAGCTTGGCAGAAAAACATTATAAGATTGGTGAATTTGCAACGCTAGTAGGATTATCAACGTATACGTTGCGCTATTACGAGGAACAAGGTTTAATCAAACCACAACGGGATGCAGCCGGGTTACGCTATTACACGTTAGAGGATGTTAAATGGGTCGGTTTTATCCTCCATCTAAAAGGGAAGGGGATGCGGATTACCGAATTACAGAACTATGTTGAATTGCGAGCGCAAGGTGATCCAACGATTGAGGCGCGCAAGGCGCTATTGCAGCAGGTTAAAGCACGCGCTGAAGCCGAAGTCGCTGAGCTACAAGCGAACTTGGTGATAATGGGCCGTAAAATAGACTGGTATGATGGCAAATTAGACCAGTCGATAGGTCAATTAGAAAGCTTTGAAACCTATTTACAGCGATTCGAATCATAATAAAGTGAGGTTATTGAAATGGTTAAAAATGAACGATTAAAAACAGAACAATTATTTACAGTAGGGGAACCGAATGTGGCTTACCAAGATTTTTTTGTTGGGCAAAGCTATTTATCAATGTTGGTTAACGAACCAGATGTGAATGCTAATGTTGGTAATGTCACGTTTGAACCGGGCTGTCGTAACAATTGGCACATTCATCATGATGGTTATCAAATTTTATTAGTTACTGGTGGTGAAGGCTGGTACCAAGAAGCCGGGAAAGCAGCCCAACATTTGGTGCCTGGTGATGTGATTGTCACTAAAGACGGGATTAAACATTGGCATGGTGCCACTAAGGACAGTTGGTTTAGCCACATCGCAATCACAGCTGGAACACCTGAATGGCTAGAGGCTGTTTCTGATGCTGATTATGACGTATTAACAAATTAAAAGGAGGTTTTTAAAATGGCAAAAAAACAGACGGCAGGTCGCGATTTATTAGGTGATTTTGCACCTAAATTCGCTGAATTAAATGATGATGTTTTATTTGGACAAGTCTGGTCACGAGAATCAGAACTACCAGCGCATCAACGGAGTTTAATTACAATTAGTGCATTAATTTCTGGTGGTAATTTCGAACAGTTACCAGCACATCTAAAAATTGGCAAGGAAAACGGCATTACCGAGGCAGAAATTGTCGAAGTTATCACGCATCTGGCCTTTTATGTGGGTTGGCCAAAAGCTTGGTCGGCAATGAACGCCGCTAAAACAATTTACCGGGCTTAAAAAGTATTTAAAAAGTGTCGTTCAAATTAAATTGAGCGACACTTTTTTTGAGCGAATTGATAAGGTGGACAACTATCTTTTTTTAATTGGACTAGTTCAGCGCTTGCATTGGCGTATTACCAGGTATTCTAAAAATTATGATTTGAGAGCTACCATATTTTGAATTAAATACAAGAGTTTAAATTTAAAAAGTCTGCGTGTACTATATATAGTGTTGTTAATTCTTTAAAGGCACCAAGATATAGAAAATGGTGTTGACGATCTGAATAAATAACTAATTTGACATAAAGAGGGTTTTTGATCAATGCAAGATAGTCGTGCAATCGCCAGTGTATTTAATCCAAAGTGGTATATCCAACAAATGAAGGGCTGGACAACAGCCAGTTATGGCTTATTAATGTTTGGTTTGGGTTTTATTTTAGCTGCCACAGTTTCAGGTGGACCAATTAACAGTGTTTCAATCTTAACGATGTTTGCGGGCATGTTAGGTTTTACATGTACGATTAGTATCACTAATACCAAACCCTTAAATGGTGTTTTTGGGATTATTTCTGCGTTAATCTACATTATTGTGGCTTACAACGCTAAAAACTATAATGATATGTTATTACAAACAGTCTACATTATTATGTTAGATATTCCGGTCTTATTGATGCCAGATTGGGCACAAAATGTCGATAAAAAAGTCCGTGGTCTTGCGAGTCGCGGTAAGGGTCTTCGTAACTGGGTACTGACGTTATTATTCTTCGCTGCTTCAGTAGGGTTGTTATATCTCTGGGAAAGTAATATGACAGATAGCCCACGGCCGTTGATTGATAGTGTTGCCGCTTCGGTTGGCTTTACTGGTGCGTTATTGACAACGTTACGTTTTAAAGAAAGTTACTACTTCTGGTTTATTCAAAGTATTGTTTCGATTACGTTATGGGGCATCACAGCGATGCAAGGCGGTTCTAACTGGGTCCTATTCTTTACCTACATCTTGTACTTATCAAACGATTTAGTGTCATTTTTCGATAAGAACGTTGTTTGGTTCCATCCCAAAGAAACGATTGCTGAAAATTAAAGTATCAAAAAAGCATCCTAATATGTGTTAGGATGCTTTTTAATTTGAAAATATTAGAGTTTAACGCCATTTTCTGCGAATAATTCTGGCAATGTTTTAAGTGATTGACCATCATATTCAGCGAAGAAATCAGCAACGCTGTATTCTTTGCCGGTAGGACGAGAAGCATCATAGCTTGCGCTAATTGATTCTGTAAGCTTGCCATCTTTGATGGTTAATTCTAATTCTTCAACAGGGATACTACGTTTGTCAGTAATCTTAGCATCGATTAAGAATGGGCGACCCGCTTTTGTGACTTCAAGAGCTTTGTCAAAAGCGGCAGGTAATTCTTTAGAAGAACGAACGGTGATTGATTCAACGCCCATTGCTTGGGCAATCATCGCGAAGTCTTGATCTTCGATAAAGATTCCTGAATAATCCATTGGTAAATCATCTTGTTCACTCTTAATGAAGTTTAATGAAGCATTAGAAGTGATGATATTGATGATTGGTAATTGATATTTCTTTTCGGTGATTAAATCTTGTATCACCATTGAAAAGGCACCATCACCAGCAATATTGAAGACTTGACGATCTGGGTAGCTGAGTTGACCAGCTAAGGCACCAGGCACGCCTGAGCCCATTGAAGCAAAGAGGGCTGAAATTACCCATTTATTCTTCGGTGTTAAGTGCAAGTGGCGGAAACTATTGATGATATTATCACCAACATCAATTGAAAAGACAGCATCTGGGTCAGCAATCCGATTAATTTCTTTATAGATTGGTTCAAATTCAAGTGGATCAGATGGCCGATTTGTTAAGGCATCAAGATAAGCTTGCCAGTTCTTCATATCAGCAACGGCAGCCTTGAAGAATGGACTTGGTGCAGCAGCTTGACTACGGGCAACCACTTTTTCAACAAAAGTAGTTGCATCTGACCAGATACCAAAATCTAAGAAATGGTGACGGCCAAATTGTGCTTCGTCATTATCGATTTGAACGAATTTAAAGTCGTGTGTCCGGTAAATTAAGTTAGCAAATGGGAAGTCGGCACCGATGGCAATCACAAGATCACTAACGGCCATGATTTCATCGGCAGCTTTTGAAGCAGCTCGGTTAGCCATGCCTAAGTTACCTTCATAACTATCAGGTACTAAGCCTTTTGCAAGACCAGTCATGACGATTGGAATTTGTAATTTCTTCGATAATTCAACGAGTTTGTCGCCGCCATCTTTAATTCCACGACCGACGTGGATCACAGGACGTTTGGCATCTTTGACCATTGCTAAGAATTGGTCAACTTCTTCATCAGTAGCAACAGGACCTGCAACTTGTTTACGATCTGTTGGTGAGCTTGAGCTGTATGGTGTGTCTGGAATTTCAACGTAACCAAAGTTATTAGGAATAATGACAACTGCAACACCCTTGTGTTTGTATGCTTCACGAATAGCCTTATCAACAACATATGGTAAGCTTTCTGGCGTCATAACGAGTCGGTTATAAACGGAAACGTCATCAAACATTGGATTTTCATTAAATTCTTGGAAGTAGTTGTAGTTCATATTTGTACTTGGGACTTGGCCAACTAATGCTAAAACAGGGGCGTGATCTTCTTTAGCATCGTATAAGCCTGTCAAAAGATTCGTTGCACCGGGACCAGCAGAACCAAAAGCAACCCCAATTTTACCCGTTAATTTAGCATCAGCAGCGGCAGCAAGTGCACCAACTTGTTCATGACGTACTTGGATATATTTAAGTCGGTCTTGTTCAACCGTTAATGCACGCATTGTTGAATTAAATGAGCCACCAGGATAACCAAAAACATGGTCAACTCCCCAAGATTCAAGAACGCGAAGCATTGCAACGCTTGCTGGAATAGTTTCTTGCGTTTCAGTATTTGTACCAGTCATAGTAAA
This sequence comes from Latilactobacillus sp., assembly GCF_033176295.1. Lineage (NCBI taxonomy): Bacteria > Bacillati > Bacillota > Bacilli > Lactobacillales > Lactobacillaceae > Latilactobacillus > Latilactobacillus sp. Next base: position 6,532 of record NZ_JAMQEX010000001.1, read on the forward strand.
AGAACTCCTTTAAGTGAATTAACGATTTAGGTTGCGCACAACCTTATGACATATAATTTAGCACACGTTGAAATCGATTACAAGCGTTTCGCTTCTTTTATCAACGGACTGAACTAATTACTGGTATTGTGACAAAATAAAATAACAAGTATCCCATATTCTGAACATGATTCAGAACTAGGAACGCTTGTTATTTTTTAGGCATTAAGATAATTAAGGAGTTTTTCCGTTGTTAGTTGTTGTTTTTCCACCGCATTAAAATCAGCAATTAATTGACCGGCTTTTAACACTAAAAGACGGTTGCCATAACGCAAGGCATCTTCCAAATCATGAGTAATCATCAAACAGGTGAGTTGATTATCCTGAATGGTTTGATCTGTAAAAGTCATCAATGCCTGGCTTGAAACGGCGTCTAAGGCCGATGTATGCTCATCCAATAATAGCAATTCGGGTTTTTGAATCGTTGCCATCAAGAAGTTTAGGGTTTGGCGTTGTCCACCAGATAAGGTACTGACTGGTCGATTAAGCTGTTGTTCTAGATGGTTGGGTAACGTTTTGGCGAGAGCCTTAATTTGCGGTAATTGTTGTTTTAGACGACGGGGCAACAAACGACGCCGCTGACCACGACGCATGGCTAATAGGATGTTTTCGGCGACGGTCATATCAGCGGCTGTCCCTAATTTAGGATCTTGATAAACACGACTAATTAAACGTGTCCGCTGTTGGGCAGATTGCTTGGTAATCTCTTGCCCATTAAAAATAATTTGGCCACTCGTCGGCGTTAAATCACCAGCAACAGTGTTGAAAAAAGTTGATTTACCAGCACCGTTGGCTCCTAGTAGCACAACGAATTCTCCGGGATTGATGTCAAGGCTTAACTGGTCGAGTAATTGTTTTTGGTCATTATCATCAGATATTTGATAACTTATTTGGTTTAAAGTCATACGAGGCGTCATTTTGTGGTCATTCCTTTCTTTTGTTGTGGTGCAATGATGAAGATGGCGAGGATAATGGCTGAGAACAGTTTGAAATCATTAGCATTAAAGCCAAGTTGGAGGACCAATAGTAAGATTAAACGGTAGACGATACTGCCAAGGATGATGCTGATTAATTTAGAAATGAAGTGGTGACCGACTAATAGCCGTTCACCAATGATGATGGCGGATAAGCCAATGACCATTACGCCAATCCCCATATTGACGTCTGCAAAGCCGTTATATTGCGCAACCAAACCACCTGCTAAAGCGATGAGACCATTGGAAAGGACGATTCCAATCGTTTTAGTTCGTTTGACGGCAATTCCTTGAGAGAGCGCCATTGTCGGATTATCACCGGCTGCAATCAGTGCTTGTCCGAATTCAGTGTAGAGTAATAAGGCAAGGGCCAACATCGCCACGACAATAATGATGAGGTTCAAAATTAGTAGCCGTTGATCGACAGTGAATTGTTGTAAAAAAGGCAATTGGTAGAGATTATGTTGATCACCGATTGCGAGGTTGGCTTGGCCTAAAATACGCAAGTTAACTGAATAAAGACCGGTTAGCGTCAAGATACCGGCTAAGAGGCTCTGAACGTGAAAATAATTGTATAAGATAGCAGTGACTAACCCGGCAAGACAACCGCCAACAAAGGCAACGAGTAGCGAAAGGGCGATATTGTGTTGTTGTAGCATGACGGCACTTAATGCCGCGCCTAGTGGGAAGCTACCTTCGACAGTCATATCAGGAAATTTTAAGATCCGGAAGGTAATGAAGACCCCTAAACTAAGTAAACTCCATAATAATCCTTGGTCGATGGTTGAAATAATGAGGCTCATTTGATAATCGCTCCTTTTTCTTTAGCGGTTTTGACAAGATTTTGAGGAATGGTGATGTGTAAGTCTTTGGCCTTTTTGAGATTTAAGACAAGGTGGCCTTTACGTAAATAGCGAATGGGTGTTGAAGCGGGTTTTGAACGACCGCTTAAAACGGCAGCGGCCATTTTGCCGGTTTCAACGCCCAAATCATATTGACTCAAGCCAACGGTGGCAAGCCCGCCGTCTTTAACCATCGTTTCAGCTGAAGGAAAGACCGGTGTTTTAGTTTTATCGGTGACGTGGACAAGTGTGCCCATTGCACTGGCAATTGTGTTATCGGTCGGTACGTAAATTGCGTCAACTTTAGGCGCTAGATTTTGGCTGACTTGTTCCAGATCGTTGACGGAACTAAGACTTGCATCAATGACTTGGAGGCCTTTTTGTTTGGCGAGTTGCTTGAATAGGTGCATCTGACTGGTTGCCGAGTTATCACTGCTGGAATATAAGATACCAACGGTTTTAAGCTGCGGCATGATGGCTTGCATTAAATCGAGTTGTTTTTGAATGGGTGCTTGGTCGGAAACGCCGGTGATATTGGCGCCGGGATGTTGGTTATTTTTAACGAGGTTTGCACTTGCCGGATCGGTGATGGCGCCTAGGATAATTGGCAGTTGTTTAGTGGCGTTAGCAAGGCTTTGGGCGGCTGGTGTTGCAATGCCGATGGTAACTTTTGCCTTTTCTGTAACAAAGCGGTTGCTCATTAGGCGCAAGTTACTTTGATCGTTTTGTGCGTTTTGAAAATCAATTTTAATATTTTGATGATTATGATAGCCGGCACTCGCTAAACCTGCGACAATACCGCGGTGGATTTCGTCAAGTGCGGGATGGGATAAGGGCTGTAAAATACCAACGGTTGGCAAATCAGGTTGGTGGGCTTCTTTAATTTTTTTGATACCTAGCAGTGTGAGTAAACTACCGAAAATTAAAATGAGTGGTAAAAAACGTTTTAGTTTAGACATTGACGAAAGCTCCTTTAACGTGCTTTTCAGCCCATACTTCTGCGGTTAGCTACGTCCCGCAAACGAACGATTACATCGTTCATTCACTGGACTAGGCTACTCCTCAAAGTATAACCAGGCTGAACGCACTTATTTCTCAAATAAAAAAAGTCCCCCACATAGTCATGTAGGGGACAGAAAAAGCCTACATGGATTTCCTCGAGTAAAATCCATGTAGGCTTAAAATTCAATCGATTACTGATGAATGGCCGCATGGATACAATCAAAAGACTGTATCCCACGACGGTATACAATCTCACTTAGCGGCTTTGCCAACGAATATTCAATTGTACTAAGTGAGTGTTTGTCATTTTCAGTAACCTCCGTTTTATTTGATGTTGAAAAGTATAGCGGCTTGCCAGAATGAAGTCAAGGCCTTTAAGAAAATAAATTCTGAAAAGAAAGCAAAACTTGCGTGAAAAAGCCAGTGAGCAGTATTTTTGACACTGAGTTGTTTAAGATAGTACGTTTGTATTGGTAGAAATAAAACAAACAGGAGATGAAATAATGAAACAAGTACCAGAAACAAAAATCAAACTAACGGATGTAAAGGAGTTGATTAATAAAGGGTATAACCTTTTAGGTGAGCTTCGTGAAGAAGCAGATGCTCCAGTAGCAAAAGCAGAATTTCTGACAGAAGAAATTACAACCGTTTATGGAGAAGAAGCAGCGCGTAAATTTTATAATCCTGAAAACTTCAAGCGGGAAGGGTCTATGCCAAAAGTAGTATTGAAAACTTTATTTGGTGAAGACGGCGTACAGACGATAGATGGAAAGAAACACCATCAACGTAAAAATTATTTCATGGATTTGATGACTCCAGAACGTATGGAAGACTATAGAGCTATTCTAGATCAAAATCTTGCAACCGAACTCGATCAGCAACATGGCACTTTTGAGTTATTCGACCTTTCTAAAAGAGTTCTCTTTAACTCTATTTGTGAATGGGCTGGAATTAATCTAGCACAGTATGATCCGAAAGAAATCGATAAGCTTGCTAGTAATCAAATATCCATGATTAGCGGAGCCATCACTTCTCCAACGAACCACTTAAAAGGAGTAAAAGACCGTAACGAATCAGAGGGATGGGCTCAATCATTAATTAAAGAAGCTCGCAAAAATCCTGTACCAGGCAAAGAAAATCTTGCCCTCTATACATTCGCACAAGCAGAAGACCTAGAAGGAGAGTTATTACCAGTAGAGGTTGCAGCAGTTGAATTGCTAAACATCATTCGTCCTACTGTAGCACTGACGGTTTGGATGGCCTTAATGGGGCATGCGCTTTTCAGTAAAACGAACTTGTATGACCAATTAAAAGAAGACTTTGATACCCTACAAGATTCCTTTATTCAAGAAATGCGTCGCTACTATCCATTCTTTCCTATGTTACCAGCAATCGCTCTTCGTGATGTAGAAATTGATGGTTACGAAATACCAAAAGATAGCTGGGTTGTCTTAGATATTTATGGTACAAACCATGACGCTCGTACGATTGATCATCCAGAAAAATTTGATATCAAGAGATATATTGGAAAAACAAAAGAAATTTCTTATGAAGAAGAATACGAAATGATTGCGCAAGGTGGAGGAGAATTTAGAAATATGCACCGTTGTGCAGGAGAATGGATTACTCTTCACAGTATGCGTGTCTTTTCTGACCAATTAGTAAATAAATATAACTTTAGTATTCCCGAACAAGACTGGACCGTTCCAATGAACCAATTTCCTACGTATCCAAATAGTAAAGCATTGTTGTTTAAAGAATAATTTAAAAATAAAAGTTTGGTAGAGAGCTCCCGATAAAATGGTACCCATGTCAAGGACACAATAAAAAAAGAGATTAAGCTGCTTGAAGATGCCTCCTATATTGAATAGGGGTCATCTTTTTTAAATTCCATTGATAACGGTAATTGTTAGAGTAACGTAAGCGCCTAATAGAAAGGTACCTAGAAAATGAAAAAGAGGCTGGCTCACTGGGTCTATACTAATATCCTTCCAGAATACTCCATATAAAACAGTTCATTTTTTAAGCGTCCAAAAAGAACCTATACACCACTGCCTTAACTGGTTTCTATTCAATAGCCCAGCATTCGGACTTTCCCAGAATAATCTTGTTCATATTCAAGATAATGAAAAACCGCCATCTGTTATTCTTTTAAAATAAGTTTCTTTTAGAATAAATTACGTTGTACCATTTTTTGTGAAAATAACTAGCATCGAAATAAGCCGTAGGCTTCCTTATTTGTAAAATAGCGGAAAGTAGTCAGTTCATTCCATGGTTTGTGTAAAAAAGTGTCTGTTTTTTTACTCCGCTTTTATTTTTGCGTACGTCAAACAAACGATCCCTTCTAATTTTAAAAAAATTAAGCTACCCAAGCAGTTAGATAAGCTAGATGGTTTTTACTGATCTTATCTTTCGCAAAGGCTAACATAATGAGAAAAGTCATCGTCACAAAAAGATTCAGTTTCTTTTTTCCTCGTATCGTATGATTCTCAAATAGGTAATCTCGATCGATTCGTCCATTTACTCGCTCAATAGAGGTTCGCTTTTTGTAGATTCGTTTGAACTTAAAACTATCCCTAGCGACTTTGTTAAATATACGTCAGTCTTCTTCACATTTTATTCTGAAAAGCCGGTTATCCTGATATTGAGATTTAAATCCATAACGTAAACAATCTGTTTTCTTATCATGTCCCATATACGCTAGCTTTATCTCATTTCCTTTTTCATCGACATAGGAAACCGCTCCGTTATACGTATAAATTAAATCTGTATCTCGATATTGTTGGGTTAGCGTATCTTTATCCCACTGGTTTTTAATATCAATAACGGGGATGATGTTTTTAGATTCAATGAGACTTAATAATGGAGCTCCATCATATCCTCTGTCAGCTAGAAGATAGTCACACTGTTTCGTTTGTGAGGTAGAAAATTGTTTGATCAGTCTTTTTGCGACCGTCGGTTCGCCTTCAGATGCTTTAGTCACTTCGTAGGCTACAGACAATTCATAATTTGCATCAACGATTAAATGAAGTCGATAACCAAACCATGTTTTCTTCTTTGTTATCTTCTCGCCATTGGCTGTCGTAGTGGTATATTGTTTTAGTGTGAAATCTGCTTCAGTATCTCTTCTGCCATCATGTTCTACTTTTTTATTTGGTTTTGTAGCATAAGAAGGGATGATTTTTCCATCTAAAGCTAACGTTTGCCCAAATCCATCCAGTGTTTCATATAAAGTAGTGACCAATTCAGTAAACATCTCATCTAATAGGTGTTGATGGAGCAGTAACTTTTTTAAAAATCGAGAAAAAGCAGCTTCTGTGGGAGCTAGTTGAACCCTATACTTGCCTTTTTGTGAGCGCGAAAAATGAGGTGAAATCCGCATAGTTCTCTGAGTTGGCTATTCCGCTTCAACTCTCGAATCAAAGAAGCGACAGAGCGATGTTGAAAGACAAAACTAGCTACGAAAGCACGCCACATGGTATGAACTGGATAATCATTTCTGCCCTTTCCACGTTCTTCTTCTAATGCAGTTAACAGATTTTCACCCGGTAATGCCGTTAATACATCATTCAACTTTTCTAAATCAAGGGGGCAATCTAGCTTGCATTTTACCTTTAAAAAAGCTAAAGTTATTAAGTATACTTGTGTTTTAAAAACAGGAGGAATAGACTACTATGGCACATATTTCATTTGATGCATCACGTTTGGACAAATTTGTTCAATCAAACGAACTTGCAGAAATGCAAGCAATGGTTAATGCTGCAGATTCACAATTACGTGAAGGAACTGGCGCAGGCAACGATTTCCGTGGCTTCTTAGATTTACCAGTTAATTACGATAAAGATGAATTTGCACGGATTAAAGAAGCTGCTGCTAAGATTAAGAGCGATTCAGAAATCTTCGTGGCAATTGGTATCGGTGGTTCATACCTCGGCGCTAAAGCTGCAATTGATTTCTTAAACAACACGTTCTACAACATGTTACCAGCAGAACAACGCGATTTCCCACAAGTTTTATTCGCTGGGAACTCAATTAGTTCAAGCTACTTATCAGACTTAGTTAACTTGATCGGTGACCGCGATTTCTCAATCAACGTTATCTCAAAATCAGGGACAACAACGGAACCTTCAATTGCTTTCCGTGTCTTAAAAGATAAGTTAATCAAGAAATATGGTAAAGAAGAAGCTAAAGGCCGGATCTACGCAACAACTGACCGCGCTAAAGGTGCTTTGAAGACTGAATCAGATGCAGAAGGCTATGCAGAATTTGTTGTGCCTGATGATATCGGTGGTCGTTTCTCAGTATTAACAGCTGTTGGTTTATTACCAATTGCCGTTGCTGGTGGCGATATTGATCAATTAATGAAGGGTGCCGCTGACGCACGCTTAGAATATACAGATACAGACGTTACTAAGAATGATGCATACAAATATGCTGCATTACGTAACATCTTATACCGTAAGGGTTACACAACTGAATTATTAGAAAACTACGAACCAACATTGCAATACTTCTCAGAATGGTGGAAGCAATTGATGGGCGAATCTGAAGGTAAAGACCAAAAAGGGATCTATCCTTCAAGCGCTAACTTCTCAACTGACTTACATTCATTAGGTCAATACATCCAAGAAGGTCGTCGTAACTTGATGGAAACTGTTGTTAACGTTGAAAAACCTAACAGCGACATTGACATCCCAGCTGACGAACAAAACTTAGATGGTTTAGGTTACTTAGAAGGCCATACAATGGACTTCGTTAACAAGAAAGCTTACCAAGGTGTTGTTTTAGCACATACTGATGGTGGCGTACCTGTTATGACCGTTAATATTCCTGACCAAACAGCTTATACATTAGGCTACATGATTTACTTCTTCGAAATGGCAGTTTCAATTTCAGGTTACTTGAACGGCATTAACCCATTCAACCAACCTGGTGTTGAAGCTTACAAGAAGAACATGTTTGCTTTATTAGGCAAACCTGGCTTCGAAGAACTTGGTAAAGAATTAAACGAACGCCTATAATTGATAGTATTTCGTTTTAAAGAAAGCGACTAAAATTAATTTTTAGTCGCTTTTTTAGTGTATAAAAAAAGAGTCAGGCCAAATTGATGCTTGACCCGACTTTAATTTATCTATATTATTCAAATGTCATTTCATTGACTGATTCTTCAAGGCCTTCTAGGACCTCATTTTGTTCGATGAAATCAACCCAAGTTTGATAGTCATCAGCATGCTCACCCCGAATGTTAAAAGCCATCTTTTGTTGGATACTGGCGATGAATTCGGCGACCATCTTATCGACAGCACGATCAACCTTAGCTTCATTCCAACGTTTGGCAGGTTGACGCTTCATATTTTTTTCATTTTGATAATCGAGGCTCTTATCGCGAAAGGTATCGAGAGCGCGGGAGTTTGCTTCGAGGTATTCTAATAAAGCGGCATTATTCATTGAATTCTCCTTAAAATGTGTCTAATAGGCAGCTAACAACGATTTTAATTCTTGTTGCGCAGCCGTATCCTGTGAAACGGTAAATGGTGTAGGGGACGTATTTCGGCTACCACTAAAGGGGGCTAATGCAAAACCATCTTCCGTATTTGTGGTTTGCCCATTTCCCGTTTTGAGTTCGTAAACGACACCGTTATCACCTAATAAATACTTACTAATCGGGCGGTTCATATTCATATTGCTAGCATAATTTCTGGCGTAGGAATCGTATAATTGTGAATCGATACCAGTCGTGCCATCTAATGCGGTGTAAAAAACACAACCACCAACTGCTTGAATGGGGTAGTGGCGCCCGTCACCTTCACCATGTTGGACTAAAACACGGCCATCCGGTGTTTCGGCAAACCAATCACCAGGATCGTCAGCCCCGTGGTCAAAGTACCAGTCACTAACAGCCATATTACCAACTTCAGCACGTTGACCGGCCCACTCTAAGAAATCATGGGTGATTGCTGCTTTTTGACTATCAGTATAAGTGTGAGTCGTTTCTTGAACGGTATGGCTAGTTGTTGCTGAAGAAGTAGTGGTTTTAGAAACCATTTCTGCAGAAGATGATTTTGAATGAGCAACCTGTGAGCTTTGTTGAGCTGAGGATGATGCCACTGAGTGCGTACTAGGTTGTTTTGCTTGGCAAGCTGTTAGTAATAAAAGACTAGTGCCGAATAATAGTGTTAGTGTTTGGTGCTTAAACATGATAAATTCCCCCAATTAAACTTAATAAGTCATTGCCCGGTGGCCTTGGTAACTTGCAATCTTCCAGAAGGCCTTAAATGTCATTTTTTTGCGTTTCCCTGTGTAAGGATCATTAAAATAGAAGTGCTCTTGGTCATAACCGACGATTAAAACGGAATGAGCAGGTTGCCCGTGATAATTAATCCACGCGACGATTGGTTTTTTATGATCAAGTGTCTTTTTTAAGGTCGATACGGATGCATTAGAAAGATCGGTGAAGCTGCCTAGATATTGATCGAATAAATCGGCCCAAGCAGGTGGGTACATGGTATAACCGGAATCATCAAATGGGTTACCCCAAAAACCGGTCTCCATATCGCCAGTGGTTGTGTAGGGAATCAATTCTGGGATAGCTGTTTTGGGTAAGTCGATATCTTTATAAGTCATCAGCATTGCGACGGCCGTGATTTCGCAGCCAGTTGGTAATTCTGGAAATTGAGAAATGGGTGCGATATCTAACAGGACTTTTTTAGGTTTTTTAGTGATATCTTGTGCGGATTGGGCATTTTGTATTTTTAATAGGGGCTTACCAAACTGCGCTTGGACCATCAACAGGCCAATGCCAGCCATCAGTAGTATCCCTAATAATCTTAGACGGTGCTTCTTTTTTAGTTTCAATAATCAGTACTCCTTGCTATAGATGATAGTGGCTGGCGAGTAGTTCAAAGCCAGTTATCAGCAAACTGATACACAGAACTTGCCACCACATTTGTGTGAGAAGGGCTAGTAGGATGAGCCCGCCGCCCATTAAAAGGACGGGTAAATTCCAAGTGTGCTTGGTCCAGAAAATAAGGGCCGTACTAATAAAAATTTCGCAAACAACTAATAAGACAGCAATCATAAAAAAGCCTCGCTTCCAATATTATAAAGACTTCTTATATAGCAGTATACCATTTTGTATGGGGGACAACCATTGATGAGCGCAAAAGTAAAGCGCCTAGTGCTAAACAAAATTTTGTTTAAGACTAGACGCTTATTAATTATTTGAAAAAGGCCATCAAGAGGTGATTAATTTGATCGAACCAGGTGGTAGGATGCACTAATGTCGTTAAGATTTGTTTTCGATGTTTGTGCCAGGCGGCCTTAAGATGTTGATCCGAAAGTTTAGTAATATCAAATGCCACACATAACACTCCTTACTTGAAATATAGTTGTTAAGAGGGGATTTAGCCTTCATTATATAACAATTATTAACATTAGCAAGGGTGTTATTAACAATCAATAATCAATTATCGTCGGCCAATGGTGCGTAAAAAAGAGTACTTTGTTAATAGAATTGGTCAATAACAATGCTTGATAAATGTTAAATACGAATGAAACGGTCTTGGGGGCGCTTTAACGAGTATGACAATCTTTACCGAATTTTAAAGCCTCGTTCGCCTTATTTAACCAACAAGACATTTGTGGTCGAATGAATACTGATAAATTGGGCCACTGAACCAATGAGCAATCGTTCAATAGCACCTTTACCACTAACCCCGACAATGGTTAAATCAATATCGGCTTCTTGTGGGATAGTGATGGCTAATTCACGGCGGGGTGAACCAACCTTGAAAATGGTTTGGACGTCTGCAACGCCTTGATCCTTGGCTTCCTTGGCTTTTTCTTCTAAGTAGAGCTTCGTTGATTTTCGTTCGGCCTCTAGAGAAGAAGAGGGATATGTGATGCTTGTGCTGACAGAGACTTCATCTGGAATAATCTGAGCAATAAAAAGTTTGGCATGATTACGTTTAGCCACTTCGATCGCTTGTTTAAGCGCCTTATCAGCTAATTCTGAACCGTCTAATCCAACTAAAATATTATGATATTCTAACATGATAAAAACCTCCTTCTTAATAACTTAAATATAACATAATGGATTAGTTTTTTCTGCTAATTTGATTTGGTGGTATTAAGTTGTGCTTGACCGATCGTTTACGTAATTATGGCGATGGGTTATACTGAACTTATGAATAATTTCTCCCGAAATTAAAAACTACTTATATAATTTAATTAAATAAAAAAGACCTGAAGATTGTCAGCTTCAGGTCTTTTTTATTGCCCTATTCAACGTGCGTAATGGCAAGTTGTGTCATTTTATGTTTCTGATTAGTTGTTGTAATGATTGAATAGCGAATCTTTTTAGTTGTTAATTGTAAAAGTTTATTGGGACGGTTGAAGGACTGCTTTACAAGCGTTGTAACTTGCTTGTTGTCGGTGCCCAGGCTAGCGGTGAAAGATTCCAAATAGTTTTTAAAGACAAGGTTGTTCTTCGCATCTAGCGATTTAACGGAAATTCCTAAGATTTGTCCATCACTAGCATTGATAGAGATAACATTATGATCATCAATTTGATCCGAGCGAATACCTTCAATCGCTTTAGCATCAAAAACGCCTAAATTTTTTTGGCGTGCTAAAGGATTGTAACGTGCGATGAAAGTAGACCATTTTGTAATAGGTGTTGCAGCAGGACCTTGCAAGTATGTTGGATTATTAAGCTGTTCGTTATCGGCAAATGTGACACGATATTCTTTGGCTTTGTAGGGAATATCAACTTCAAAAGTCCCATCAGTCACTTTGACTGAATGGGTTTGATCGCCAATTTGCCAGTACACCCGTTTTTGCTTGGTTTTACCGGTCACGGTTGCATTGAACCCGCTCCCATTTTCATGAAGCTTAACCGCTACGGGGTTTCCGCAGGCGGTAAGTAGTAAAAGAAGACTTGCTAATAAACTAACTAGTGTTATTCGACGCATTTTTTTACCCTCCAAAATGTAATGGGGTTAACCATAGTTTCAAAAATAAAATGCTCCCCAGCATTTTATTTGAATGGCGTAAACTGTTGGCACCTAATTGAAAAATGATATTTTAGTTTCGCTAATTAATAGCGGTTGAACGGGCATTTTTTAACTGATCAATCGCACGGACATGACTTTTATTTGTTTTATAGATATCATCTGCGTAATCTTGATACGTACTGTTAGGACGCGTTGCAGCTAAGATAAAAGCATTAGTCTTTGCCAAAACGTTTTTAGCGTAGACAAGCCGTTCTTTGTTATGACTTGTCTTATAGTCTTTCATGCTTTCATAATCAGTTTGGGCAATAGCGTAATAATTATCAGCATCATCGAGCTTGCCCTTAGCAACTAGACGACGCCCTTCACCAGCGATTGCATTTTCGTTATCAGTATAAGTTGAATCACCGATTGTAACGGAACCGTCTTTAATCAGTGTTTCCCAAGTAGCAGTGTATTTTTGGGCAACATATTCTGTGGAAGCTGTTGCTTGCTTGATATGTTTTAAAAATTGACGTTCATGTTTATTAAAGCTTTTCTCACGTTTTTCAAGTTTAACTTGTGCTTCATGCGCGGCTTTTTGGGAGAGGTAGTATTGATAACCAACCGGTGCGGCCGCGACGAGCAAGCCAATTAATGCAATAATCAACGCGGCTTTAATGCTTTTTTTAAAGATAAGAAGGAACAAGAGTAGTAATAAGCCCAATCCAAAGATGGCTAAGCCGAAATAGAGAATAACGGCTAACATTAAGTTCATAAAGTGACCTCCAATTAGATAATCAGCGTTATCATGGTTAACCAATGAATATTATCCCATTTTACACAATTTAAGCAAGTTATTTTTAATAGAATAATGTGAAAAAAGGACAAATTTTTTCATAAAAGGGCTTTAATTAGAAAAGCTAATTGTTTTTCTGAAAATTATCACGTATCATGTGATATATACTTATGTTAACATTAGGAGGAAATAGTAGTGGATGCTTCTTTGACAACCCGTTTGGCTGCCGAATTTATTGGAACTGCAATTATGATTATTTTTGGTAACGGGGCAGTAGCCAACGTTGAATTAAAGGGAACAAAAGGTTTTAGTAGTGATTGGTTCTTAATCGCTTTTGGATATGGATGTGGGGTTATGATTCCCGCTGTTATGTTTGGTAGCATTTCTGGTAATCATCTTAATCCAGCTGTGACATTGAGTTTTGCAGTGATGGGCTTATTCCCATGGGAAAATGTCTTACCATATATCATTGTTCAATTCTTAGGCGCAATGGTTGGTCAATTATTATTGGTTGCAGCTTACAAACCATATTATGATCGTACAACAAACCAAGAAGGTATTTTAGGCTCATTCGTTACAATTGATGCTGCTCATAGCCGTATGAATGGTTTTGTAAATGAATTCCTTGGGACACTTATCTTAGTTTTCGGTGCTTTAGCAATCGGTGCTGGTAAGTTTGGCGCTGCCGGACATATCGTTGTTGGTTTATTGGTTATGACATTAGTGGCTTCATTAGGTGGCCCAACAGGTCCTGCCTTGAACCCAGCTCGTGATTTAGGCCCACGTTTGGTGCACATGTTGACACCACTTAAGAACAAAGGCGACTCACAATGGAGTTATGCTTGGGTACCAGTCGTTGCACCAATTATTGGCGCAATCTGTGGTGCAGGAATCTATCAAATTATTTTTGCATAATGATCAAAATAGTCCGCGAGGGCTATTTTTTTTGCACAAAAATACCCGGCTTAAACTCTAATTGGGGAAGAGAGTGAGCCGGGTATCTTATGAGTATCGAAATGATCTTACTTGGGGGAGTATTAATCATTCTTGCTAAAATATATCATAAATACCACTAAAATTAAAGCAAATTACGCATAAAACATAAAAAATGTATAAAAAATAATGATAAATGGTAAAATAAGTCAATGACAGCGATTGCAAACCCGCCTGATTAGCGATTAGTTATTTAGTGAAACTTAAAACAAGGCATGCTACAATAAAGTTATAACAAATGATGCCGATTACATTTTAAAGGAGAAGAGTCAATGATCAAATTTCCGGAATATTTTATGTGGGGCGCAGCCACGTCAGCACCCCAATCAGAAGGCTATGCGCTTAATTATGGTAAGTCGGCCTCAACATGGGACAAATGGTTTGAAATGCACCCTGAGAAGTTTAATGGCGACCAGGGCCCCGATTCAGCCAGTGACACTTACCGATTGTACAAAGAAGACGTTCAAAATATGCAAAAGATTGGTTTGAATTCATTCAGGACCTCAATTGCTTGGACCCGCCTAATGCCAGACGGGGAACATGTTAATCCGGAAGCGGTCGCTTTTTACCGAGATTATTTTGAACGTTTGAAGGCTGCTAATATTACACCAATCATCAATTTATTCCATTTTGACATGCCTTGGTGGTTAATGGAAAAGGGTGGATGGGAAAACCGAGAATCAGTAATGGCCTTTGCGCGATATGCCAAAACAGCATTTGAATTATTTGGTGATTTGGTGGACCGTTGGACGACTTTTAATGAACCAATCGTTCATATTGAATGTGGTTATTTAACGGGTTACCATTATCCAGACATCATTGATTTCAAGAAGGCAGTTCAAGTTGGCTACCATACTTTGTTGGCACACGCTGCGGCGGTTGCTGAATTTAGAAAAGTAAAACCAGACGGTCAAATTGGAATTATTCTCAATATTACACCAGCTTATGCGAAGAGTGATGCGCCAGCAGACTTGGCAGCTAAAGAAAAAGCGGATTTACTTTTGGCTAAGAGTTTCTTAGAACCAACAGTTTTAGGCCAGGTGCCACCTGCTTTGATAACGTTGTTGGCGGAACACCAATTGACGCCTGTTACTGAAGTCGGTGACCGAGATTTATTAGCGGCTAACCGTGTTGATTTCATTGGTGTTAATTATTACCAACCATTGCGAGTACAGGCACCAACCAATCCACACTTCCCGGCGTTGACGACCGATGACCTCTATGAGAATTACGTCTGGCCAGAACGGCGAATTAATCCATATCGTGGCTGGGAAATCTATCCAGAAGCCTTGTATGATGTTGCGATGATGATGAAGAACGACTACCAGAATATTCCATGGTATGTTTCTGAAAACGGCATGGGTGTCGCAGATGAAGAACGGTTTATGGCTGCAGACGGTGAGATTCAAGATGACTATCGGATTGAATTTATGCAGGAACATTTACGCCAATTACACCGAGCGATTGCAGATGGTAGTAGTTGCTTTGGCTACCATACTTGGACGTTTAATGATTGTTGGTCTTGGTTAAACGGGTTTAGAAATCGCTATGGTTTCTTCCGGGTTGATCTGGAGCATAATGCACAACGGACTATGAAGAAAAGTGGTCATTGGTATCGTCAATTAACGGAAAATAATGGGTTCTAATTAAAAAAAATGTCTCGCTAGACCAAGAATAGTTTAGCGAGACATTTTTTAATTAATAAATTTTAGTTGCAACGTATTTAGTTTGAAGCGCGTTAAAGTCGTAAGTTGCTAGATTAGTAAGATCTGCATCGCCGTTGAAGACAGCTGTCGCACTACCGGATAACATTAAGTTAATCGGTAAATCATCTTTATAACGTGCTAAAACAACGGGTTTGTTATGGGCAAAAGCATAACCGCATTCCCACATCGTTCCTGAGTCGGGTTCAAATTGACCTGATTCTGTTTGATAGTCTAATACTGCTACAACGAGATCAGCTTGATCAATTTGGCGAATATCAAATCCGAAAGTAGCGGTTTGCCATTCAAAACTACCAAATTCAGCTTCTGAATAGCTATGTTGATTGGGGCGGAAAATACTTTCGGTCTCAACTGTTGGATTTTGCGCTAGGAGAGCCGCAACTTTGTCGAGTCTTTCGATTTGTTCAGGACTAAAAAAAGGACCTGCGAGATAGATTTTTTTGTTGGTAGACATAAGAGCCGCCTTTCTGGATAATGTTCGTGTTTTAGATAAGCAGTTAAGCTTAAAAGAGTGAACTACTTCATTATAGACGGTAAATAAAAAACATTCAATCAAAAAAAGGTTGCTTCAGCAACCTTTTTTGATTTAACGCTGTTTAAGAAAAATGGCTAGCGCAATTAAAATTACCGCAACAACGACAAACAGATAAATAGAAGATGTCCCAACTGCTTTTTTACGTTCCTTAGCAAGGGGGCGATTAGCTAGCTTTTTATACTGTTTCTTAGCGATTTCGAGTTTCTTTTGATCTTTATCTTTCATATTAATGTACCTCTTTTATTTCAGTGTATCTATTATAGCATGAAACACCATCTTTAATAAAGTTGGAGACTAACAACTAGAAATTATAGATATAACTAGACATTCCGCCTAGAACAAGCTACGATAATGCTAATATCTAAGTAAAGGAAGTAAGAAGATGAAATTGGCAACAGAAAAGAAAACAACCCGGCAAAAATTGTCAATCGCTGGCATGTTAATTACGATGGGCGTTGTCTATGGCGATATTGGGACATCACCATTGTACGTGATGAAGTCCATTGTCGAGGGCAATGGCGGTATTCGTAATATTAGTCAGGATTTTGTGGTGGGGAGCATCTCACTTGTTTTCTGGACATTGATGTTAATGACAACGGTTAAATATGTATTAATCGCGCTGCGCGCCGATAACAACGGTGAAGGTGGTATTTTTGCATTGTATACGTTAATCCGTAAACAAGCTAAGTGGCTCGTGATACCAGCGATTATTGGCGGGGCGACGTTATTAGCTGACGGGATGTTGACGCCAGCTGTGACGGTCACAACTGCGATTGAAGGACTGAAGGGATTGCCGATTAATGGCAATGTTTTGGTTTCCAACCAACGTGAAGTGATTATTTTAACTGTCACAATTTTATCAGTACTCTTTTTTATTCAGAAGTTCGGAACCGATTTGATTGGTAAATCATTCGGGCCAATTATGTTGATTTGGTTTACATTTATTGGTGCGATTGGCGTTATGAATTTAATGGGGGATTTAACAATGCTTAAAGCATTGAATCCTTACTACGCAATTCATCTCCTATTTAGTCCTGAAAATAAGGTTGGGATTCTAATATTAGGTAGTGTCTTCTTGGCAACCACTGGTGCCGAAGCGCTCTATTCTGACATGGGTCACGTTGGCCGGCATAATATCTATGGTAGCTGGCCTTATATTGCCGCTTGTTTGGTCCTTAATTATTTTGGACAGGGTGTTTGGTTATTACAGCACAAAGAAGTTGCCGCTTATCAAAATATGACAGATTTCAATCCATTCTTTGAAGCAATGCCGGCACAATTGAAAATTCCAGCGATTCTTTTAGCGACAGTGGCCGCAATTATTGCGTCGCAAGCTCTAATTTCTGGATCCTATACGTTAGTTTCTGAAGCGATTAAGTTACGGTTATTGCCACGGATTAAAGTTGATTATCCCGCTAAATTAAAAGGGCAACTCTATATTTCAATTGTGAACTGGATCTTATGGGCAGTTTGTTTAGCGGTTGTTTTCTATTTTAAGAACTCAGCTCATATGGAAGCAGCCTACGGTTTAGCAATTACGATTACAATGTTAATGACGACGATTCTCTTGTTCCATTATTTGGGACGACGCGAGAAGCGGTGGTTCTTGGCTTATGTCGTATTACTATTCTTTGGCGCAATTGAGACGATTTTCTTTATTGCAAGTGCCGCTAAATTTATGCATGGTGGTTATGTGACAGTTTTAATCGCCTTTGTCATTTTATTCATCATGTTTGTTTGGTATCGGAGTAATTCGATTAAGGAAAGTAATACCTTTAAATCAAGTACAGTGTCACTATTAGCGTATAAACGCCAACTACATGACCTACGGAATGAAACGTCATTACCATTGTATACAACAAACTTAGTTTATCTTTCAAAACCTCAGGCAGAACCCCGGGGCAAGAATATGGTGAAAAAGAATATCCTCTATTCAATATTGGATAAACGGCCTAAGCGTGCTCAGGTTTATTGGTTTGTTGCTGTGAATGTGACAGATGAGCCTTACACTGCAGAGTACACGGTTGATACATTAGGTACGGATTACATTGTCAGTGTCCAATTGTATTTAGGCTTTAAGATGGAACAAAAAGTAAATATCTTTATTCGCCAAATCATCCATGAAATGATTCATAATGGTGAATTACCAGCACAACCACAACATTACACGACAATTCCTAATCGAGAAGTTGGTGATTTCTCGTTTGTGATCATTCAAGAGGACTTATCACCTGAAACACAAATTAGAGCAATGGACAAAGTCATTGTTCAAATTCGTTTATGGTTAGAGAAGTTTACAGATACGCCAGCATCTTGGTTTGGATTAGAGTATAGTGATGTCTTTGTCGAACGAATTCCGTTAGTTTTAGGACGCCAAAAAGCAATTAATAAGTACCATTTGAAGCGTCGACAAGAAGAATCTTAAAAAAACAAGCAAAAAAACGACTTTTTTAAGTCGTTTTTTTGTTGGATAAGAATCCTATATTACCAGTCATCGTAAGGTATAATATTACAGATTAGGTCGTTAATCGGTTGTTTTGTTACAGGATTGTCATCAATTGTTACTTGTTTGATACTTACAAATGATTTTTAGATGGTATATTAATGTCACGTTATTAATACGACATTAAATAAACTTTTGAAACAACAAGGAGATAAACACACAATATGAAATCACTTAAAACACTTTTATTCAGCGCTACATTATCAACTGCCGCAACTGCAGGTCTTTTATTCGCAAGTAACGGCCATGCCGATGCAGCTACGAACTACACGGTTGTCAGCGGTGATACATTATCATCAATCTCACAAAAATTTGCTGGTAACGGCAGCTTGATCGAAAAAATCGCTAACGCTAATAAAATTGCTAACAAGAACTTAATCTATGTTGGCGAAACATTAACAATCGACGAAGAAACACAAACTGTTACGGTAGCACCTGCTACAACACAAGCAGCTACAACAACACCAGTGGCAACACAACAAACAACACAAGCGACAACAACACCTGTTGCTACACAACAACCTGTTCAAAAAGCAGCAACACAAACACAACCCGTTCAACAACAAGCAACAACAACGCCAGTTGTTAAACAACAACAAACAACGACTACTACGACAACTACAAACACAACAACATCAACAACTAACTCAGCTAAAGAATGGATTGCCAACAAAGAATCAGGTGGTTCATACTCAGCAAGTAACGGTCAATTCGTTGGTCGTTACCAATTATCAAGCTCATACTTAAATGGTGACTACTCAGCAAGTAACCAAGAACGCGTTGCAGATCAATATGTAACAAGCCGTTATGGTTCATGGGAAGGCGCAAAGAGCTTCTGGTTAGCAAACGGTTGGTATTAAGATAAAATAGTTTAAACTAAAAAGCAGTGGCTGACGCCGCTGCTTTTTTTATGGTTAAAATTAAATTAAACTTGACTAATGCGAATGTACGTTCTTATAATGTAACAAGAGAACAGATGATTGAGGTGATCTTGATGCAAACAAGTCGAGTCATAATTGATTTGCAACAACAGAATTTAAGTTTATATTTAAATGGTTTTGGCGTCTTAGAGTTACGACAACAAGCAGGCCAATCAAGCGATTTACGAGATGCCATGAACTATTACTACAATCGTAGTAAATTTCCGCAATTTATTGGACAACATTTACCACAAGTCACTTTAATTGAAATAAATCGCTGGCAAAGTCAATTAGACCAGCAAGTGCAACAGATCCAAACTTTAACCAAGGGCATTGTATAAGTGAGAAGGTGGGATAATTATGCAGTACGTTAGTCTTCAAGGAACGATTGGCAGTACAATAAAAGTTATTTCGTTTGATCCGTACTTAGTTCGGTTTACATTACAAACAACCACTCAAAATTATAATTGCTTGGTTGCCAAGGATGCTTTTAATTTAATGTATGTCGCGGAGCAGAATGCGCACATTGCCGTTTTTGGACACTATAATTGTAGAAGCCAACTCGTGATTGATAAGTACTACGTTAGAAATGCGGTGAGTGAGTAATGTATGATTATACTGATGAACCGCGACGAATTATATTAATGATTGATTCCAAATCATTTTACGCTTCTGTAGAATCAGTTAAGAGAGGGCTAAATCCGTTAAAATCGATTTTGGTGGTGATGTCAACTGCCAAAAACGCTGGCAGTGGCTTGGTGCTGGCAGCTAGTCCACGAGCTAAACAACTTTTTGGTATCAGTAATGTGACCCGAGCGACTCAAGTACCGGTCCATGATAAAAGGCTGATTGTTGCGGAACCACGGATGAACCTTTATATAGAAGAAAATTTAAAAATTAATCGTATTTTTCAAAGATTCACGGCAGAAGAAGACATCCAACCGTATTCGATTGATGAATCATTGTTAGATATAACGACGAGTTGGCATCTTTTTGGTCAAACGCCTTATGAAGTAGCACGCCAGATTCAACTGACGGTGAAAAAAGAAACGGGGATTTATTTGACAGTCGGCATAGGCGATAACCCGTTGCTTGCTAAACTTGCTTTGGACTTGGAAGCTAAACATAATCACAGTTTAATTGCGGAGTGGCACTATGAAGATGTGCCTGATAAGCTGTGGCCCGTAACGGATTTAGCGCGTGTCTGGTCAATAGGTCAGCGGACGGCGACGAAGTTAAATCAATTACAGATTCATTCGATGGGGGACTTAGCGCATACTAATCCATATGATTTAAAACAAAAGATGGGGATTATTGGCAGCCAATTATTTGCGTTTAGCTGGGGGATTGATCGCGCAATTGTCCATCAAAAATACACGCCCAAAGAGCGCTTCTATGGGAATAGTCAGGTACTACCACGTGATTATTTTTTACAAACGGAAATTGAAGTGGTTATCAGAGAAATCGCTGAACAGGTTGCTGCGCGGTTACGTGCGCATCGTAAACAGGCGTGTATGATTAGTTTGGGGATTGGCTTTTCTTTTTCTGAAAATGAAAGTGGTGTCCATTCGGGATTTGGACGATCATTGAAAATTGAACCGACTAATGGTAATCATGAAATTACCACAACAGCGATTCAATTATTTCGAGAGCAGTGGCAACATCAGACCATTCGCCATATTAGTCTGACTTGTGGCCAATTGATTGACGATGACGTGCAACAGTTGGATTTATTCGATCCGCAATTGCGTCATTTAAAGCAACATCAATTAGATCAAACGGTTGACGAAATTCGACAGAAGTTTGGTTTTGCGTCTTTGGTTAAATTATCAAGTAAGGATAAGGGTGCAACCGCGATTGAACGGGCCGGACTTGTTGGTGGTCATGCGGGCGGCAATGCTTATGACTAAACGTTTTGATAACAAACTAGTGACGCAATTTCTGAAACATGATTATCACGATCGGGGCATGATGAAGTGGCAGGGGTTTTATCTAAGTGATCATACATCGGTACGTGCCAAGGAAGCGAGCATCGCTGACGTGTAGTTGCACCGAACACATCTTGCTAAGATGTCTGCTAAACAGACTAGTGAGGTAATCAACGAGGCGATTATTAAAAAGACGATGGTCACGGTGGACCTAGCACAGCGCAACCGGGATGGTCAGATTTTGGCACCGATAACGGGTCGAATTACTGGTTGGGTGGCCAATCAGATAGTAGTTAACAAAAAAGCTATTTATATAGAAGAAATTTACGCAATTAAGAGAATAAAATGATTTAAACACACAAAAAAAGCCTGATTTCTCAGACTTAGCGAAAATACAATTGGGTATATAGGGCTCGAACCTATAAATTCCGGATTCAGAGTCCGGTGCCTTACCAATTTGGCGAATACCCAATGTTATCAACGAATACTATGATACTGCATGCCCTAACGCTTGTCAATTCTGATTTTTAACAAAACCAGTAAAAAGGACTATACTGATATGGGAGGCTATCGATATGAATAAAGTAGATGTTGAAAAGTTATTTCAGGGAAAGGTGATTTCCCAAGATCAGAACCAAGTTCATATTCAATTACAAGATTCACGTAAACTATTGGAGTTATCGATTGAAAATGATGTGTTGGCCTTAATTGAACAGCATCGTGACTATGCATTGAATATTCTGCAGAATCTCAAGCGCAAAACCAATCGTAAAGTCACAAAGGAATCGATTACTATTAACCACCGGAACTATAAGATTTTTATCTAGTTTAATTAATAATTGACATTACGGGTGTTATTCGCTAATATATTAGGTGTTCCAATTATTGCCCGTTGGTCAAATTGGTTAAGACGTCGCCCTCTCAAGGCGGAGTTACGGGTTCGATCCCCGTACGGGTGATATTGATAACATCCTAGAATGGAAAGAGCTATTAAACTAAAGTTTAATAGCTCTTTTTTTGTAGGTTTTATTTTTTTAGTGACAGAAACTGCACCTATTCTTGTTAACCATCAAGGGTTACGCGGTCGTTAGTATTAACGTTCTGATTTGTGTAACCTATGATAATCACTTAAGTGTTCAGTTTTTATGCCCATTTTTTTGGAAAAATAAGTAGCTTTTAATCAATGTGATTGGTTAATTTAGTGTTTAATATCGGTAAATAATATTTAAAAGTATCAGTAAATGATGTCAGATTGACAATTTTTTTGGATTTAAAATGAAAAATAAAGATATTTTCGGTAATTTATAGATAAAACAGCCTTTTTTTTGCGTCATTTTCAATGGATTGTAAATCCTATATTACCAGTCATCGCAAGGGACAATATTACAGATTAGGTCGTTAATCGGTTGTTTTGTTACAGGATTGTCATCAATTGTTACTTGTTTGATACTTACAAATGATTTTTAGATGGTATATTAATGTCACGTTATTAATACGACATTAAATAAACTTTTGAAACAACAAGGAGATAAACACACAATATGAAATCACTTAAAACACTTTTATTCAGCGCTACATTATCAACTGCCGCAACTGCAGGTCTTTTATTCGCAAGTAACGGCCATGCCGATGCAGCTACGAACTACACGGTTGTCAGCGGTGATACATTATCATCAATCTCACAAAAATTTGCTGGTAACGGCAGCTTGATCGAAAAAATCGCTAACGCTAATAAAATTGCTAACAAGAACTTAATCTATGTTGGCGAAACATTAACAATCGACGAAGAAACACAAACTGTTACGGTAGCACCTGCTACAACACAAGCAGCTACAACAACACCAGTGGCAACACAACAAACAACACAAGCGACAACAACACCTGTTGCTACACAACAACCTGTTCAAAAAGCAGCAACACAAACACAACCCGTTCAACAACAAGCAACAACAACGCCAGTTGTTAAACAACAACAAACAACGACTACTACGACAACTACAAACACAACAACATCAACAACTAACTCAGCTAAAGAATGGATTGCCAACAAAGAATCAGGTGGTTCATACTCAGCAAGTAACGGTCAATTCGTTGGTCGTTACCAATTATCAAGCTCATACTTAAATGGTGACTACTCAGCAAGTAACCAAGAACGCGTTGCAGATCAATATGTAACAAGCCGTTATGGTTCATGGGAAGGCGCAAAGAGCTTCTGGTTAGCAAACGGTTGGTATTAAGATAAAATAGTTTAAACTAAAAAGCAGTGGCTGACGCCGTTACTTTTTTTTACACTATTAATAAAGCGCTTTATTTATGTTGGCAACCCCTGCTTAAAAAGTGTACACTAGAATTAATTTAAAAGTTTGGAGTTTTGGGCATGAAAGTATTAGGAATATTAGGTAGTCACCAACGCGATGGCGTTAATGGTCAGCTATTACAAGCCGTTTTAGCAGGTGTGGGTCCCGAAGATGATGTCTCAACTATTTTTCTAAACGATTTCCAAATTTTACCGGACACGGGGCAACCAAATCCGGTGTTAGATCAACTTGAACAACAATTGTTAGCAGCTGATGTGTGGGTATTAGTTGCGCCTACTTATTGGGGCGCGATGTCTGGTGTCATGAAAAACTTCTTAGATTGTATGCGAGGCCGCCTAGTACGCTTTAATCACGTAGGAGACGCTTTGCCAGATCGTTTTAAAGGAAAAAGTTACGTGACTATTAGTAGTTGCTATGCGAGTGGTTTGGAAGAGTTTGTGACCGGTATGACTGATGGGACCTTCAGAACTTTTGATAAGGTGCTTAGTGCAGCCGGACTGCTGAAGATTCGAGAAGTTGTTCAAACTAACTCGTTTGGGCTAAAGACACTACCTATGAAGAAACGCACTGAGTGTCAGTAAATTGGTGCTAGCCTTCAGCATAAAGCAAAAAGGACGGATGATACCGTGAAACGTTATGGACAGTTATTTGGCATGGTTGCTTGTGCCACATTGATTACCATGTTATTGCAACGGCTCGTTAATATTGTGTTACCAGTAACCCAGTTTTGGGCGAATTACGTTTCGTTTGTATTGATTTTTTTTATCTTACTTGCGAGCGTACTCCGCTTTTTCACAGTGGTTAAACATAGAAGACATTAGGAGGCTTTCTTATGAAAATTGCATTAATTGCACACGATCGTCAAAAACCGTTAATCGTTAAATTAGCAACAGCTTACCAGCCTATTTTGGCCCAACATGAACTTTTTGCGACGGGGACAACTGGTCAGAAAATTATTGATGCAACGGGTTTATCCGTTAAACGCTTTAAGTCTGGTCCGTTGGGTGGCGATCAACAAATTGGCGCTTTAATTTCTGAAAATAAAATGGACCTTGTTATTTTCTTACGAGATCCATTGACGGCCCAACCACACGAACCGGATGTTAATGCGCTCATTCGGTTGTCTGACGTTTACGAAGTGCCACTTGCCACTAATATTGGCACTGCGGAGGTGTTATTGCGGGGCCTTGATCAAGGTTTGATGGCTTTCCGAGAAGTCGTTCATGATCAAGATTCTAATCTAATCAATCTATAAACTAGAAAAGAACCGGGACTAAATTTATTTTGTCACGGTTCTTTTTTTGCGTATAATAGAAGTATTGAGTTGGAGGGTTTGTCTTGCAAAAGAAAATTAATTTTCACGACCGGTTAGGAACAGCCATGTTTTTAACCTTTATCGGTGGTTTTTTAGATGCTTATTGTGTGATTCTACGAGGTGGCGTGTTTGCTAGTGCGCAAACGGGTAATATTGTGTTTATCGGTGTTGATATCGCTACTAATCAATGGTCACAATTACCTGAAAAGATTATGCCAATCATCGCTTTTGGAATTGGGGTCATTATTGTGCAATTGGCTCGGCGCCACTTTAACACGGCACGCTTGAATATTTGGCGTTTATGGTTACTCGCATTGCAAATCATTGTTTTAATTATTGTTGGGTTTTTAAGTACTGCTGTCCCTAATATGATTGTTACGACGATGTTATCGATGTCGATGGCAACCCAACTAGCCAGTTATTCAACGGTTAATGGTTATCCATATGCCAATACCTTTACGACCGGTAATTACCGGAAGTTAGTTGAAAATTGTTATTTATTTATTGCCACGAAGGAAAAAAAATACCAACAAAAAGCCAAGTATTTTGGGCTAATTGTTGGTAGCTTCTTTATCGGAACGATTGGTTCTGGTTTCTTAGTCAAAGTCATTAATGTCCGTGCAGCCTGGTTAGCCGCAGCATTGCTGGCAATTTTCTTTGCATTACAGTTATACTTCACTGAAGAAGTAATCGCTGAAACGAAAAAAATGAGCCGTTAACGGTAGTGATAAGTCATCACCAGTGCGACAAAATAGCCTACGCAAACGAGGGTGCTGAGCCAACTGGCAATAATGATAATCGGGTGCGCAATAAAGGCCCGCATAACGAATAAGAAGAGGGTTAAAATTGCGTATTTAACGAATTCAACCTTTAATGCTTGAAATTGTGGGTTATTCAAAAGAAAGATCCACTAGGAAAATATGACGGTCGGAAAGATGGGTGGTTGTGATCCAGACATCTTGAAAGCCGTCTTTTTGTTTCTCTATTGTTTGTTGGTAAAAAGCTTCTAATAAGTCACGGTGGGCATTAACATAGTCTGAATCGATACGGTTAACGTGGAGCCGCATGTCTGGGAATAGTTTTTCAACATCTGGTAGTTGGACCTGATCATCGATGCCAAAGCGGATAACGTTAGCATATTGGAACGGTTCTAACGTCACTGTTTCAGGATTTTCTTGGATATAGGTTAAAATAGTTGTTAAAGTAGACATAGGCGAATTCCTTTCAATGATTAAAAAATAGTTAGTCCTGCTGAGAGATTGTTTAAGACATGTAATATGATACTACTCTTAATGGTTTTTGTGCGATAATAAACGATTGCTAAGACTAATCCGAGTAGTGCTTTGGAAATGAAATAGATCGGATCAGTTGAAACGTGTACGAGACCGAATAATAGAGCGCTCGTCATAATGTTTAGAATAGGTGATTTAACGAAGAACCAATTCATTAAGAAACCACGAAAAAGTAATTCTTCCATCATTGGCCCTAAGATTAAGGTATAGGGCAACATGAAAATACCGAGGACGGCAAAAATTTGAACGAGGCCATCGACATTGGCGTTTCCTGTTTTCTGCATAAAGGGCACCGTCAAATTATTAATCACTAGCATGGCGACAAATCCAATTAGAATTGCACGCCAGTGGGCTTTTGAAAAATGATTATGATATTGCGGCCCTTTTACTTTTTGGTAAAGATACCACATTAAAATGGTGATCCCAATGGTTAGAATTAAAAAGAGCCACCCGACAATTAAAATTAAATGCGTCGTTCGCTGTGCCTTTGGTAGGGCAGCTAAGCTACCTACTAATAAAAGGGGGATTTGTTGCATGATTAAAAGCAAGATAAAACAGATAATGTGTTTGAAATGTTTAATACGCGCCACCTCCATGTGGCTATCATAGCATATTAGTGAGATTATCAATAAAAAAAAATTCTTTTTTTGCTATTTAATAATTTATATGGTATTATAAACAAGTAATCAATATTGAAGCGTAATTTAAGTTTTGAATTTCATAACTCTAATCAGCGTTTATTTATCATTATTTATTGCAACAAAACGTACATGTATATGTATTAGGAGGAAATTATTATGAACAACGGTACAGTAAAATGGTTTAACGCAGACAAGGGTTTTGGTTTTATTACTGGTGAAGATGGCAAAGACGTATTTGCTCATTTCTCAGCTATCCAAGGTGACGGTTACAAGTCATTAGACGAAGGCCAAGCAGTATCATTTGATGTTGAAGACAGCGACCGCGGTCCTCAAGCAACAAACATCGTTAAACTTTAATAATGTTTTAAACCTCGCTTATGCGAGGTTTTTTTATGCTCAAAATTAAAAAGGTTGGTTAAACAATTATTTCTTGTTTAGCCAACCTTTTTTAGTTGTTTACAATTTATTGTAATTACCAGTGCTATAAATAACTAATTAAAAGGCTTAAAGCCGCTATCTGGTGATTATTATCGTATTTTTTTAATTTATATTAATTATTTTGATTCAGATTCCTTGTCGTGATAAAGTGCCTTGAGCGTTTTGTTTTCTTGTTCGAGATGATCGAGCTTCTTAAGGATTTCGTCTAGTTTGTCGTCGGTATCTTGAGTGAAGTAACTGGTAATTGAACTGGTGAGTGTACCGATAAAGCCAATGCCAACTGACATCAGCATAATTGCTGCGATACGACCGATTAGCGTGTGCGGTGAGATATCACCGTAGCCAACCGTTGTGGCGGTCGCAATCGCCCACCAGAATGAATCGGCAAGGGTTGCCTTTTCGGCGAGTGCGTATAAAACGGAAGCGATGATTAATACGGCGGCACTGACATAAGTCAGATAGAGCAGACCATTTTGCTTAAGAAATTTCTTGGAATGGCGTTGTAATTTCCCCGTTAAGCCCACCAAGCGCGTAAAACGGAAAACTTTCATTAACCCAGCAATGCGAAATAGGCGCCCGAGTCGGAAAAATGAAAAAAGAGTGCTTAGTGGGATGATTGCAAGCAGATCAAAGATATTTGTCTTAAAAAAGCGGCGTTTATCAGTAGCAAACCAAAGACGCACGAAATAATCGACCGTAAAAATAATTAAAATCGTGTTATCGATGGTTAGGTAGGGTGCAGTCGTTAGATCGATGAGACTGCTGTAGTCTAATAGGACGAAGATAATTGAGATGATGGCGAGTACGGCGATGGTAATGGTGTAAAAACGTTTGAGTAACTTCATATATATGCCCCACAAAATTAGTTTTTAACAATAGTATTTCTATTATAGGATTAATTGTGACGTTAGACAATAACGGCTAGCGAGTGATATTGCATCAATTATGACGATAACTTAGTATTGCATCCAATTAAAATCAGTGCTAAAATGACAGAACGTCATATTTTACGACGGTATGTCATTTTTAGTTGGAAGGAGTCTTAATGCATGCCTAAAAAAACTTTTTTCCGGTTGCCGGCAGAAAAACAGCAACGGTTATTAAAGGCCGCCCATGCCGAATTTTCACGGGTTCCTTTTAATGAAGCATCAGTTAGCAACATTATTAAAGCTGCTGAAATTCCACGGGGTAGTTTCTATCAGTACTTTGAAGATAAGGCTGATATTTTCTTTTACGACCTCAGTTTGCTGCGTGATAGTTCTAAACAGGATTTGGAACAGCTCTTATTAGATACCAAGGGTGATCTTTTCAAGACGATTCGCATTTTCTTCAAGGCAATGGCGAATGAAGCCATTAATGGTGAGAATGCACAGTTCTATCGGCACTTATTTTTACACATGGATTTCAAAAATCGGCGCAAGATGTCGCCCGAATTGATGCATGCGCATCAAACGGAGGGCTTTCAGTTTTTAATGGATCACGTTGATTTTAGTTTGTTGAAAATTGATAAAACGCAGCCGAATGCTGTTAGATTGCTCCTCCATCAATTAATGAATAACGTTTTTCAAAGCATTGCTTCCTATTATTTAAATCGTGATACTGAGCAAGCCTTAACAATAGAACAAATCTACGAACACTTCGAATTAGTCACTGGTTGGTTAGAAACCGGCGCGAGCGTTCAAGATAAGTAGAATAGAAAGAAGGAACAAAACGCATGATTAAACTTGCAAAAAAGAGAATGTCGGGCTTAGCCGTTTTCGGTGCTGTCTTATTCATGGTGATTCAAGTTGTCAGTAACTTGTATCTCCCTAATTTGACGTCTGATATTGTCAATAACGGGATTGCCAAAGGTGATATTGATTATATCTGGCAAGCCGGCTTCAAAATGCTCGGCTTTTCATTGATCAGTATCCTAGCCGCAATCTGTAACGTTTATTTAGCCGCTAAGACATCACAAGGTCTGGGTCAGAAATTACGATCAGATATTTATCGAAAGGTCATCAATTTCTCACACGATGAAATGGACCAAGTGGGGACCTCGTCACTGATTACACGGACAACCAATGATGTTGTTCAAATTCAAAATGTGGCAATGATGTTCTTACGAATGATGATCATGGCCCCTATCATGTTGATTGGTGCCAGCTTCTTGGCTTACCAAAAGAACGCGCAATTAACGTCAATCTTCGTTGTTGTCTTACCATTGATGGCAATCTTTATCGGTGTCGTGATGTACTTTGCCGTACCGCTTTTCAAAGCGATGCAAAAGAAGACTGACCGGATTAACTTAGTTTTCCGTGAAGGCTTAACAGGGGTGCGGGTAATCCGTGCATTCCGTCGCGATAAGTTCGAACAGGAACGTTTTGACGATGCGAACTTAGATTACACACAAAATGCTAAAAAGGTCTACAGTATCATGTCTGTCATGTTACCTGTGATGACATTGATTATGAGTGGGACAAACATTGCAATCACTTGGATGGGTGGTCACTTAATTGCTGATCAAGCCATGCAAGTGGGGAACTTATTAGCCTTCATGACTTATGCGATGCAAATCTTAATGAGTTTCATGATGCTTTCAATGGTTTTCGTCTTCATTCCACGGGCACAAGCATCAGCCGTTCGGATTAATGAAGTCTTGGATTTACAAACACCAATTGAAAATCCAGAAAATCCCAAGAGTTTTACAGATCAAACTGTCAGCTTGGCCTTCGATAATGTTAACTTCCGCTACCAAAATGCAGAAAAATTAGCCTTAGAGAAGATTGATTTCCAAGCATCTGCTGGTCAAACCGTTGCGATTATCGGGGGGACTGGTTCAGGTAAATCAACCTTGGTTAACTTGATTCCGCGTTTTTACGACGTTGAAGCCGGCCAAGTCCAAGTTGATGGGTTAAATGTCAAAGATGTGACATTGCATGATATTCATGAACAAGTCGCATTTGTACCGCAAAAAGCCAATCTTTTTACAGGGACGATTCGCGAAAATATGCAATATGGGAATCCGGATGCAACTGATGATCAGATTTGGCATGCACTTGAAATTGCCCAATCGAAGGATTTCGTTAGCGAACTTGATGGTGGCTTAGACAGTCACGTTGAACAAGGTGGCGGTAACTTCTCAGGTGGTCAACGTCAACGATTAGCGATTGCCCGAGCATTAGTTAAACGCGCATCGGTTTATGTCTTTGATGATTCATTTTCAGCTTTAGATTTCAAGACGGATGCCCTTTTACGCAAAGCCTTGAAGGAAGATACTGAAATTCAAAAGAGTGTCGTCGTCATTGTTGGACAACGGGTCTCAACGGTGGCTGATGCCGATACAATCTTGGTCTTAGATGAAGGCCAAATGGTTGGTAAAGGCACGCATGCCCAATTAAAGGCAACAAATGCAACTTACCAAGAAATTATCAATTCACAAATCAGAGAGGGGGATGAAGCCTAATGGCAGAAAAAGCAGCAACAAACCGGCCACAAGGTGGTCACGGTCCAGGTCGCGGCATGGGTGGCGTCGTTGAAAAGCCTAAGAATTTCTGGGGCACAACTAATCGTTTATTGAAATACATGTCGAGCCGTTTAATTGCCTTAGTATTTGTCATTGTTTTGGCGATTGTCTCCGTTATTTTCCAAATTAGAACGCCCAAAGTTTTAGGGGAAGCAACAACTGAAATCTTTAAAGGGGTGATGAAAGGCAATGCCATGCAAAAAGCTGGGATTGCAATGGATCGCTTACCAATTGATTTCGATAAGATTCAACACATTATCATGACGGTGATCTTGATGTATCTTGCTTCAGCCGTCTTCAGTTTCTTACAACAATTTATTATGACGCGGATTTCACAACAAACCGTCTATGAATTGCGTAAGGAATTGAAAGATAAGATGCAACGGGTGCCAATCAATTATTACGATACCCATTCAAACGGGGATATCATGAGTCGTGCGATTAATGATATGGATAATATTGCCAGCACGCTACAACAAAGTTTAACGCAAATGGTGACCAGCACGGTAACGTTTATCGGTGTTTTATGGATGATGCTGACGATCAGTTGGCAATTAACGCTGATCGCTTTGGTCACAATTCCGTTGAGTTTAATTGTCATTGGGATTGTCGCACCTAAGTCGCAAAAATTCTTTGCTGCACAACAAAAGAGTTTAGGCTTATTAAATAATCAAATCGAAGAAAACTTTTCGGGTCAAGTGGTCTTGAAGACCTTTAACCGGGAACAAGTGACGATTGATACATTTGAAGAACAAAATGAAAAGTTGTATAAAGCTGCTTGGAAAGCCCAATTTATCTCTGGTGTGATCATGCCATTGATGACTTTCGTCAATAACTTAGGGTACGTCTTCGTGGCGATTATCGGTGGGATTCGCGTCTCACACGGTCAAGTCACATTAGGGGACATGCAAGCTTTCATGCAATATACACAACAATTCTCACAACCAATCTCACAATTGGCTAACTTGGCAAACACAATTCAATCAACGATTGCTTCAGCTGAACGGGTTTTTGCTGTTTTAGATGAAGAAGATATGTCTGAAGAACCTTCAACTGTCCCAGTGGTGCAAGATGATGCCAACCAATTAGAAATGGAACATGTTGAATTTGGTTACCAAGGCAAGGATCTTTTATTGACGGACTATAATTTACAAGTTAAACCGGGCCAAATGATCGCGATTGTTGGTCCTACCGGGGCTGGTAAGACAACTATTATTAATTTACTTGAACGCTTCTACGATGTTAGTGGCGGTTCGATTAAATTAAAAGGTGTTGATACCCGTGACATGAGTCGTGAAGAATTACGGCGTCATTTTGCGATGGTTCTGCAAGATACTTGGCTATTCACCGGGACGATTTGGGATAACTTGAAATATGGTAATGAATCAGCTTCTGACGAAGCAATTTTGGCAGCTGCTAAAGCGGCCCATGTTGACGGCTTTGTTCGTCAATTACCGGAAGGTTATAACACAGTCTTGAATGAAGAAGCTTCCAACATTTCACAAGGTCAACGGCAATTATTGACGATTGCCCGGGCCTTTGTGGCCGATCCAGATATCTTAATCTTGGATGAAGCAACTAGTTCGGTTGATACGCGGACTGAAATTCATATCCAACACGCAATGGAACGGCTATTACAAAATCGAACGAGTTTCGTTGTTGCCCATCGTTTATCAACGATTCGGGATGCGGATAATATCATTGTGATGAATCACGGTTCAATTATGGAAACCGGCACACATGATGAATTGATGGTTCAAGACGGCTTTTACGCTGATCTATATAACAGCCAATTCTCAGGGAACGTCGAGATTTAAATTGGTTTTAAATAAAGGACATCATCAGGTTAAACTGGTGGTGTCTTTTTTTAGATGGCGTATACTAATAGTATTGATTCAAATAGGAGGTTTTGAGATGCGATTTGAACAAACGATTCACCAAATTGAGGCGTTAGTGGCTGATGAGGTTGTACCAGGTGTTTCATATGCTGTGATTGAAGGCCAGCAAGTGACGACTAAGGTCCTGGGTTATTCAGAACTGACGCCTAAACTAATCCCGTTAGAACCAGGACAATTATACGATTTAGCGTCTTTGACGAAGGTGATTGGGACGACGACGTTGATTCTCCGTTTGTTAGAGCGGGGACGCCTGTCACTTACGACCAAGGTTCACAGCATTTTACCAGCGTTTAAAGATCGACGGGTGACGGTTTTGCACCTCTTGACCCACACATCGGGCTTAGAGGGCTATATTCCTAATCGTAATCAGTTAGCTGCGCCAGCATTAAAAGAAGCGCTGTTGACGCAATTGACGGTTGGACCTAATTTTGGGAAAAAGGTTGTCTACACAGATATCGGCATGTTGTATTTGGGCTGGATGCTAGAAGTGATTTATGGTAAACCAATTCAAGACTTAATTCAAAGTCTGGTTTTAACCCCCCTAGGGATGACTGAGAGTACGTTTGCCCCAGAAGCAAGCCGAGCGGTACCAACTGAACTAACAACGGCTAGAGGCCTTATTCAAGGTGTTGTGCATGATCCGAAGAGTTATGTTTTGCAAAATCATAGTGGTGCAGCAGGATTATTTGCACCCCTAGACGATGTTGTACGGTTTGCGCAGTTCCAACTGGGGCAATTAAAGGTTGCTGAGGCCCCCGTTAGCCAAGCAAGTGTTAAGGGCTTATACCGCGACTGGACACCAGCTCATCTAGGCCGGTCATTGGGTTGGGATTTACGTTTTACGGCGGATCAGACCCCATTGATTTATCATACCGGTTTTACGGGGACTTTTATGTTACTCGATCGAAAACGCCAGACAGGCTTGGTTGTGTTGAGCAATCGGATTCACCCGACAGCAGATAATCAAGCTTTTCTTGATCGTCGGACAATGATTGTGGATCAATTCTTGGCTGAAGATAAGGTTTAATCACGAAATCGCTTTAAAAACAGTTACTACCATGTCTTATCCGCTTTCATTTATGGTAGAATAGAAACATTGATAAATAAAGTGCATTAGGAGTGATTGAATTGACAGAACCATTATTTCTAAAACCAGTTTTCCAAGAAAAAATTTGGGGTGGCCGCAAATTAGCAGAAGCCTTCGACTATGATTTACCAGATGGCGACATTGGTGAATGCTGGGCGATTTCAGCACATCCACATGGTCCCAGCACAATCGAAAACGGTCCCTTAAAAGGCCTTACATTAGATCAAGCTTGGGCCCAACACCGCGATTATTTTGGTGATGCCAAGGGAGAAGTTTTCCCATTATTAACGAAGATTTTGGATGCTGAAGCAAGCTTATCAGTTCAAGTCCATCCAGATGATGCTTATGCAGCTGCTCACGAAGGTCCTACAGAATTAGGTAAGACTGAATGTTGGTATATTTTAGATGCCGAACCAGGTGCTTACTTAATCTATGGTCATCATGCTAAAAACAAAGCAGAACTAACGGAAATGATTGAAGCGGGTAAGTGGGATGACTTATTGCGCAAAGTACCTGTTAAAACAGGCGACTTTTTCTACGTCCCAAGTGGCACAATTCACGCCTTGAATAAGGGGATTATGGCCCTTGAAACGCAACAAAGTAGTGATACGACTTATCGGTTATACGATTATGATCGAGTAGATGCGAAGACGGGTGAAAAACGTGAATTGCATCTAAAACAATCAATTGATACCACGATTGTGCCCCATCAAGATCCTGTTTTGAATATTCAAACAGAACACGTTGGGGATTCAACCATCACAACTTATGTGCAACCCCCAATGTCACCATTTTTCAGTGTTTACCAATGGTTGGTCAAGGGTGATTTACACTTTGACCGGACAACAGCCCCTTATACTTTAGTATCAGTGGTTGACGGTGAAGGTGAATTGGTTGCGGATGGTCAAACCTACCTAATTCATAAGAACATGCACTTTGTCTTACCATTTGGCATTAAGTCATGGGACTTAAAAGGTAACATGCAAATTATTGCTTCAGAACCGGGTAACAAGTAAAATAAACATAACGAATTGCAACCGCAGCCGTGGTTGCAATTTTTTTAATGATTAAAAGAGTAGGGTGGCAGTTATGCAAAAACAAATTGAAGCAATTGAACAATTCGTACGAACAGCGTTAGCTCAGGAGCATAGTGGCCATGGTTTTGATCACATTCAACGGGTTGTAAATAATGCCCGCTTAATTCAACGCCAAGTTGGTGATGGCGACTTAACAACGATTACATTAGCCGCACTATTGCACGATGTAATTGATGAAAAAATTGTTAGCGATGTGGCACAAGCCCGCCAAAGCGTAGCGGCTGTTTTAACCCAAAATGGCATTGATAAGATGCAATCAACCGTTATTTTTGACATCATCGATCATATGTCATTTTCTAAAAATATTAATCAGCACCAAGCATTAAGTTTAGAAGGGCAAATCGTTCAAGATGCGGATCGGTTAGATGCGATTGGCGCGATTGGTATTGGCCGGACCTTTATGTATGGCGGCGCTCACGATGGGGTGGCTTATGATCCTGAAATTCAACCACGGGCCGAGTTAACCAAGGCTAATTATCGGGAACCTTCAACGGTGGTTAATCATTTTTATGAAAAGCTCTTCAAACTCGCGGCGACGATGAATACGCAAGTGGCGCGAGAAATCGCAACCGCTAGAACACAAGTCATGCAAGATTTTGTGGCCGAGTACATTGCGGAATGGCAAGGTGAAAAATAACTAAAAAAAGAACGTTGGCTAGAATTACTTCTGGTCAACGTTCTTTTTAGTTAATTTAATTCTGGTTCTGCTAACCAGTCGTTTTGTAAGAGTTCATGGGTTTTCTTTTTGAGGGGGAGCCAGAGTTCAGCGCGTAAAACGTTCACCAATGATTCCCAGAAAAGCCGATCCTTCTTTTGTTGATCGGTGATATGTAGTTCGATAATTTCGCCGGACTCGGTTGTCGCGAGGACCTTATCTTGACTATCAATACTTTTAATTTTAACGGATTCAATGTTTTGGTTTTTTATTAGCATATCGATCGCTCCTTTTAATCTATAACAACAGTATAGCCGGGGAATGTTATCAAACAATTGATATTTTATGAATAAAAATCGGCTTTTTTCTTTAAAAAAGGTTAAGTCGTTTCCTTAATCTTTAGATTAAGGTTTGGATTAAACTAGCCGTTTCCTCAATCGAACGATCGGCAACATTAATCGTCGTGGCGTTTAATTGTTCAAAAATCTGGTTGGCATAGGCAAGCTCGTCACCGACGGTTGTCATATTGGAATAGTTCGTTGTTTGCGGTAATCCCAAGGTGGCCAAACGTTCTTGGCGGATTTTTAGCAGTGTTGAAAGTGGCATGGTTAGACCGATAATCTTATGGGCGGGCACTTTGAATAATTCTTTTGGTAACGGTACGTTGGGAATGAGTGGTAAGTTGGCCACGCGATAGTTTTGGTTGGCCAAATACATACTGAGTGGCGTTTTTGAGGTCCGTGAAACGCCTAATAAAACGATGTCGGCTTCTAATAAACCACGTGGATCTTGACCGTCATCGTAACGAACGGCAAATTCCATGGCGCTAATGCGATGAAAATAGTGTTCATCAAGTTTCCGTAATGAGCCTGGGGTTTCCAGTGATGCGGTTTGACTGCGTTCGCTAATGGCGGTGGTCAGCGGAGACAGAAGATCGATTAAGGTCAAATGCTTGACTTGGCAAAATTGCGTCACCGTTTCTTGAAGTATGTGGTTAACAAGTGTTGTGACAATAATTGCCTGTTCTTGATGGGCATCTTGTAAAATGGGGGTTAATGTTTTTTGATCGGTAATAAACGGAAAGCGTTGAATTTTAAGGGTGACTGACGCGGGGAATTGGGCGTTAACCGCTGCGATAACTGTTCGGGCTGTTTCGCCAATTGAATCTGAAATAATAAAAATTGGAATCGCTGTCATTTTGTAATCCTCCAAAAAATTATGATTGATTGTGTAGTCCGGCTTCGATGAAATAGCGCATGATAATCGATTTGGTGATTTTGCCAATGACCGTGATGCCATCAATGGCAACCACTGGTAGTGAATCAACCTGATGGGCAATTAACCGTTGACCGGCGTGTAAGACAGGTGTGTCCTCGGTGGTCGTTGTAATGTTTGGCATTCGCGTCATAATCATAGCGACTGGGGTAGCTTGCGTATTAGTTGTATTAATGGTTGCCCGTAGTAGGTCCTTCCGCGACAAAACGCCCAGTAAACCTGACTGTTC
Source organism: Latilactobacillus sp. (assembly GCF_033176295.1). NCBI lineage: Bacteria > Bacillati > Bacillota > Bacilli > Lactobacillales > Lactobacillaceae > Latilactobacillus > Latilactobacillus sp. The sequence continues at coordinate 43,531 of NZ_JAMQEX010000001.1, forward strand.
ATCCGTCACATAAAGCGACCCAACATCGTGCATGAATAGTTGCGTGACTGCTTCATCGATCGTTGTCGTTTGAGGGATTAAAAGAGGTGGGACCATCAGTTGACCGACTGTTTCTTGGTAGAGTTCATCGGTTAAGAGCGGCATCACTTCTTGGCCGACGTAAAAGTAGCCAACTTTAGGGCGGGCGTCCAAAATACCGGTCATGGTTAAGATTGCGAAATCATTGCGCAGTGTTGCCCGAGAAAGATGCAATTGTTCAGCGATTTTAGTGCCGCTAATGGGTTGATTTCCTTTGACGATTTTGATAATTGCCTGTTGGCGGTTAGATAATTCCATAAGCGCTCCTTTGAATAAATCGGTTTCAATAAACTCATTATAGGATAGCGTTACGCTAATTGCAATATATTCACACAATAGCGTGGCCTATTAAAATTTATAAACTACACTATTGACTTGCAATGTGACACACTATATAATGCGGTTATCGATAAAATTTGGAGGCGCTATCATGAACTATATTTATGCTTTTGCTGAAGATCAAACGTTAACCAATCAAGAATTAGGTGGTAAGGGAGCCAACTTAGCGGAAATGACGCGCTTAGGATTACCCGTGCCAGCCGGTTTTACAATTACAACGGCTGCTTGTCGACAATACTTAACAAGTGCTAAACAAGAGACGGGTTTTTTAGAAGACGAATTAATGAAAGCGGTTCATATTCTTGAAGAAAAGACGCAGCGGCAATTAGGGAATGCTGAGCAGCCGTTATTGGTGTCCGTCCGCAGTGGTGCACCAATCTCAATGCCGGGGATGATGGATACTATCTTGAATTTAGGGTTAAACGATCAAACGGTAATCGGCTTAGCTGAAATGACCAATGATCCATGGTTTGCTTACGATTGTTATCGTCGGTTGATTCAAATGTTTGGGGATGTGGTTTACGGTATTGATAAGCCAATTTTTGAAGCGGCATTAACGGCACTTAAAAATAAACGGCAAGTTCAAAAGGATACGGACTTAACGTTAGTTGATTTAAAACAATTGATTGAAACCTATAAAGGCTTGTACGTAGCGGCCGGACAATATCAATTTCCACAGTCGGTTGATCAACAACTGCGACTGGCCATTGAAGCTGTCTTTAAATCATGGCAGAATCCACGTGCGCAGACTTATCGACGTTTAAATCAAATCGACGGTGCCATGGGAACCGCAGTCAACGTGCAACAAATGGTCTTTGGTAATTATCAGGGGCAAAGTGGAACCGGCGTTGCGTTCACTCGGAACCCAGCAACTGGTGAACCTGGTTTGTTTGGCGAATATTTATTGAATGCACAAGGTGAAGATGTGGTGGCGGGGATTCGAACCCCCGAACCAATTGCGACGTTAAAGGCGCAATTGCCAGTAATTTATGAACAATTCAAAACGATTGCCAATCAATTAGAAGCCCACTATCGGGATATGCAAGATATGGAATTTACGATTGAAGCTGGGCAGTTATATGTCTTACAAACACGGGTTGGCAAACGCACCGCACCGGCTGCTTTTAGAATTGCTGTGGATTTAGTTGATGAAGGGGTGATTGATCGGCCAACCGCGATTAGTCGCTTGAAGCCGACGATGATTGATGGGTTGTTACACCCACTTTTTGAAACTAGTGCGGTGCAACAGGCAACACAGTTATTGACTGGGTTACCAGCGAGTCCAGGGGCTGCTACTGGTGCGATCTATTTCGACGCCCAAAAAGCACAACAGGCACACGAAGCTGGTGAAAAAGTCGTTTTAGTTCGCCAAGAAACATCACCAGAAGATATCGATGGGATGGTAATTAGTGAAGCAATTGTTACTAGTCGTGGTGGGATGACATCGCATGCGGCGGTTGTTGCACGGGGAATGGGCTGTTGCTGTGTCGTTGGTTGTCAGCAACTTCAAGTCGATTATGAACAACGTGAGGCACATTTTGCCGGCCGAGTTTTAAAAGAAGGGGCGATTATTTCGGTGGATGGTCATACCGGTCGCCTTTATTTAGGGGCGTTGCCACAACAAACAGGCGTTCATGAAACAACGCTTGGAACGGTGCTCAGTTGGTGTGATGAGATTGCACCATTTGCGGTTTGGGCTAACGCTGAGACACCGCAAGAAGTGGCGACTGCTTTTGAATTTGGTGCACAGGGGTTAGGACTCGTGCGGACGGAGCACATGTTCTTTGGCCCAGAACGAATTTTTAAAATGCGCCAAATGATTTTAGCAACTGAACTAGCGGATCGCCAAGTGGCATTGGCGGCACTAAAAGCCCTCCAAATAACTGACTTTAAGCAAATCTTTTCATTAGCTGAAGAGCGACCATGTACAATTCGCTTGTTAGACCCACCATTGCATGAATTCTTACCGCAAAATGAAGTGGAACAGGCTGAATTAGCAACCGCGCTAGGCATTAGTTTGGCCGAAATTAAGCGCCGGATTGCTGATAAAGCGGAGGTTAATCCCATGTTAGGCCATCGTGGCAGTCGTTTGGCGGTGACCTATCCTGAAATTTACCAAATGCAGGTCTTAGCGATTGTTGAGAGTGCCTTGGCGGTTCAAACAACGTACCACCATGCCGTGACGCCTAAAATAATGTTGCCGCTAATTGGCACAGCGACTGAAATGGCATATCTAAAACAACTATTACAACAAACCATCAACGACTATTTGGTAGAAAATCAGCAACAACTAACTTATCAAATTGGCACAATGATTGAGATTCCGCGGGCGTGTTTAGTTGCGGATCAAATCGCAGCGACCGCAGATTTCTTCAGTTTTGGCACCAATGATTTAACGCAAATGACGTATGGTTTTTCCCGCGATGATATTGGCCATTTTATGCCGGATTATCAGCAACAAGGCTTGATGCCGGCTGAACCCTTTCAAACGCTTGACCAAGATGGTGTCGGTGCTTTGATGCAATTGGCGGTTCAAAAAGGCCGTCAAACCAAACCTGATTTATCGATTGGGGTTTGCGGCGAGGTCGGTGGTGATCCAACAGCGATGCCGTTTTATCGTGATTTGGGCATTGATTATGTCTCGTGTTCACCATACCGTGTGCCAAGTGCGCGTTTGGCAGCGGCTCAAAGTCAATTAACATTGGCAGATTAAAATTGGCAGATTAAAATTGGCAGATTAAAATGTAAAAAAGAACCCCTGCAATATCGAAAAAGATATTGTCGGGGTTCTTTTGGGAGTACTTAATTTTGCACCTTTTTGACACCAGCTGCGTCGACTTGGTAACGGGATTCTTCGATTGGAAGGTCCGCTAGTGGTTGAAGATCAAACTCTGGGAAACGGCGGCTAATCGCTGTTGTTAAGAGGCGTTTAGCTAAGACACCGTTATGGGTTAAAATTGGGCCGTGGAAGTAAGAACCAAAGGTGTTTTTATAAACACAACCTTCAGTGCCGTCTTCGCCGTTGTTACCATGACCACGTTTAACGTAACCGAGTGGCTTTTCATCTTTTCCTAAGAAAGTCCGACCGTTATGATTTTCAAAGCCGAGGTAAGTTTCGTTAAATTCACGGTTTTCAATCACGATATCGCCAATAAAACGGCTGTTATCTTGGCTGAGTGTATAGTGATCAAGGGCACCAATCCCAGGAATTTTATCACCGTTCGCACCGATGTAGTAGTGGCCCAATAATTGGTAACCACCACAAATGGCAAGCATTACGCCGCCATTTTCGATGTATGCTGTGAGTGCAGCTTTTTTACTGGTAAGATCTTCTGAAATGATTTTTTGTTCAAAATCTTGGCCACCACCGAAGAGGACGATGTCGTAGCGGCTGGCATCGAAATCTTGGCCAATGCTGATGACGTCGGTTTCTGTTTTTAAACCAATCTTTTTAGCATAATAATCGAGGACTAAAATATTGCCGAGATCCCCATAAGTATTCATTAAGTTGCCATAAAGATGACAAATTTTTAAAGTTTGGGTCATACTGACAGTCCTTTCTTAATGTAGTTGGCCTCTGCCATTTTTTTACGTAATTGCAAGACTGCCGTGTAGGTAGCAAGTACGTAAACATGTTTCGTAGGGGCTGCTTCAATCGCTGCTAGTGTCGCATCTAAGTCGGCTGTTTCGTGTAGTTGTTCGTCAGTAACGCCAGCCACTTTCAAGCGGAAAGTGATATCATCACGCCGTTCGCCACCGGTGATAACCGTTGGAATGTGGTGTTTCAAGAGGTCTTCGAATTCACCGTCCCAAATCCAACTTGTATCAATACCATCAGCGTAGTTAGCGTTCAGTAACATTGCCAATGAGAAATCTTCTGGATCAGAGCTAATCATTTGGAGGACTTGGTTTAAGCCAACTGGGTTTTTAACAAGCACCAATGTGACCGCCTTGTCCTTCAATTGAATCACTTCTTGGCGACCGAAAACTTTTTTATTTTGCGTGAAGGCTTTTTGAATATCCGAAACAGGGACATCCAAGAAGCGGCCAACGCTGTAAGCTGCGAGAGCATTATAGATGTTGTACATACCACCGATTGAGATTTCAAAAGGGGCTTGGTTAATTTCAAATTGAGAACTTGTTGGGCGCATTTCGTTGATGGCCGTCACTTGATCCGTTAGTTCAGGGCGTTTGAAGCCGCAATTTGGGCAGTAGAATTTGCCTTGGCTACTATAACTGATGAACTTGTAGTGAATGATATGTTGGCAAACAGGGCACAAAACACCATCTGTATTGCTTGGTGCGAGCATTTCGCCATCTGGTTGATGATTAAAACCGTAGTAAATTTTAGGATTAGGTAATTCAACCGATGAGAAAAGTGGCACATCACCATTCATAATTAAGGTTGTATTAGGCACGAGCTTAACGCCAGCCAAAATCTTATTATAAGTGGTATAAATTTCACCAAAACGATCCATTTGATCTCTAAAGATGTTAGTCATCACAATTGCCTTAGGTTCAACGTAGCGGCAAAGTGGTTCGACGTTGGCTTCGTCAACTTCAAGAATTGCAAGTTGTTTTTGACCTTTTTTAGGATGATGGGCCAAAAAGGCTGTCGTAATCCCTTGCATCATGTTTGATCCTGTTGAATTGGTCATGATGTTGTCGTATTTTTGCTTGAGCGTTTGAACCGTCAAAGCTGTCGTCAATGTTTTACCATTAGTTCCAGTGATGATAATCACGTCGTAGTTTTTAGTTAAGTTTTTCAAAACAGCGGGGTCTAGATTTGTTGCAATCTGACCAGGTAAAGAGCTGCCGCCTTTCATAAAGGTATGTAAGAACCAGTATGAAAAACGTCCCGTTGTTGTTGCAAATGAACTTTTAATTGTCATGCAAGCCACCCTTTCAATGTTCATAATAATAGCATATTTTCTGGAAAACGACGATAGGGAAGTCATGAAGGGGCAAAATTTATGGAAACTTTAGTTTTTATCGGGGCCGATATTGTTGCGATTCCTATTTTCAGGTATACTAGACTAAAATGTGCTTTGATATAGGGGTGTTTGGAAATGACGCAATTATTTTTTCGATATGGTGCAATGAACAGTGGTAAATCAATTGAAATTCTAAAAGTTGCTCATAATTATGAAGAACAGAATAAATCAGTGATTATCTTAACCAGTGGGATTGATAATCGTGACGGCGTGGGAATCGTTTCAAGTCGAATTGGTTTGAAACGCGAAGCAACACCAATCTTTTCGGACACGAATATTTACGAATTGGTTGAAGCAACTAATCCAGATGCCGCTTGTGTTTTAATTGATGAATCACAATTTTTAGAACGGCACCATGTTATCGAAGCTGCCAAAGTCGTTGATGATTTGAATATCCCGGTGATGGCGTTTGGTCTTAAAAATGATTTTAAGAATGAATTATTTGAAGGCTCGAAATACCTCTTATTGTTTGCCAATAAGATAGAAGAAATGAAGACCATTTGTTGGTTCTGCCGTAAAAAGGCGATTATGAACTTGCGAATGAATAACGGCTTGCCTGTTTATACAGGTGAACAGATTCAAATCGGTGGCAATGAAGCTTACTATCCAGTATGCCGGAAGCACTATTTTAACCCACCAATACAAGAAGAGATTGAAAAGGAAGGCTAATCATTCATGGATAAAATGTTTGAACAACTCGATGGTTTATTAGACCGCTATGCAGAATTACAGGAATTAATGTCTGATCCAGAAGTGATTAATGAAACCAGTCGCTACATGGAACTTTCTAAGGAAGAAGCGGGCTTGCGCGAAATTGTGGGCAAGTATACGCGTTTGAAGGAAGTTTTAAGCGAAGTGACTGAAAATGAAGAACTTTTGCGAGAAACAACCGATTCTGAAATGACAGAATTAGTTAAGGCTGATTTAGAAGAACTCCAAACTGAAAAAGCCCAATTAGAACAAGAAATTAAGATTTTAATGTTACCAACTGACCCTAACGATGAAAAGAATATCATCATGGAAATTCGGGGCGCTGCTGGTGGGGACGAAGCAAGTCTATTTGCTGGTGACCTCCTCAACATGTACCAACGTTACGCTGAATCACAAAACTGGCAAACAGAAATCATCGATGAAACGGCTACTGAAGTCGGCGGCTTCAAAGAAGTTGCGATGATGATTACCGGTAAGAATGTTTATTCTAAACTAAAATATGAAAATGGTGCACACCGTGTCCAACGGATCCCAAAGACGGAATCACAAGGCCGTGTTCATACGTCAACAGCAACCGTTGCTGTTATGCCTGAATACGATGGTGTCGATGTCGAATTAGAAGCAAAAGATATTCGGGTTGATGTTTACCGTGCTTCTGGTGCCGGTGGTCAACATATTAATAAGACCTCTTCAGCTGTTCGGATGACCCATATTCCAACTGGGATTGTTGTGGCAATGCAAGATCAACGTTCACAACAACAAAACCGTGTTAAAGCAATGAAGATTTTACAAGCACGTGTTTATGATTATTATGAATCACAAAACCAGAGTGAATATGACTCAAGTCGTAAATCAGCCGTTGGTTCTGGGGACCGTTCAGAACGAATCAGAACGTATAATTATCCACAAAACCGTGTGACCGATCATCGAATTGGTTTGACGCTCAATAAGTTAGATCGCATTATGAATGGTGAATTAGGCGACGTAATCGATGCCTTAATCCTCTTCGATCAAACAGAGAAATTGGAGCAATTACAAGATGGCACAGCTCACTTATCTTAAAGCCCTGAATTGGGCTTTTTTATTTTTAGAAGAACGCAATAAGGAACATGAAGCAGCGCGTTTCCTATTATTAGGACGTCATCATTGGACGACCACTCAATTAGTATTGCATTACAGAGATGAAATGCCCGCAAACGAGTATGAACAATATCAAGCCGATTTGGCGGCATTTGCGGAGGATCAACCGGCACAATATATTTTAGGTTATGCCAATTTTTACGGACGTGATTTTAAGGTGACGCCCGCAACGCTTATTCCGCGACTTGAGACCGAGGAATTGGTAGAATGGGTATTGTCAGTAGCCCCTGTTAAGGATAGACCACTAAAAGTGCTAGATGTCGGGACCGGTTCTGGTGCCATTGCGATTACCTTGGCCTGTGAACGCCCTGATTGGCAAGTGGCTGCGGTTGATATTTCACCGGCAGCAATTGCCGTGGCTCAACAAAATGCCCAAACATTAGGTGCAAAGGTTGACTTCATCGAAGGTGATTTCTTGACGCCTGTTATGGGGCAACAATTTGACGTGATTGTTTCGAACCCGCCATATATTGCAGAAGACGAACGCTCTGTCATGGATGCTTCGGTACTTAAACACGAACCAGACTTAGCGTTATTTGCGCCTAATAATGGGTTAGCCTTTTATGAACGCTTCGCACAGGAAGTCCCCGCATTTTTAGAACCAGAAGGCGCACTCTTTTTAGAGTTTGGTTATCAACAAAAAGAAGCGATTGTTCGGATTTTTGAACAAAGAGACCCTCTGTTTAGCTTGGAAGTACAAAAAGATATGGCAAATTGGTCTAGAATGATGCGTGTGAGTTACGATTTTAATCGGAATTTGTTATTATAGAATAAGATGTTGATTAAGGAAGGCATATAATGGAAACAAAACGATACACAGTCAACCAAATTGAACAAGCAGCCGCTGCTTTAAATGCGGGCGAATTAGTTTCTTTTCCAACTGAAACGGTTTATGGCTTAGGAGCAGATGCGACTAATCCAGCAGCCGTTAAGAAGGTCTACGCTGCCAAAGGACGTCCTAGCGATAATCCATTGATTGTCCATGTTGCTTCGGTTGAAACGGTTGAACATTACGCAGTGACGTCAAACCCGGCTTTTGGGCAATTAGTCAAAGCTTTTTGGCCTGGTTCATTAACGATTATCTTGCCCTTAAAACATGGGGCATTTGATGCCGTTGTGACGGGTGGTTTGAAAACCGCCGCTTTTAGAATGCCAGACAATCAAGTGACATTGTCATTGATTAAAGCCGCTGGGGTACCAATCGTTGGCCCATCAGCTAATACTTCTGGGAAACCAAGTCCAACGCTTGCTGATCATGTATTACATGATTTGACAGGGAAGATTGCCGGCGTCATTGATGACGGGCCTACCGGTGTTGGCTTGGAATCAACGGTTATTGACTTAAGTGTCGCAACCCCAGTTATTTTACGACCAGGCGTGGTAACACAAGAAGCTATCGAACGCGTCATTGGTCCAATTATGACCAATAAGCACAAAGTCGGAGCAGCAGAAACACCGAAAGCACCCGGGATGAAGTATAAGCATTATGCGCCTAACGCACAGGTTCATATTGTCGCTAATCCGGATGACTTTGATGCTGCGATTGACTGGGCTAGCCAACAAGCTGTCCCATTTGGTGTGATGGCCGTCGATACGATTTTGGAAAAGCAAGCAAAAGTCCGCTTCAAGGACCAATTCTCATTAGGTGAATCGGTTGTCACAGCGAGCCAGCATTTATTTGAAGGACTACGGTATTTTGATTTGAATCCGGAAGTTAAACTAATCCTTGTCCAAGGCTTTGCCAAGGAGGGTGTTGGTTTAGCGTATATGAACCGTCTCGAAAAATCAGCAGGGCAAAAGTATTTTAGCAAGCAACAAGCCGATTAATGGTTAAGTAATTGCCTAATGACCAGTGATCGTGAATTGCAAGTGAGCACTTTTGACCCAATAATCCCCCTAAGGAGTGTTGTGCATGTTAGCTAAGACAGATCCAGTAATTAATGATTTAATTAAGCAAGAAGAAAATCGGCAACGTCATAATATCGAATTAATTGCGTCTGAAAATATTGTTTCGGGTGCTGTTCAAGAGGCACAGGGCAGTGTGCTAACGAATAAATATGCGGAAGGTTATCCCAACAAGCGATTTTACGGTGGTTGCGAGTATATCGATGAAATCGAAACACTTGCAATTGAACGGGCTAAAGAATTATTTGGTGCCGATCACGTCAACGTCCAACCCCATTCTGGTTCGCAAGCTAACATGGCGGTTTATCAAGCACTATTGGAACCTGGCGATAAGATTTTAGGGATGAATCTAACTGATGGCGGCCATTTAACGCATGGGTCACCGTTCAACTTTAGTGGCCAACTCTATGACTTTTATAGCTATGGCGTTGCTGATACGAACGAACAATTGGATTATGCTAGCTTAGCTGCTAAGGCGCAAGAAGTGCATCCTAAGATGATTGTTGCTGGTGCTTCAGCTTATAGTCGCACAATTGATTTTCCGCGGTTACGTGAAATTGCCGATCAAGTTGGTGCCTATTTGATGATTGACATGGCCCATATTGCCGGTTTAGTCGCAACGGGTGTTCATCCGAGTCCAGTGCCATATGCCGATGTTGTCACAACGACCACTCATAAGACATTGCGGGGCCCGCGTGGTGGGATGATTCTTTGCAAAACAGAATATGCTAAGGCAATTGACTCTGCCATTTTCCCAGGGATTCAAGGTGGACCACTAGAACACGTGATTGCTGCTAAAGCAGTTGCATTTGGTGAAGCGCTCCAACCAGAATTTACAGCTTATACAAAACAAATTGTTGCAAATGCGCAAGCAATGGCAGCTGTCTTTGACCAATCAGATTTAGTCCGGGTCGTTTCGGGGGGAACGGACAACCATTTGATGCTATTGGACTTGACCAATAGTGGCCTCAATGGAAAAGAACTGCAAAATCTATTGGATAGCGTTCATATTACGGTTAATAAAAATACAATTCCGTTTGAAAAATTAAGTCCGTTTAAGACAAGCGGGATTCGAATTGGCACACCGGCCATTACATCGCGTGGCTTTAAAGAAACGGATTGTGAACAAATTGCCAATTTAATTCTAGAAGTGATCGAAAAATATGATCAACTAGAAGCGATGACCGCAATTAGTGAAGCGGTCTTGAAATTAACCGACCAATTCCCAATCACACAAGCAAAGTTTTTAGATTAATTTAGGAATACCGCTAGTTTTTTACTGTGATATACGCTACAATAGTAAACAGAATTTTAAGCGGAAAGGAGAGTGGCTCAGAGGATGTTTTCTTTGGAGTCACTCTTTTTTGTTGAAATTCTTTCCATCAAATTGAATAGAATAGGGGCAAAAGGTAATGGCAAAGTTCACAGTTTTAAATCATCCGTTAATTCAACACAAATTAACAATTATTCGTAACAAGAATACGGGGACTAAAGTGTTCCGTGAAGTGGCGAATGAAATTGCCGAATTAATGGTTTACGAAATTACGCGCGATCTAGCAATGGAAGACGTTGAAGTTGAAACACCAATGGGCCCAGCTATTGAAAAGCAACTGAGCGGTAAAAAATTAGCAGTTGTCCCAATTTTACGTGCCGGTTTAGGCATGGTCGATGGCGTTTTGGAATTGATTCCAGCCGCTAAAGTCGGTCATATCGGGATGTACCGTGATGAAAAGACGCTTCAACCACACGAATATTTCGTTAAATTACCAACAGATATTGACCAACGTCAATTATTTATCGTTGATCCTATGTTGGCAACTGGTGGTTCTGCAATTATGGCAATTGACGCCCTTAAAAAACGTGGTGCAACATCAATGCGTTTAGTTGTTTTAGTAGCAGCACCTGAAGGCGTTAAAGCGGTGCAAGAAGCACATCCAGATGTTGATATTTATGCAGCTGGTTTAGATGATGGATTGAATGAAGAAGGCTACATTTATCCTGGTTTGGGCGATGCCGGTGATCGCTTATTCGGGACTAAATAATTAATAGACTTATAATAGGAGGCGTTCGGCGATTTGGCGGACGCTTTTTTGATACCCAACGTTACATTTTGAACATGCTAGCGCTTTATTTAACGCTTAACCGACTCAACAAAAAATAATTGCAAATTAATCGCTAATTACTTTGTACTTTCAAATTAATGGTGGTATTATCTTAATTGTGTTGCGGTAATAATTTATGCGTCTTTTTACATAAATGTTACTGTTTTTTAGGTTAATTGGTTGTACGTAGTTGTTAATCGGAGAACTCGCGTGAACTAGTAAATAAGCCTAGGGAAGGAGGGAATCTTGTGGGTGATAAATATCCCATTATTAGCATTTTGGGAATTCGTTTTAATTTAGCGAACTGCCTTTCGGTATTATTAAGTGCAGCAATTGTTTTCGCGCTCGTCTTCTTCTTATCAAGAAAGATTGCGTTGAAACCAACCAAGCGGCAGAACGTCCTGGAATGGATGATCGACTTTACTAATGGTATCGTTAAGAGTGCTATGCCGGGCGAAGAAGGGAAGCAATTCTACCTATTTGCCTTTGTTATGTTTCTTTTCGTATTCATTAGTAATCAGTTCGGTTTGATTTTCCAGATGAAGGTGGACGAAGTGGTTTGGCTGAAGAGTCCAACTGCGGATCCGATTATTACAATGTCCTTAGCGATGATTGTATTAGTCCTTTCGCATTATTTCAGTATTGAACGACTAGGATTTGGTAATTATTTGAAGAGTTATATTAAACCAGTAGGATTTTTCTTACCGATTAATATCATCGAACAATTTACCAATTTCTTGACGCTGTCATTGCGTTTGTATGGGAACATTTTTGCCGGGGAAGTTTTATTGAATCTTTTAGTTAAGATGGCTTTCTCGCATGGCCCAGCCACAATGCTTGTCACAGCACCAATTCAGATGGTATGGCAAGGATTTTCCGTCTTTATCGGATCAATTCAAGCCTTTGTATTTGTAACATTATCAATGGTCTACATTTCAGAGAAAGTCGAAATGGAAGACTAAAATCAGGAGGAAAAAAATATGAACTTTTTAGCAGCAGCTATCGCAGCAGGACTTGCAGCATTCGCAGCATCATACGGTAATGGTAAGGTAATTTCTAAGACAATCGAAAGTATGGCACGCCAACCAGAATTGTCAGCACAATTAAGATCAACAATGTTTATCGGTGTTGGTTTGATTGAAGCTGTTCCAATTTTATCAATCGTCGTTTCTTTCTTGATCTTATTTAGTTAATCCGAGTGAACAACGTTTCACTTTAAAAATTAGACAGTAAGTCAAGGAAGGAGTGTCAATAGATGTTTAGTAATTTAATCGTTGGTGCTTCTGCATCTTACCTTGGAGATTCACTATTTGTACTTGTTGTCTTCATCATCTTAGTTGCTTTAGTTGGTAAATTTGCTTTCGGACCTGTTTCAAAAATGATGCAGGAACGTTCAAATAAAATTACCAATGATTTAGATAGCGCCGCTCAATCACGTGAAGATGCTGCCAAATTGGCTGCACAACGCGCAACAGAATTGAAGAGCTCTAAATCAGAAGCCGTTGAGATTGTTAACACAGCTAAACAAAACGGTGAAAAACAACGCGAAGGTATGATTACCCTCGCCCAAGAAGAAGTCCAAACTTTAAAACAAAATGCTAAAAAAGACATCGAACAATCTCGTTTAGATGCGTTAAACAGTGCGAGAGATGATGTTGCTCAATTATCTATTGAAATTGCTTCTAAACTCATTAAGAAAGAATTGTCAGTCGCTGATCAAAAGTCATTGATCAATTCCTATATTGAAGGGTTGGACAAGCAAAATGAAACTAGATAAGTATGCAGTTGGACAACGCTATGCAAAGGCCTTATTTTCCCTTGCAGAACAAGAGCAACAATTTGAAAGTATCCATGATGAGATACAAGCACTCGAGACCATTTTCAATGACAATTCAAAATTAGGCACAGTTTTAACAGATACAACCTTATCTGGGTTGAAACAGCGTAACTTATTAAAATCATTGAGTAGTGATTTTAGTACTTTAATGCAACACTTTTTGAGCTTAGTTTTTGACTATCAAAGAATGGCTGAAATGCCTTATATTATCGCAGCTTATGAAGATCTCTATGATCAACATAAAGGGATTGCACACGCTAAGGTGACTTCAGCAGTTGCTTTAGACGATGATCAATTAGCTAAGATCAGTCAATCTTTCGCCAAACGCGAAGGCTTAAACGAAGTGTTAATCGAAAGTGTCGTTGATCCAGATATTATTGGTGGTATCGTGCTTGAATCGAACCATAAGGTAATCGATGGAAGTGTCAAACACGGCTTAGACCAAATTAAGTCGTTATTATTGAAATAGTCAATCGTTGATAAAGAGGTGAACCTGATGAGCATTAAAACTGAGGAAATCAGTGCATTAATTAAACAACAACTAGCAAATTATAATGAAGAATTAGCCGTTGAAGAAGTCGGTACTGTCACTTATGTTGGTGATGGGATTGCACGTGCTCACGGTTTAGAAAATGCCCTCTCAAGTGAATTGTTAGAATTCTCTAACGGTTCATACGGTGTGGCACAAAACTTGGAAACAAATGATGTTGGTATCATCATCCTCGGCGAATACGAAAATATTCGTGAAGGGGACCAAGTTAAACGGACAGGTCGGATCATGGAAGTACCTGTTGGCGATGCTTTAATCGGTCGTGTTGTTAATCCTTTGGGTCAACCAGTGGATGGACGCGGCGAAATTAAAACAGACAAAACACGTCCTATCGAAAAGAAAGCACCCGGCGTTATGGCTCGTCAATCTGTTTCAGAACCTTTACAAACAGGTTTAAAAGCGATTGATGCCTTGGTGCCAATTGGTCGTGGCCAACGTGAATTAATCATCGGGGATCGTAAGACTGGTAAAACATCAGTTGCGATCGATACGATTATTAACCAAAAAGGTCAAGATATGATTTGTATCTACGTTGCCATTGGTCAAAAGGAATCAACTGTTAGAACACAAGTTGAAACCTTACGGCGTTATGGTGCAATGGATTATACAATTGTTGTCGAAGCTGGCCCTAGCCAACCCGCACCACTCTTGTACATTGCCCCTTATGCTGGTGCAGCAATGGGTGAAGAATTCATGTATAACGGCAAGCACGTTTTAATCGTCTATGATGATTTAAGTAAACAAGCTGCTGCTTATCGTGAAATCTCATTACTTTTAAGAAGACCTCCAGGCCGTGAAGCTTACCCTGGTGATATTTTCTACTTACATTCACGTTTACTAGAACGTGCTGCTAAGTTAAGTGATGAATTAGGTGGCGGTTCAATGACTGCTTTACCTATCATCGAAACACAAGCTGGTGATATTTCAGCTTATATCCCAACTAACGTTATCTCGATCACAGATGGTCAAATCTTCTTGGAAAGTGATTTATTCTATTCAGGAACACGTCCAGCTATCGATGCTGGTTCATCTGTTTCTCGTGTTGGTGGGGCAGCTCAAACCAAGGCTATGAAGAAAGTTTCTGGGACATTACGTCTTGACCTTTCATCATACCGTGAACTAGAAGCCTTTACGCAATTCGGTTCTGATTTAGATGCCGCAACACAAGCCAAACTAAATCGTGGTAAACGGACTGTTGAAGTCTTGAAACAACCATTGCATAAACCATTACCATTTGAACAACAAACGGTAATCCTATATGCCTTAACACACGGTTTCATCGATGATGTACCTGTTGATGACATCATGCGTTATGAAAGTGGTTTAAATGATTATCTAGAAAGTAACGCTAAAGACTTGATGGATGAAATCCGTCAAACAACTAAATTGCCAGACACAGACAAACTTGATGCTGCTATTAAAGCCTTCACAGAAGGTTTTGTACCAGAACAAGCTGCCGATGACAAAGACTCAGATAAGTAAGGGGTGAATTAATTGGCTGAATCTTTAATGGATATCAAACGAAGAATCGCCTCTACTAAAAAAACTGGGCAAATTACAAGTGCTATGCAAATGGTTTCTGGTGCTAAGCTTTCTCAAATCGAAAAGAACTCAGTTGCTTACCAAGTTTATACTGATAAGATTCGAGAAATCGTGACGCATCTAGCTGCAAGTCAATTAATTGACATTGCTCGTCAAAAGAGTAGTTTACAAGCAGAACCTGCTGATTCAACTATTAAAAAGGCGATCAAGCACGAAGTAACGTTGAGTAATTTGTTAGTGGAAAGACCAATTAAGAAAACTGGTTACTTAGTTATTACAAGTGATCGGGGCTTAGTTGGTGCATATAACAGCTCAATCCTAAAAGCAATGGTCCAAATGATTTCAGAAACGCATCAATCACCTGACGAATACGCAATTCTTGCGGTCGGCGGGACTGGTGCTGATTTCTTTAAAGCACGTGGCATGAACTTAACTTACGAATATCGTGGTGTCAGTGATGTCCCTTCTTTTGAAGAAGTTAAACAAATTATTAAAACGGCCGTTGCGATGTATGATAATGGCGTTTACGATGAGTTGTACGTTTGTTACAACCACCATGTTAACTCATTAACATCTGGCTTTAGAGCTGAAAAAATGTTACCAATTACCGACTTAGATGTTTCAGAAGTTGCTGATCAAAATCTAGAATACATTACGGAACCTTCCGTGGATGATGCCTTAGACGCAATTCTACCGCAATACGCCGAAAGCTTAATTTATGGCGCAATGTTAGATTCTAAAACAGCAGAACATGCTGCTTCAATGGCAGCAATGAAGAGTGCGACCGATAACGCGAATAATTTAATTTCAGAATTATCAATTAAATATAACCGTGCACGTCAAGCTCAAATTACAACTGAAATCACCGAAATCGTCGGTGGTGCGGCAGCATTAGAATAAAAATGCGGGAGGAAGAAACAACTATGAGTATGGGAAAAGTTGTCCAAGTTATTGGTCCCGTTGTCGATGTCGAATTTTCTTTAGATACGGATTTACCAGATATCAATAATGCCTTAACAGTCGATAAAGGTAATGATGAAACTGTCGTTTTAGAGGTTGCTCTAGAATTAGGCGACGGGGTAATGCGTACAATTTCAATGGAATCTACTGACGGTTTACGTCGTGGCATGCCTGTTGAAGATGCTGGACGTGCAATTAACGTACCAGTCGGTAAAGAAACTCTAGGACGTGTTTTCAACGTCTTAGGCGAAACAATCGATGGCGGCGAAGAATTTCCTGCAGATTTTAGACGCGACAGTATTCACCGTTCTGCGCCTAAATTTGAGGAATTAAATACAAGTTCAGAAATTCTAGAAACAGGGATTAAGGTTATCGATTTACTTGCCCCTTATGTGCGTGGTGGTAAAATCGGTTTGTTCGGTGGTGCCGGTGTTGGTAAAACCGTCTTAATCCAAGAATTAATCCATAATATCGCTGAAGAACATGGTGGTATTTCTGTCTTTACTGGTGTTGGTGAACGAACACGTGAAGGTAATGACTTATACTTTGAAATGAAAGAATCAGGCGTTTTGGAAAAGACAGCCATGGTTTTCGGTCAAATGAATGAATCACCTGGTGCACGTATGCGTGTTGCCTTGACTGGTTTAACAATTGCTGAATACTTCCGTGATGTTGAAGGCCAAGATGTGCTATTGTTCATTGATAATATCTTCCGTTTCACGCAAGCTGGTTCAGAAGTTTCTGCCCTATTAGGACGGATGCCTTCAGCCGTTGGTTACCAGCCAACATTGGCAACAGAAATGGGTCAATTACAAGAACGAATCACATCAACTAAAAAAGGTTCAGTTACATCTATCCAAGCCATTTATGTGCCTGCTGATGATTATACTGATCCTGCGCCTGCAACAACTTTCGCGCATTTGGATGCCACAACTAACTTGGATCGTAAGTTAACACAACAAGGTATTTACCCTGCTGTTAACCCACTAGAATCATCTTCTAGTGCGCTTGATCCTGAAATTGTTGGCCAAGAACATTACGAAGTTGCTTCTGAAGTACAACACGTCTTACAACGTTATCGTGAATTACAAGATATCATCTCTATCTTAGGTATGGATGAATTATCTGATGATGAAAAGATTATCGTTGCACGTGCTCGTCGGATTCAATTCTTCCTATCACAAAACTTCCACGTTGCCGAAGCCTTCACAGGCCAAGCCGGTTCATACGTGCCAGTTAAGGATACTGTTTCTGGTTTCAAAGCCATCCTTGCGGGTGACTACGATGATGTCCCAGAAGAAGCATTCCGTCTTGTTGGGAACATTGACGCTGCATTAGCAAAGGCAAAAGAAATGGGCTATACACAGTCTGAAAAGGCTGTCGATCAAGACTAGAAAGGGGCGTTAATGATGGCAGAAGAGCAAAAGGTATTAACCGTTAATATCGTAACTCCTGATGGTGTCGTTTATGATCACCATGCTTCAATGTTGGTTGTACCAGCAATGGCAGGACAACTCGGTATTATGGCTAATCATGAGCCAATTATTACCCCTCTAGAAATTGGTGAAATTCGTGTTAAGCGGACGGATAACCCAGGGCATGAAGACGCCATTGCAATTACTGGCGGCTTTATGGAAGTGAGTCATAACATCGCTTCAATCGTTGCTGATGGTGCTGAACGTGCGCGCGATATTAACTTATCACGTGCCCAACGTGCTAAACAACGTGCTGAAGACGCTATTAAGACGGCTTCAGAAAAACATGATTCAGACGAATTACGTCGGGCTCAAATCGCACTTCAACGCGCGATGAACCGGATTGACGTCAAAAATCATTTACAATAGTTATTGCAAGAAGCCCTCACGGCAAAAGTCGTGGGGGCTTTTTTTATTGTGTTATAATACAATCCAATCTTCTTTTATTAAGAAAACAGCTAAATACAGACAAGTGACTTTTCTGTGTGTTACAATGTCCCTATATCCATTCATAGAGGGGCGTTATTGAAGTGCAATCAATTGGATCACAAGCAGTTGTTACCATTATTAGTCATATCGGCTTTATCGTTCTTAGTTTTTACGGTCTACAGTCTTTACGACTTGAACAGCTTTTTAAACCGAATCATATTCGACAGATTCAGATTGTCCTCATGTTTACAGCCATCGTAATGGGTTATTTAGTGAGTCAATTCTTTTTAGAAATTATCGCGCAAGCGCGCAATATCATTTTTTTAGTCCAATAAATTAGCAGTCATATCGGAGGGAAACTCTTGGAAAAATTGATCATACAAGGCGGACAGCCATTAGTTGGTGATGTCCACATCGAAGGTGCTAAAAATGCAGTCTTACCAATCATGGCAGCAGCACTTTTAGCCTCTAAAGGACCAGTTGAATTAACGAACGTGCCAATCTTATCAGATGTTTTTATGATGCAAGATGTTTTGAAGAGTCTGGATGCACGTGTTAAATTTGATGAACAACGTAACTATCTAATGATTGATGCCAATCAACCACTAAACTTTGAAGCGGCATTCGAATATGTTTCAAAGATGCGGGCCTCAATTGTTGTCATGGGACCATTATTAGCAAGATTGGGTCATGCCCGAGTTGCCATGCCAGGTGGCTGTGCAATTGGTTCAAGACCAGTTGACTTACACCTCAAGGGTTTTGAAGCACTCGGCGCAACGATTACACAAAGTCATGGTTACATAGAAGCCAAGGCCGACCAATTAGTCGGTGCAAACATCTATTTAGACTTTCCAAGTGTTGGTGCAACGCAAAATATCATGATGGCAGCAACCTTAGCTAAGGGCACAACAGTCATCGAAAACGTTGCCCGCGAACCAGAAATCGTTGATTTAGCTAACGTCTTGAATAAGATGGGCGCCAAAGTTTTCGGTGCTGGGACTGAAGAAATTCGGATTGAAGGGGTTACTGAATTAAAGGGGACCGAACACAGTATTGTGCAAGATCGAATTGAAGCAGGTACCTTCATGATTGCCGCAGCAGCTACTAAGGGTAATGTTTTAGTTGAAGAAGCTATTTCTGAACATAATAAACCTTTATTGTCTAAACTAGCTGAAATGGGCGCACAAGTCATCGAGGAAGAAAATGGCATCCGGATTATCGGCCCTGATGAATTGAAACCAAGTAATATCAAAACCTTGCCATATCCTGGTTTCCCAACGGATATGCAAGCACAAATGACCGCTTTACAATTGATGGCTCATGGGACGAGTGTCATGACTGAAACAGTCTTCGAGAATCGTTTCATGCACTTAGAAGAATTACGACGTATGAATGCCGATTACCAAATCGAAGGCCAATCTGTCATCTTATACGGTCCTACTGAATTAACGGGTGCTGAAGTGGCCGCTTCTGATTTACGAGCAGCAGCAGCACTAGTGATTGCTGGTTTAGCGGCCAATGGTGAGACGCTTGTCACAAACTTACAATACATGGATCGTGGTTATTATCACTTCCATCAAAAATTACGGGCATTAGGTGCACATATCAGTCGTGCTGATTTTGATGAAGCCGGTCATCGTAAAACAACTCAAAAATTAGCTTAATTAGCAGTGATTAAAGAATGATATTCGTTTTTAGACGGACGTCGTTCTTTTTTAGTGTTAATTTCGTAAACGAAACTTATATTTTATTGATATTAGGCTTGTGGTATAATTGACTATTGAATATGGTTTCTGGAAGGAGCAACACTAAATGGCTAAAGATATCGGAATTGATTTAGGGACAGCCAACGTCTTAATTAACGTTATGGACAAAGGCATTGTTCTTAATGAACCTTCAGTCGTTGCGATCGATACTAAAACAAAAAAAGTATTAGCAGTTGGTTCTGAAGCATACAGCATGGTCGGTCGGACACCCGGCAATATTTTGGCAGTGCGCCCACTTAAAGATGGTGTGATTGCTGATTTTGATATGACCGAAGCAATGCTTGCTTATTTCATTAATAAATTAAACGTCAAAGGTTTTCTATCAAAACCAAACATCTTAATTTGTTGTCCAACAAATATTACATCGATTGAGCAAAAGGCAATTGTAGAAGCTGCAGAAAAATCTGGCGGCGGTAAAGTTTTCTTAGAATTTGAACCTAAGGTTGCGGCCGTGGGTGCTGGGATGGATATTTTCCAACCACGTGGTAACATGGTGATCGATATTGGTGGTGGGACGAGTGATATCGCCGTACTATCAATGGGTGAAGTTGTGACAAGTCGGTCATTACGGCTTGCTGGTGATCGCATGAATGCTGAAATCGCAGCATACGTTAAACGTAAACATAACTTATTAATCGGTGAACATACTGCCGAAACAATCAAGTTGAAGATTGGTAGTGTTTGGCACGCCGATGCAAGTGAACAACTAGAAGTCCGTGGCCGTGATATTGTCGGTGGATTACCAGTGTCAATCACGATTGGTGCGGATGAAGTTGAACTTGCCTTGCACGAAACAATGATGGCCATCGTTGCCGCTGCTAAAGAAGTGCTTGAAGTGACACCACCAGAATTAGCCGGCGATATTATTGATCGCGGGATTATGTTAACCGGTGGGGGTGCGCTATTACGCAATATTGCCAACCTCTTTTCTGAACACCTTAAGGTCCCAGTTGTCTTAGCTGAAAAGCCATTGGACGCGGTTGCCTTAGGTACGGGTGTTTTATTAGAAAATATTGCCCAAAAACGAGCACACTAAATCAGAAGTAAGGGATTGTGAATATTGTGTATCGATCAAATTTTGAAGAGCACGTCAAACCAGTTCTTAAAAAGATCTTACTAGTCATTGTTTTAATGATTTTTGCTGGGTTAATTGGCCAAATGATTGGTTTTGCAATGGGTGGTCGAAACCCATTTGCCGTCTTTTTACCAAGTACCTGGAGTCACATTATTAATTTCTTGCAGTAGGTCAAGATAAGTGGTGATTGCATGCAAAAGATATTAATTGCACTTGTGCGGTTTTACCAAACTGGTATTTCGCCATTCTTACCACCGAGCTGTCGGTATTATCCGACTTGCTCTAGTTATATGATTCAAGCCATTCAAAAGCATGGCGCTATTAAGGGACTGATTATGGGTATCGGCCGTATTTTGCGGTGTCATCCATTTGTAAAGGGTGGTTATGATCCCGTTCCGGACCATTTCACAGTGTTTCGGAATAAGTCTGTTAATGACTAATGTTACAAAATAAGGAGTTTCAAAAAATATGTCTAAAAAAGAACAACGCGTAGAAGTCACAATTGATGATATTAACCGTAACGGCCAGGCAATGACGAGTGTCAAAGTTGGTAAAAATGAAGTCGGTGTTATTGTCGAAGACAGTGCTAAAAAACGGTTCGAAGCAACTGTCGAAGGTACTGGCCAAAGCATCATTACTAAAACACACGACGATGCTGTTAACGAATTACTACGGGAGTATCACTTACACCAAGGTTAATTCTTAAGAATTAATTAGCTTTAGAGTAACCCGGCAGATTTTTGGCCGGGTTATTTTATAATTAAGACAGTTTTTAGTTGAAGGAGACTTAACATGCCAAAGGAATTAGAAAAAGTCGACGATACTTCGCGTGTAGATTACGGGATTGTTTTTTCCGTCTTCATGTTAGCGTTAGTGGGTTTAATGTCGATTTATGTCGCGGTAACGCATGATACAAGTAGTGCCAGCTCAACGCGAGCTGTGCTGATGCAGGCGGCTTGGTACGTCATTGGTGGGATCGCAATTGTGGCCATCATGCAGTTTGATTCGGAACAGCTCTGGCGAGTTGCGCCGATTGCTTATGGCATTGGGATTTTTCTCTTAGTTGCCGTTTTATTCTTTTATAATCGGGTAGTGGCGATTCAAACTGGCGCTAAGAGTTGGTTCTCGTTAGGGCCGATTTCGTTCCAGCCTTCCGAAGTGATGAAGCCGGCTTATATCTTAATGATGAGTCGGGTTGTCACTAAGCACAATACCGAGTATCCAGAACACACGATTAATGCGGATTGGTTATTGTTAGGCCGATTATTAATTTGGACATTACCAGTTATGGTACTTTTGAAATTACAAAATGATTTTGGGACATTATTGGTGTTCGTCGCAATTTTGGGTGGCATTATCTTAGTGTCCGGGATTACTTGGAAGATTCTAGCACCTGCAATGGCGATAATGGCGGCCATTGGTGGGACGGCTTTGACCTTGGCGGTAACAACCCCAGGGCGGGCGATTTTAACCCACTTAGGCTTTAAAACCTATCAATTTAACCGAATTGATGCCTGGTTACATCCGTTTGATAATACGGCCAGCACAAGTTTGCAATTATCCCAAAGTTTAAAGGCCATCGGGTCTGGTCAATTATTTGGTAAAGGCTTCAATCAGATTCAGGTTAACGTACCCGTTCGTGAATCCGATATGATTTTCTCCGTAATTGGTGAAAACTTCGGCTTCATCGGTTCTTGTTTAGTCATTTTATTGTATTTCTTGTTGATCTACCAAATGATTCGGGTCACATTTGATACCAAAAATGAGTTTTATGCCTATGTTTCAACGGGTGTTATCATGATGATCCTTTTCCATGTTTTTGAAAATATTGGGATGAGTGTTGGTCTATTACCATTGACCGGTATTCCATTACCGTTTATTTCACAAGGTGGTTCATCGCTATTGGGGAACATGATGGGGATTGGTTTTATCATGTCGATGCGGTACCATTATAAGAGTTATATGTTCAGCGAATCTGAAGATACTTTCTAGGAGTGAAAACAATTGACAATGAGTAACAATGATTATTTTTGGACAGAAGAAATCGCAGCTTCAATCAGACGAATTGGTTTGACTAAGGGTGCGCAAAATGAATTTGGGTTAATTAAATTTGTAGATGTCCCAGTTGAAGGGCAAAAGATGGCACTTGATATGCCACTTGTTGCAATTGAAGCTGAAAAAATGGTTCAAGAGTTAGATAGTCCTTTAGCGGGTGAATTAGTCAACGTCAATACTGATTTAGCTGATAATCCCGAATTATTAAATGCGGATAATGAAAAAGATGCGTGGATTGCCGATATTCGAATTTCAGATAATTAGACTTGACATCTGGCGTCTGATTAATTAAGATAAGAATTACTTAATACAAGCGATGAAAAGATGAGTAGATAACTTAGTAGCATTTTAAGAGAGTCCGGTCAGGTGCAAGCGGATAATGCGAACGATTTTCGAATATGGTCTTTGAGCAAATTCATTTGGTAAGGTTTAACTGAGCCGAATGCGGGGGTTGCCCGATATAGCGAACGAGTATCGATCCTGGTACTTTGTAAGGCGATTATTGTGAAGTAGTCGTGAAATTAAGGTGGTAACACGCAAATTGGCGTCCTTTCTCTCATTTATTTGAGAGGGAGGACTTTTTTTGTACATTTTTAGTCAAAGGGAGAGAATGCAATGTTAGAACTAAAGCAAGTCGGTAAGGTTTACCAACGGGAACAACAGACATTTACAGCACTCAGCGATATTTCATTGAAAATTGAAGCGGGTGAAATTTATGGGATTATCGGCTATTCAGGCGCTGGTAAGAGTACGTTAATTCGATTATTAAACGGTTTAGAAAAACCAACTAGCGGGGATGTCTTGGTCAACGGTCAATCAATCGTTGGTTTGAGCGAACAAGCAATGCGACCAATTCGGCAGAAGATTGGCATGATTTTTCAACACTTCAATCTACTCTGGTCAAAAACAATTCTTGAAAATATCGCCTTACCGCTTAAATTAGCGGGGGTTGGCAAGAAGGAACGCTTAGCTAAGGCCAAAGAGATGTTGGCATTAGTTGAGCTAACAGACTTGGGTGCCGCTTATCCTAGCGAACTTTCAGGGGGCCAAAAGCAACGGGTTGCGATTGCCCGTGCGTTAATCAGCGAACCGGCCATCTTATTATGTGATGAAGCAACCAGTGCTTTGGATCCTAAAACAACGAATTCAATTTTAAGTCTTTTAGCTAAGATTAATCAGGAAATGGGCATCACGATTGTGCTGGTAACCCACGAAATGGATGCGGTACGCCGGATCTGCCAACGAATCGCAGTGATGGCAGCCGGTCGGGTAATTGAAGAAGGCACAACACAAGCCATCTTCGAAACGCCACAGGCAGAAGTGACGAAAGCCTTTGTCTCAGAATCATTGGTGATTACGCCTAGTGAAACAGCCGCTTCAATCGAACAGTTGTTGACGCGGGTACCAGAGGGCACGATCGTCAAACTCCGGTTTAACGAAGAACAATCCAGTCAACCGGTCATCGGCCAATTAATGCGCCGCTATCCAAGCGTTGAAGTCAGCGTGATTAGTGGCAGTTTACAACAAACGATTAATGGTGCCCTGGGGTATTTATATATTCAGATTCAAGCTAGTCCAGACGATTTAAAACAGGCATTATCCGACTTAAGTCAACAAACTATCGAAGTAGAGGTGTTAAGACATGGCTAATATCAACGGATTTCAATCTTATTTTCAATTTAAACAAATCGACTGGCCAACGATGTGGGAAGCAACAGTCGAAACGGTTTGGCTAACGGCTGTCAGCGTCTTGCTAGTCGCAATTCTCGGTTTCTTGTTAGGGTTAGTTTTATATCAAACAAACGGTAAAATGGATTTTATGAGTCGGTTGTTAAATGGGATTGTCGCTTTATTCGTCAACGTTTTCCGTTCAGTACCGTTCATCATCTTGATCGTGCTTTTGATTCCCATGACTAAGGAATTGATGGGTACCATGATTGGTCCCAAAGCTGCAATTCCAGCATTAATCGTTTCGGCAGCACCATTTTATGCGCGGTTAGTTGAATTAGCCTTTCGTGAAGTTGATAGCGGGGTGATTGAAGCGACCCGCGCACTAGGCGCTTCAAAATGGCAAATTATCTGGCAAGTCCTTTTACCAGAAAGCATGCCCGCACTGGTTTCCGGATTAACCGTCACCGCGATTTCATTACTTGGTTACACGGCAATGGCCGGTGTGATTGGGGCCGGTGGCTTGGGGAACTTAGCCTACACTGAAGGCTTTCAAGCAAACCAAAATACAATTACGTTAGTGGCGACAATCATTATTTTAATCATCGTGTTCATTTGTCAAAAAGCCGGTGACATTATCATCGCTAAAATTGATCATCGTTAAAACAGAGGGAGAAAAGTAGATGCAAAAAAGATATTTAAGCGTACTCGCCGGGCTTTTAATTGTTGGCGTACTGTTGACTGGCTGTCGCGCTAAAAAAACAGATCCCAATACGATTGTGATTGGCGCATCAACCATTCCGCATGCCGCCATTTTAAGACACATTAAACCCGAATTAAAAAAAGAAGGCATCACATTGGATGTCAAAGCGTTCAGTGATTATGTATTACCTAATAAGGCTTTAGCCAGCGGTGAATTGACCGCCAACTATTACCAACATATTCCGTTTATGAAAAAGGCAAACCACGATAATGGCTATCATTTAGTGAGTGCTGGTGGGATTCATCTTGAACCACTGGGCCTTTACAGCAAGCGAGTTAAAAAATTAAGTGCCGTCAAAACCGGCGCCACTGTCCTCGTTTCAAACAGTCAAACTGATTGGGGCCGAGTCCTCTCGATTCTAAAAACGGGCGGCTTGATCACCTTGAAACCAGGGGTCAAAGTTGAAAATGCAACCTTTAATGATATCGCCAAAAATCCGAAGAAGCTCAAATTCAAGTACACGTTTGAGCCGAAGTTAATGCCTGAATTGTTGAAAAATGATGAAGGCACGCTGGTTGCTATCAATTCAAACTATGCAGTTCAAGCCGGCTTCACACCGGAAAAAGATGCAGTGGCAATCGAAAGCCTCTCATCACCATACGTGAACGTCGTCGCTGTTAATAAAGGCGACGAGAACAAACCCGCAATCAAGAAGTTAATCAAAGCACTCAAATCAAAATCAACCCAAGCCTGGATTAAAAAGCAATGGCACGGGGCGGTATTACCAGTTAAATAATGAAGGAAAGGCTCATATGGATGGGCTTTTTTTATTGTGCATAATTTAATTAAGTTGGAAAATAAGCGCTTAATTAGCTATACTAACGGTAATGGTGATTAAGGGGGAGTTAGTATGGCGAAAACATATAATATCGGACTAGATATTGGTACAAATTCAATTGGGTGGGCAGTCGTTGATGACCAGAACCACTTAATGAGTATTAAAGGAAAGTACGGTTATGGTGTTCGATTATATGATGAAGGAAAAACAGCCGAAGAACGTCGGAGTTTTCGAACAACACGTCGTAGATTAAAACGGCGTAAATGGCGATTGAGTTTATTAAGAGAAATTTTTGAACCACAAATCACGCCGCTTGATAACACATTTTTCTTACGTCAGAAACAATCAAGTCTAAGCTCAAAGGATAATCGTAAATTATATCCAGAAATGAGTCTTTTTAATGATCGAACGGATACTGATTTTTATACACAATATCCAACAATTTATAATCTGAGCCGCGATTTAATGACTAAGAATAAGCAATTTGATATTAGAGAAATTTATTTAGCAATGCATCATATTGTGAAATATCGGGGACATTTTTTGAATGAATCACCGGTATCATCATTTAAAAGTAGTGAAATTAAATTAGCTGAAAATTTTGAAACTTTAAACCAAATATTTAACGAACGATTTAATGAATCCATGTTCCAATTAGCTGTAAATGATTTTGATGATTTGAAAGCATTATTGCTAAATGACCAACAAAGTGCTAGTAATCGACAGAAAAAAGCATTGGGAATGATTTATGTTCCAAACGAAAACAAATCACTTGAGAAGCAAAATAAGGCAATTGCCACTGAGTTATTAAAAGCGATTCTAGGCTTAAAAGCAAAATTTAACGTCCTAACCGGAATTGAAGTCGATGACGCGAAGCCATGGACATTATCATTTAACTCTGAAAGTTTCGATGAAGATATTGATAAGGCAGCAACCAATATTGATGATGACAGCCGGGAAATAATAGCAATCTTACAGGGCCTTTATTCGGGTATCTTATTAGCAGGTATTATACCTGAAAATCAATCATTATCGGAAGCGATGGTCGAAAAATATGACCAGCATGCTGCTCATTTAAAGCAATTAAAGTCAATCTACCCACTGTTGAGTATTTCTGATAAAAAAGCAATTCAACAGGCCTACAATTATTATATTGATGGGCAAGATAATGCTAAAGCTTACAGCAGAGAAGATTTTTATGCAGCAACTACTAAAGCATTGAAATCATATCAGGATAACGAAACGATTGCTGAAATTCTAAAGTTAATCGAACTTGAACAATTTATGCCAAAGCAACGAACAAAAGATAATGGTGCAATCCCACATCAGTTGCACCAACAAGAGCTAGAGCGGATTATTGAAAACCAACAAAAATATTATCCTTGGTTGGCAGAACTTAATCCTAACGAAAGTCGGCGTAAAATTGCTAAGTATAAATTGGATGAGTTAGTGGCATTTAGAGTGCCTTATTATGTTGGGCCATTGATCACGTCTGAACAGCAACAACAAAGTTCGAATAAAAAATTTGCGTGGATGATTCGAAAAGCAGAGGGTAAGATTACACCGTGGAATTTTGATGAAAAAGTGGATCGACAAGCATCGGCAAATGAATTTATTAAACGGATGACAACCACTGACACCTATTTATTGGCAGAAGATGTTTTACCTAAACAAAGTTTGGTATATCAACGATTTGAAGTGCTAAACGAATTAAACGGTATTAAGATTGATGATGTACCGATTACAGTTGAACAAAAGCAACGGATTTTTAACGATTTGTTCATGATGCAAGCAAGTGTTTCGGTTAAAAATATTCAAGATTATTTGGTTTCGAAGGGTTATTTTGCTAGTCGGCCTGAAATTACGGGATTATCTGATGAAAATAAGGTTATCAGTAGGTTGAGTACGTACCATGATTTGAAGGCAATCTTGGGCGGAATTGTTGATGAAGCCAACAAACAAGCTGATCTAGAAAAATGTGTTGAATGGTCAACAATTTTTGAAGATGGTAAAATTTTTGTCGAAAAATTAAATGAAATTGAATGGTTAACAGATGAACAGCGGAAACGATTATCTTCTAAACGTTATCGGGGATGGGGCCGTCTTTCCAATAAATTATTAAATCAGATTGTTAATGAAAACGGTCAGAGAATAATGGATTTATTGTGGGATACGACAGACAATTTTATGCGGATTGTTCATTCAGAGGAATTCGATAAATTAATTAGTGCTGCTAACCAAACGTTATTATCCAAAAATGATGTTCAAGATGTGATTAATGATTTATATACGTCACCTCAGAATAAAAAGGCATTACGCCAAATTCTATTAGTGGTATCTGATATTCAAAAAGCAATGAAGAATCAAGCGCCAAGTAAAATTCTAATTGAGTTTGCCCGTGAGGATGAGGCAAATCCACGTTTATCTGTTCAGCGGAAACGGCAAGTCGAGCAAGTTTATCAAAATATTAGTAAGGATATCCTTAGTGATTCTGATGTTAAGGCGGAATTAAAGGATTTAACTAACACAGCATTAGCAAATACGCGATTATTCTTGTACTTTATGCAGGGTGGTCATGATATGTATACTGGAGAAACTTTAAATATTGATCGCTTATCAGAATATGATATTGATCATATTTTACCGCAAGCCTTCATTAAAGATAATTCTTTAGATAATCGGGTTTTGGTATCTGCAAAAATGAATCGGA
Source organism: Latilactobacillus sp. (assembly GCF_033176295.1). NCBI lineage: Bacteria > Bacillati > Bacillota > Bacilli > Lactobacillales > Lactobacillaceae > Latilactobacillus > Latilactobacillus sp. Next base: position 72,408 of record NZ_JAMQEX010000001.1, read on the forward strand.
GCAAATCTGATCAAGTACCGTTAAATGACTATACTGAAGAACGATTTGGCTCAAAAATGCGTGTTCAATGGGAACAAATGTTACGAGCAGGATTAATAACTAAACGAAAATATGATAATTTAACGTTAAATCCCGATCGAATTAGTAAATATGCTATGAAGGGGTTTATCAATCGACAATTGGTTGAAACACGACAAGTGATTAAGTTAGTAACTAACTTATTAATGGATCATTATGAAGATGATGAGGTCCAGTTGATTACAGTTAAAAGTGGTTTGATACATCAAATGCGTGAGATGTTTGATTTTCCTAAAAATAGAAATTTAAATAACCATCACCATGCATTTGATGCTTATTTAACGGCTTTTGTGGGAATCTATCTTCTTAAACGTTACCCTAAATTAACGCCATTTTTTGTTTATGGAAGCTATCAAAAGAATAATACCAATGATAAGTGGCGTAATTTTAATTTCCTTAACGATTTAAAAAAGGAAGAAGTAATAGATTCAGATTCTCACGAGGTTATCTGGAATAAAGCGCAAGGACTTGCTGAGTTGGATAAAATTTATCAATTTAAGAAAATCTTAGTGACCCGTGAAGTCCATGAAAATACAGGTGCACTATACAACCAAACGCTGTATTCTGCTAAAGACGATAAGGCTAGCGGTCAAGGTGGTAAACAGTTGATTCCTGCCAAGCAGGACCGGCCAACTGCATTATACGGTGGTTACTCGGGCAAGACGGTTGCTTATATGTGTATTGTCCGGATTAAGTCTAAGAAAGAAGATACGTATAAGGTTTGTGGTGTTAAGACGAGTTGGGTGGCAGAATTGGAGAGACTATCTGATTCTAATGAACAATTAGCTAGTCTTAAGGCAAAATTGATGCCTAAATTTACGAAGAATAAAAAACAAAAAGGAAAAACAATTCAAGTTACCGAAGATTTTGAAATCATTGTTCCTAGGGTATTAATTAATCAACGGTTTTATGATAATGGACAAGAAATAACTCTAGGATCAGCAACTTATAAGCATAATGAACAAGAATTAATGCTAAATAAAAAGGCAGTTAAACTATTGAATGGTCAATTATCGTTAGTTGAGGCCGAAACATTAGCACCGCAAGTTTACGATGAGATTTTAAAACAAGTGATGAAATACTTCCCACTGTATGATACCAATCAATTTAGAACAAAGTTGAAGATGGGTAAGGAACAATTCATCAAATTACCGTGGAAGAATAAATGGGACGGTAATAAATTGATTCATGTGGGCCAACAAACAGTATTAGATCGCATTTTAATTGGATTGCATGCAAATGCAGCGGTGAGTGACTTAAGTACCTTAAAGGTAACAACACCATTTGGTAAATTACAACAACCATCTGGAATAGCACTTTCCCTAAATACGAAAATTATCTATCAATCTCCAACTGGCTTATTTGAACGACGAGTTGCTTTAAGGGGTTTATAATATAAAAGCTAGCCTGTCATTAGAGTCGATGACAGGCTAGCTTTTTGTTTTGAAGGCATAAAAAAAGGCCTCATAAGAGGCTCAGAATAGAAAACTTGGTCAAAAGACCTTGTTTGATTTTAACTCAGAGTATCAAATCAATGAGTATTTCGGTTGAGTGTATCAAGCTCAACAACGAAATTATAGCATGCATTAAAGTTTAAAACAAGTATGAAGCAAAAATTGGGAGGCGTTTCTATGGGATGGCGAACAGTCGTTATTTCTCAACATGCAAAAGTATCATATTCAGGGCGGAAAATTGTAGTACAAACAAAAGATGCCACACATCAAGTACCTATCGATGATGTTCAGATTTTGTTAGTGGCGACTACGCAGGCAGTAATTACCGCCTCTGCAATTACCGAGTTGAGTGAATCGGGAGCAAAAGTTATTTTTACCGGACGAGATGGTAACCCAAGCTGTGAAACGATGACGGATTATCCTGGTAATCGCAGTTTAGGCTCTATTAAAAAGCAAGTTGAATGGCCAACGGAATTACGTGGAATGGTCTGAACAGAAATTGTTAAAGCGAAAATTGCAATGCAGATTCAATGTGCTCGACAGTTGGGAAAGGAAGTAACGACGTTAGAGAAGGAGGTACGTGCCATTGAATTTGATGATCTAAGTAATCGAGAAGCAGTCGTTGCTCGAAAATATTTCCAATTAATTTTTGATAAAACATTTGTACGAACTGAATTTAATCCAATTAATGCGGCTTTAAATTATGGTTATAGTATTTTATTATCAGCAGTTAATCGTGAGATTGTATGTAATGGTTATTTAACGCAGTTTGGTATTCATCACCATAGTGGTGTTAGTGATTTTAATTTAGGCTCAGATTTAATGGAACCATTTCGACCAATCTTCGATTATTGGATAGCACACCAGCGTTTTAATGAATTGACAACGGATATTAAATTTGGACTAATTGAACTTTTGAATATCGAGCTTCAATACAATGGACAAACAACGATTCTTAGAAATGCACTCACTAAACACGTACAAAATTGCTTAAATTTTATGGCGAATCCAAAGAATGAGTTTGAAGTAAGGGTGGTTATGACAAATGAGGTACCGAATAATGCGATTATTGGTCATGTTTGATTTACCCACGGAAACAAGTGAGGATCGAAAAGCTTACCGCCATTTTAGAAAGGCATTACTTAATGAGGGCTTTTTGATGATTCAATATTCTGTCTATGTGCGAGTTTGTGTTAGTAAACAGTCCGCTCAGTATATTGAAAATAGAATTGCTGGTTACACACCTGCAGCTGGACTTGTCCAGACCCTGATGGTGACAGAACAACAGTATAATAAAATGCATTTCTTAGTTGGAAAGTCTAGTGATGATATACGTAATTCAGCCGAAAGGACATTAATTTTATGAATATTACTTATTATCCGTATGAACCCTTTAAAGTTAACAATAGTAAAATAACGATTCTGAGCACGAGTAGTCCGTCTGTATATACTAAATTAATCGCAGGGGCCTCTGGTCAAGATGATACACTTCATTTAAGCGATGACCATTATCGGTTACTAGAATATATCAAAGGGATGATTTGGATTGGTGAAATTTCAGCGGTTGATTTAAATCATCTTTTTCAAAATAAGTTGATCAAAAAATTTACAGCCGATCTAACGGATGAACAACGACAAAAGGTAGTTAATCTGAATAATGAATTACGAGCCACTATTTTAGAAGCCGCGTTTATGTATGAATTAGCTTTAGATATTGACCATGAGTTAGATTTGCAAAAGTTAATTAAATTTTGCAATTTAAAATTTTCGAATGATGTTCAAGATGATCCATATGGTATAATAGAAAGCATAGTACAAACTGCTATAGAGTTACAAGAAACAAGAATTATCACGTTGATCAACGTTTCGCACTATCTTAGTATCAACCAGTTTAATGAACTGGTAAGACTAGTTGCGACATTGGATGTGAAACTCTTTATCATTGAATTTTCAGAATTGGCAACGCCTGACAGGTACCAAGAATGCTGTTATTATCACATTGATAATGATTATGTTGAATGGCGTTACGAATAAAGTGAGTATTTGATGAAAAAACATCGGTTTTAGAAGAGTATCAAATCAATGAGTGGTTCAACTCAGCCAATGCGTCATAATCAGCTTGCGAGGTTTTAGAAGAGTATCAAATCAATGAGTGGTTCAACTATCCAAGCGATAGTGTACTATTACTTATAGTTTTAGAAGAGTATCAAATCAATGAGTGGTTCAACTTGGCCAAGCATTGAAGCCGTTAAAAGCTAGTTTTAGAAGAGTATCAAATCAATGAGTGGCTCAACTGGGGTCTAATCCATCGTAAGCTTCTTTTAGTTTTAGAAGAGTATCAAATCAATGAGTGGTTCAACGTGCCAATAAGGATCTTGCACGCAAAAGGAGTTTTAGAAGAGTATCAAATCAATGAGTGGTTCAACTTGGTTGAGTTTTTAGAGGCTTATGAGCACGTTTTAGAAGAGTATCAAATCAATGAGTGGTTCAACATGCTCACATGTTGGAAGAAGAACGTATATGTTTTAGAAGAGTATCAAATCAATGAGTGGTTCAACTTAAACGTATTATTGGTATACCACCGCATCGTTTTAGAAGAGTATCAAATCAATGAGTGGTTCAACTTCTTTGGTGGAAAAGATAAATGATTTGGCGTTTTAGAAGAGTATCAAATCAATGAGTGGTTCAACTTACGTCGACCTTTTTAGCAACTTCTTCTTGTTTTAGAAGAGTATCAAATCAATGAGTGGTTCAACAACGGCAATTGGTACGCCTACGACAAAGAATGTTTTAGAAGAGTATCAAATCAATGAGTGGTTCAACAGCGCAACAACAACGCTGATAAGCACGATTGTTTTAGAAGAGTATCAAATCAATGAGTGGTTCAACTGTTAGACCGGTTTGGCGGGTATTATCGTAGTTTTAGAAGAGTATCAAATCAATGAGTGGTTCAACTTACTTCGTTTGTAGACTATAATGAGCTTTGTTTTAGAAGAGTATCAAATCAATGAGTGGTTCAACACAAACATTTGTTTAATTGGATTGTCATAAGTTTTAGAAGAGTATCAAATCAATGAGTGGTTCAACTAACAATGGCATTTTTAACAACAGATTATAGTTTTAGAAGAGTATCAAATCAATGAGTAGTTCAACTGAATACTACGGGTAACCGTTTAAAGACGTGTTTTAGAAGAGTATCAAATCAATGAGTAGTTCAACTGTGCTTCAACCTTGTCCAGGCGGTGCTTAGTTTTAGAAGAGTATCAAATCAATGAGTAGTTCAACAATCTAACGTTTGACTTGGCATTACAGTAAGTTTTAGAAGAGTATCAAATCAATGAGTAGTTCAACTGGTGTTATCGGTGTAAGTCCAAATTGTCCGTTTTAGAAGAGTATCAAATCAATGAGTAGTTCAACACGCGCAATAATAGACACACTTTCGCGCTAGTTTTAGAAGAGTATCAAATCAATGAGTAGTTCAACTTTAATATCTTTGTTAAAATCTCGATAATGGTTTTAGAAGAGTATCAAATCAATGAGTAGTTCAACACAAACCATTGTTAACCACTGCCGTTTTAGGTTTTAGAAGAGTATCAAATCAATGAGTAGTTCAACTTTTATCATCCCAAATTAAACTATTCCATTGTTTTAGAAGAGTATCAAATCAATGAGTAGTTCAACAAGGCCTATAAGTCTAGCGAACGCAACTATGTTTTAGAAGAGTATCAAATCAATGAGTAGTTCAACCAATTGTCGAATATGATAATAAACTGCACGGTTTTAGAAGAGTATCAAATCAATGAGTAGTTCAACAAGAAGTTATTACAATCTGGGACAACGACAGTTTTAGAAGAGTATCAAATCAATGAGTAGTTCAACAGAATACTATTTCACGCCTTAAAGGATTGGGTTTTAGAAGAGTATCAAATCAATGAGTAGTTCAACGCTAATTTATTGGCAGATTCTAGATCAGTAGTTTTAGAAGAGTATCAAATCAATGAGTAGTTCAACATTAAATGGGATTTTTTAAACCGGTGAACAGTTTTAGAAGAGTATCAAATCAATGAGTAGTTCAACGTTTACAGAATAACGCTGGTTACAAGGTTAGTTTTAGAAGAGTATCAAATCAATGAGTAGTTCAACCCTACTATCATTTAACTGGCGACGTTGGGTGTTTTAGAAGAGTATCAAATCAATGAGTAGTTCAACTGAACAGTTTGATGGGTCAGTTAGGATGATGTTTTAGAAGAGTATCAAATCAATGAGTAGTTCAACTGTTCAGGATTAATCTCGCCGCCTTTCGCAGTTTTAGAAGAGTATCAAATCAATGATTAGTTCAACACGGTTCAAGAAGATTTTACAAAGTGGTTTGTTTTAGAAGAGTATCAAATCAATGAGCAGTTCGATCACGCTAATAATCGTAAATTCTTTTAATTTAAGTTTGGGGAGTACCTTTAAAGGGGTACTCTTTTTTATTAGATTTAATGCATATCCTTGATTGATATTTCACGATTCGACTATTGAAAAGCGTTCTCATTTAGCTTAGAATTAAGTCAGCAACAACGTGCTATAATGCGATTTTTGGAGGGTCAGTAATGTCTAAATTAGAAATTATCGATTTACACGTCGGAATTGACGGTAAAGAAATTTTAAAAGGTGTTAACTTAGAAATGAATACGGGTGAGATTCACGCCATCATGGGACCAAATGGGACCGGGAAATCAACCCTTTCAGAAACCATCATGGGTAATCCTAAATACGAAGTGCTTCAAGGTGAAATTAAATTAGACGGTCAAAATATTCTTGAAATGCCAGTTGATGAACGGGCGCGCGCTGGCTTGTTCTTAGCGATGCAATATCCATCTGAAATTCAAGGGGTTACAAACGCTGAATTTATGCGGGCTGCTATCAATGCGCGCCGGGCTGAGGATGATCAAATCTCAATCATGGCCTTCTTGAAAAAATTAGATCAACGCATGGCTGTCTTAGATATGACAGAAGAAATGTCTGAACGTTACTTAAACGAAGGCTTTTCTGGTGGTGAAAAGAAACGAAACGAAATTCTACAATTAATGATGATTGAACCTAAATTTGCTATTTTAGATGAAATTGATTCTGGTTTAGATATCGATGCCTTACAAGTTGTTTCTAAAGGGGTCAATGAAATGCGCGGCGATAACTTCGGTTCATTGATTATCACGCATTATCAACGTTTATTGAACTACATTGTGCCTGATTTCGTGCACATCATGCTGGGCGGTAAAATCGTGACGACTGGTGATGCATCATTGGCCAAACGTCTAGAAGACGAAGGTTACGCCGGTATTCGTGATGAATTAGGGTTAGACATTAAATTAACTGACGATGAAAGTAAATAGGGGGCAGCTTTGATGAAAAAGAAATTAGCCATCACACCTGAACAAGTTGCGGCTTTTTCAATTGCCCATCAAGAACCAGATTGGTTTGCAGCCTTACGCCAAACAGCCCTAGGCCAAATTGAAAAGCTCGACTTACCTATTTTCGAAAAGATTAATTACAAACATTGGCCAATTATGGCTGCGAGTGCGCCGACTTTAACAACTTCTGCGACTGATACACTACCCGAAATGGTCGCTGATTTAACTGCGGATCAACCTTACGTCGTGCAAGTTGGGCAAACAATTGCCAAATTAAATCTGCCTAGTGAATTGGCAGAGCAAGGGGTCATCTTTACCGATATCTTCACTGCTTTACAAGACTATCCTGAATTAGTTCATGAATACTATATGCAAGTGACGGTTAAACCGGATGAAGATCGTTTGACGGCCTTTCACACAGCCTTGATGAACAGTGGGATGTTCTTGTACGTGCCGAAGAATGTGGTGATTAAGCAACCGATTACGGCTTATTATGTCCAAGATAGCACACAGGCCACTGATTTTATTCATCACGTTTTAATTGTGGCGGAACAAAACAGTGAGTTTAGCTATCTAGAAAATCTACAAACAATGGGTGATCACAAGAACCTAGCTAATATGGTGGTTGAAGTGATTGCTAAGGATAATAGTCACGTGCATTTCTCAGCTGTTGATGCGTTTGGTAAGTCTGTTACGACTTATCTGAACCGTCGGGGGCACTTAATGCGGGATGCTCGGATTGATTGGGCACTGGGCTTCATGAATGACGGCAATATCATTGGCGACTTTGATTCTGATTTGGTCGGCGATGGTTCGCATGCTGAAACAAAAGTGGTCGCTATTTCAACTGGGAAACAAATTCAAGGAATCGATACGCGGGTGACGAATATTGGGCCGCGTTCAATCGGCCATATCTTGCAACATGGTGTTATTTTAGAAGATGCGACCCTGACTTTCAACGGGATTGGGCACATCATCAAAGGCGCTAAGGGTGCTGATGCACAACAAGAAAATCGGGTTTTGATGTTATCACGAACGGCCCGTGGGGATGCCAATCCGCTATTATTAATCGATGAAAATGACGTTCAAGCCGGTCATGCTGCCAGTGTTGGCCGTGTTAATGAACAACAAATGTACTATCTCATGAGTCGGGGCTTGTCTAAAGAAGTTGCACAACGCCTAGTCATTCGTGGGTTCTTAGGCGCCGTCCTGACTGAAATTCCGGACAAAAATGTTCGTCAACAATTAACGGACACGATCGAGAGGAAGTTAATTGATGGGCAAAAGTCTGAACACTAGTCGGCAAGATTTTCCAATTTTAGAACAATTGGTTAATGATGAACCCTTGGTTTATTTGGATAACGCAGCGACAACGCAAAAGCCACAAGCGGTGATTGACCAAATAGTGAGTTACTACCAACATGATAATGCCAATGTTCACCGGGGCGTGCATACGTTGGCGGAACGGGCGACTGCGCAATACGAAGCTGCTAGAGTTAAAGTTCAACAATTTATCAATGCCGCTTCTTCAGCGGAGATTGTCTTCACAAAAGGCACCACGCAGAGTTTAAACTGGATTGCCGGTAGTTTTGGGCCAACAGTTGTCCAAGCTGGCGATGAAATCGTCATTAGCTATATGGAACACCATAGCAACCTAGTCCCTTGGCAACAACTTGCTAAAAAGACGGGGGCCAAACTACGCTACATCGATCTATTGCCAGATGGTCAGTTAGATTTAGACGCTGCTAAGCAGGTCATTGGTCCACGGACTAAAATCGTCAGTTTAGTGCATGCTTCTAACGTTTTAGGCGTTGTCAATCCAGTGAAGACGATTGCGGCACTAGTCCACGTACAAGGTGGCTATATGGTCGTTGATGGCGCACAAGCTGTCCCACATATGCCAGTTGATGTGCAGGCGCTCGATGCAGATTTTTATGCCTTTTCAGGGCATAAAATGTTGGGGCCAACAGGAATTGGTGTCTTGTATGGTAAGCAGGCCTTACTCGAACAATTATCACCTGTTGAATACGGTGGTGAGATGATCGATTTTGTTGGCTTACAAGAATCGACCTTCAAAGAACTGCCTTGGCGCTTAGAAGGTGGAACCCCCAATATTGCTGGCGCGATTGGATTAGGAGCTGCGATTGATTATCTGAATCAGATTGGGATGACCAACATCCAGGCACATGAGCAGGCTTTAGTCGCCGAGGCATTACCGGCCTTACAAGCGATTGACGGGTTGACGATTTATGGCCCGCAAGAAGCTAGTCAGCGAACCGGTGTGATTGCTTTTAATCTCGATAATCTCCATCCGCACGATTTAGCAACAGCCCTCGATATGGAAGGGGTCGCTGTTCGCGCTGGGCATCATTGCGCACAACCACTGATGCAGTGGCTAAACGTTGTGGCAACGGCTCGCGCAAGTTTCTACCTCTACAATACGTCAGAAGACGTACAAGCCTTAGTGGCCGCGATTCAAGCAGCAAAGGAGTTTTTCCAAAATGGCACTCTCTAAATTAGACAACTTATATCGACAGGTCATCTTAGACCATTCGCAACATCCGCACCATCACGGTCATTTAGACACTGTCGATCATGAAATTGAATTACGTAACCCAACTTGTGGCGATGTGTTGCAGTTGGAGATTGCGCTTGAAGATAACCGGATTAGCCAGATTGCTTTTTCAGGGGAAGGCTGCACAATCAGCCAAGCCTCTGCCAGCATGATGACCGATGCGGTCTTGCATAAGACACCTGCTGAAGCTGAAGTAATGATCGAACGCTTTTCGGACATGGTGATTGGTGATCGCGATGAAGATTGGACAATTCTAGAAGATGCGGCCATCTTGCAGGGCATTCAACAATTTCCAGCGCGGATTAAATGTGCCACGCTTGCTTGGAAGGCGCTCCACAAAGCGCTCAATAGCGATACCAACACAGCGACAACGGGTCAAATTGTGAACCATGCAGAAACGGAGGGAACAGATTAATGACAGAAGAGACGACGATGCCCCAATTTGAGAACTATGATTACGGCTTTAGCGATGATGTTGAACCCGTCTTTTCAACCGGCCGGGGCTTAACTGAAGATGTTGTACGTGCAATTTCGCACGAGAAAAAAGAACCCCAATGGATGTTAGACTTCCGTTTAAAATCATTTCATGCTTACGAAAAAATGCCAATGCCCGATTTTGGCCCAGATTTATCCGGTCTTGATTTAGAGCATATGTTGTATTACCAAAAGGCAACTGATAAACAATACCGCGATTGGGAAGATGTCCCTGATAAAATCAAGGATACTTTTGACCGCTTAGGGGTTCCAGAAGCTGAACGGAAATACTTGGCTGGTTCAAGTGCGCAATATGAATCAGAAGTGGTTTACCACAATATGCGCGATGAATTTGAAAAGCTGGGGATTATCTTTACCGATATGGATACTGCCTTGCGCGAATATCCCGATATCGTGAAGGAATACTTCAGTACTTTGGTTAAACCAACCGACAATAAATTTTCAGCGCTCAACTCGGCTGTTTGGTCTGGTGGGACCTTCATCTACGTGCCAAAAGGTGTGCGGACAGATATTCCAATCCAATCATACTTCCGGATTAACGCTGAAAACTCAGGTCAATTCGAACGGACATTGATCGTTGTTGATGAAGGCGCCAGCGTGAATTACGTCGAAGGCTGTACTGCGCCCAGTTATTCAAGTGATAGCTTGCACGCGGCGGTCGTTGAAGTCTTCGTTAAACGGGATGCTTATTGCCGGTACACAACGATTCAAAACTGGTCGAAGAATGTTTATAGTTTGGAAACCAAACGGGCCCAAGCCATGGAAAATGCGACAATGGAATGGGTCGATGGGAACCTGGGTTCTAAAATGACTATGAAATACCCAAGTGTCTACCTCGATGGCGAAGGCGCACGGGGCACAATGCTATCAATCGCTGTTGCCGGCGAAGGCGTTGACCAAGACAGTGGCGCCCGGATGATTCACGCCGCACCAAATACGTCGTCATCAATCGTTTCGAAATCGATTGCCAAAGATGGTGGCGCCGTTGATTATCGAGGCACTGTTCGTTTTGAACGCGACAGTGACGGTTCTTTTGCCCACGTCGAATGTGATACGATTATTATGGACGATAAATCCAGTTCCGACACGATTCCGTATAATACAATCTTAAACGGAAATGTCTCAATGGAACATGAAGCCAAGGTCTCTAAAATTTCAGAAGAACAACTCTATTACTTGATGAGCCGTGGTATATCGGAAGCCAAAGCAACCGAAATGATCATCATGGGCTTCGTCGAACCATTCACCAAGGAACTCCCAATGGAATATGCGGTGGAATTGAATCGATTGATTAGCTATGAAATGGAAGGGTCTGTAGGATAATAAAAAAAGGCTAGTGACCTAAAACTTTTAATGTAGCCATCAAAAAAGCCCTCATTTGAGGGCATTTTTTTAGGTTATTAACGTGCCATGTTATTGATATTAGCAAATAATTTAATACAGTATAGCGCGCTTAGTCCAACTAGGACATAAACAATTCGTGAAATAATAGCTGCTTGGCCGCCAAATAGCATAGCCACAAGGTCGAATTTAAATAAACCAACAAGTAGCCAGTTTAAACCACCTACGATTAATAAGGTAAGAGCGATATTGTCTAAAGTCTTCATATTCAACACCTCCTTCTTTAACTTAAAAATAACATCTTCAAGAAGTCGGGACAATGTAATTGCTCACAATGTTTATTGGAGCGATTTTAGAAATCTCGTGTGATTAAGGTGCATGTCAAGAATGTTATTTAATTTTTTTCTGTTGTAAGATATTAGCAGTAATAAAATGTCAGGAGCGAGTTGAATGAAACAATTTGAACCAGCACGAATTAATGATCAGTATTCTTTAACGTTAAATGAGACAGGCAATGTCATGTTGTCTAAAGTAGGCGTTGGTATTGTGGGACAGATGAGTTATTATTACACGCGTAACGATTTACCGTTGTTTATTTGTCGTCACGAACCACGTGCGGATCTGAAAACGATTCATGATGTGATGGTTCAATTGGACGCACAGCTGGCAGAAATGGTCGGTTGCGGCTGTTTAATGGTTGGTGGTCAGAACGTGGCACAACAATGTAAAATGGTCTAATTAAAAGAGGACACACTATCTAATGGATAGTGTGTCCTCTTTTGTAGAAAGCTATTTATCTTGTCAAATGTAAAATCGGATATGGTTTATCAAAGCTATCTCGCTGACTTCGTGATGCAACTGTAAAACCGTGCTTTAAGTAGAACGCTTTGGCGCGCTGATTTTGTTCGTTCACATCAATTTTATTAATCTGTTGATTATTGATTAGCCAGTCTAAGATTTGATGGCCATACCCGCCACCAATGTAATGAGGATCGAGAAATAGCATCTCTAATTCTTGACCGTTGGTACCACTAAACCCGATTGGCTGGTTATCTAGTGACCAGATTCTGAGAACCGTTTGAGCCAGAAAATGGGGAATTTGTGTTTTATAAAAAGTTACGTCTTCAGGTTGTAAGAAATTATGCGTCGCTAAAACGGATCGTTCCCAAATATCGGGGACTAGCGCATAGTCAGAGGTGGTTGCTAATTGATTCAATAACATTTTATGACCTACTTTCAGTTTATTGATAGATTAAATTAAATGATTCTCGAAGTCAATTGTGTGACTAATAATGTTCTTTTTAGTTATTTTTAAAAATATGAATGCTGCTTAACCCTTTCGGTTAGGCAGTATTTTTTTATTGGGGAAATGCGCTGATATATAATGATGAGAGAACGACATCATTTTATGCAGTTTTATTTAAGATTGTCAACTTTATGAATTGTGAGATAATGATGAAAATTATGAACGAAATCTCGTCAATTTAAATATTTAGCGTCATTATTCGAATTAATTCCGTATATTTGTGATAAAATATTAGCCAAAGAACGGTTATTAGGAGGCGGAATGATGTATCATATTAAAATTAATAATATGCAGTTTCATTCGCATATTGGTGTTTTTCAAGCTGAGAAGGATCTAGGGCAGCGAATTGAAATTGACTTAAAGGTGGCAATCATGACGCCTTATCAAGGAGACGAATTAACGGATACAGTCAGTTATGCGGATTTCTATGAAGTGATTGCCCAATTAATCGCCAAATCACGTGCTAATTTGGTTGAAACTATCGCTCATGAGATTATCCAGGCAATTCACGCCCTTGATCCTGATCGGATTGGCTCAGTCGCGGTTAAGGTGCGCAAGATTGCGGTGCCGATTGAAGGTATTTTTGACCATGTCGAAATCGAGATGGAGGGTTGAGTTTGAACAATCAAGTTTATATTAGTTACGGCAGTAATATGGGTGATTTAAAGGCGAATATTAATCAGGCGCTAGCCCTTTTGACAGCTGATCCGAAAATTCAAATTGAACGGCAGTCGGCCTTTTACCAAACCGCGCCGGTGGGTCCAGTTGAACAGGCCGATTTTATCAACGGCGCTTTAAAAATTAGTACCGATTATACGCCGGATCAGTTGTTGGTTGTCTTACATCAAATTGAGCAGGCGTGTCGGCGGGAACGAACAATTCACTGGGGACCGCGGACTTTGGACCTAGATATTATTTTCTTTAATGAGCTGGTCTTACAAAGTGATACGTTAGTAATTCCCCATCCAGAAGCCTTCAAGCGGTTATTTGTGTTAGTGCCAATCTTAGAAATCTGTGGGGCCGACTTTTATCAAAAAGCTGCGATTGAAATCCAGATTGATGTCTTGAAGCAGGATCAAACCCAGACGATTAAACGAATAGAAGAGGTAAACGATGACAGAACAAACAAATCAGCAAATTGAAAAAGATGTACGCGATATTTTGAAGCAAGTTGGCGATGATCCTGAGCGTGCTGGCGTGTTAGAAACCCCACAACGAGTCGCTAAAATGTACGGAGAAGTTTTGGCCTATCAGGGGGAAACCATTTTTAAGGACTATAAGTTATTCGAAACTGAAGAGACCGACAATGATCAGATGGTGATGATGCAAGACATTCCGTTTTATTCAATGTGTGAGCATCATATGTTGCCTTTTTTTGGTCAGGTTAGCGTGGCCTATTTACCAGCAAACGGCCAGATTATCGGCTTGAGTAAAATTCCCCGGTTAGTGGATTTCGTTTCAAAAAGATTGAGTGTTCAGGAGAATTTAACGCGTGATATCGGCCAAATTTTGAATCAAATATTAAAGCCATATGGGGTTGCGGTTCAAGTGACGGCGCGCCATATGTGTGTTGAGATGCGCGGCATTAAGAAGGCCAATAGTCAGACCCATACGACTTTTTACAGCGGCAATTTTAAAACTGACCGCCAATTACGCAGTGAATTTCTACAACTATTGAAATAGGGGATTTTAGTATGCAAGATGAGGAAATGGTCACGCAATTACCAAGGATGTTATATGGTGAAGACGAACGGGTGACGCTCTTGCGCCAGATTTTAAAAGCGATGGGGCAACCAGATCATGCTTTTTCGATTATTCATGTGTGCGGAACGAATGGCAAGGGCTCAACGAGTGCGATGATTGCGGCAATTCTGCAAGCATCCGGCTACTCCGTGGGGTTATTTACGAGTCCGCACATCATGGCAGTCGAGGAAAGTATTCAGATTAACCGGCAGTTGATTTCAAAAGCGCAGTTTGAGCGATTATTGGCGACGGTCCAAACCGTTTTGAAAAAACTCGGCTTTGATCCGACGACGGACTTATCGTATTTTGAAACTTTGGTATTAGTGGCGTTGGTCTATTTTAAGCAGCAACAAGTCGATTATGTCCTGTGGGAATGTGGCTTGGGTGGCGAGTTAGATGCAACCAATGCGGTTGATCGAGTGGCCTACACGCTATTTACGAAGATCAGTCTCGATCATATGGCACTATTGGGCGATACGATTGAAGCAATCGCTACGACTAAATCCAAAATTATCCGGCCACAGACCCCGGTTATTGTGGCCTCTGAACAAACGACAATAGCCTTAAACGTTTTAGAGGCTGAAGCTAAGCGGCAATCAGCACCGCTTCAGATTGCCCCTCGTGATTGGTTCGTGACAAGTTATCCAACCAGTGCTGGCCAAGAAGTGACGGTTAAATTACCAGAGCGTGAACCATTAACGGTTTCTTTGGCATTGGCGGGGACCTATCAATTAGAGAACCTGCTAACGGTATTGACGTGGTATCGGCAGTTTTGTCGTGATCAAGGGCACGCGGTAGACGAAATCGTCTTACAACGTGCTTTGGGGCAGGTCCGCTTACCAGGCCGCTTTGAGCGCCTGGCAACGGAACCGCTAGTCGTGATTGATGGTGCCCATAATCCGGATGGCATTCGGCAGTTTGTCCGGAGTGTCCAAGAACGCTACGGCGATTACGATTTAACGATTGTGACTGGCTTTTTAAAAGATAAGGCGGTTGCTGAATGCTTGCAGCTTTTAACGCAACTACCAGCGCGGTTTATTTTAACGACCCCCATCAATCAGGATGACCGACAATTACCAGTTGCTGAATTAGGGGCGCTATACACGCAGATAACAGGCCAAACAGCACCTGAATATCCAGCAATTGAAGCGGCTTTAAGGGCGGCTAGTCAACCTGCAACGGGGAATAAACCGCAAGTCATCTTAGTTGTAGGGTCATTTTATTTATTAAAGACAGTTCGGCAACACTTTTTGAGCTAGGGAGGATCATATGCAAATTAGCGAAGCACAACCTAATCAAGGAAATCATACGCTGTTAAGCTTTAGTGGGGATGCAGCTGAAATCGAGAAGCTTCAACGGCTTTGTCTAGATAGTCATTGTCTAATTCAGCAGTTGGACCAACAATGGCTTGGGCAATTTAGTCTTTTTCAACTAGCGGCGTTACGGCAAAAATGGGCACAATATTTTGGTCAGCCAAATGTGCAATTGACACAAATCTGGCGTACCAAGCAGATTTTATGGACCGGTCCTGGTTTCAAGTTCGATTTAACGGTTGATCCAATTGTCTACGCGATTATTAACTGTACACCGGATTCCTTTTATGATGGGCAACCCAGTCAAGCGCTAGGCCAGATTATGACGAAAATTGAGGCTGATTTGGCCAATGGTGCAGCGGTGATTGAAGTCGGTGGCAAATCGACGCGCCCAGGTTATCAAGAAATTACGCCTGATGAAGAATGGCAACGGATTGCACCCGTGATTGCGGCAGTGCAACAGGAATGGCCCAACGCGATATTGGCAGTTGATACCAATAATGCGGATGTTATGCAACGGGCAGTCGCAAGCGGCGTGCCAATTCTGAATGATATCGATGGTTTCGATAAACCGGCTAAGCTCGAAGTTGTCGCCCAACACCGGCCCGCAGTGGTCACGATGTATAATGGCCGCCATTATCAAAATGATGTTTTTGAAATACTCGATCAATTTTACCAAGAGACGTTAGCGAGTCTTGAGGCGGCCGGGTTAACACGCCAACAAATTGCTTTGGATCCAGGCGTTGGTTTTTCACACGCTAAAAATACAGCGTCACTGGATCTGTTTAAACTCAATAGCATTCAACCGACAATGAAGTATCGTGCGTCAATCATGGCGGGGATTTCTCGGAAAAGCTTTATGGAAAGCAAATTTGATTATCCGATGGCAGAACGCTTAACCTCAACGCTGTTATTGGAACAACTGATGATTGAACAGGGAGCCCGTATTCTGCGTGTGCACGATGTTTTAGCAACGCATAAAATGATTAACTTGTTCAAAGGCTATCAGCAAGCAGACCTGTTAATGGCGGCGCGCTCATGAACGATTTGTTAACGCAAATTCAGCGGCTAGCTGAGCAGTCAGCAGCGTTTAATGATCCGCAAAAGTATCAGACGATTAGTGAATTGATGGCCCAACAAAAACGGCCCCTTTATCGGGCGGTCAACGATCAATGTCATTTATCGGCTAGTGCCCTCGTATTTAAAAATAATCAGTTGTTGATGGTACGCCATCCGTACTTGCATCAATGGTTGTTACCGGCGGGACATGTTGAACTGTCTGAAACGCCAGTTCAAACAGCACTACGCGAGTTATTGGAGGAAACAGGACTAGTCGGGGAGCAAGCACAATTGGTGGATGCCAATTTGATCAAGATTCCGGATAACCCATTGAAAAAGCAAGCAGCCCACATGCACATTGATTATCGTTATTTAATCACTGCAAGCAAGCAGCCAAGTGCAGCGGCCGAGCTCCCCAATCAATGGGTTTCACAAGATGAAGTGCCGGCGGAATTTCAACCCTATTTTAAACTTCAATGAGGTGAGGGCTTATCTTTACCGATAAGCCAGATATTTTTTAAAAATTAAAAGAATTATTACTAGGAGAAACAAATGACGATTACAATTAGACATGAAGAAAAAGATTAAAGAGGGACTAAATAATTGGAGATTAGACGCTATCAGCCGGGGGATTGTCAAGCAGTCGCAGAGTTGTTTTATAAGAGTGCATACAGTGAATGCTGGCGATTATACGAAAGCGCAGTTGGCTGTATGGGCCACTGGTGAGCCTGATTTAAAGCAGTGGGATCAATCGCTGTAATCACATTTCAGTGTTGTTGCACTTGAAAATGATAACCTGATTGGTTTTGGAGATATTGATCAAGCTGGCTACCTCGATCGGTTATTTGTCCATGCCGATTATCAAAGAAGAGGCGTAGCGACTGCTATCTGTCATCAGCTCGAGCAGGCTGTTGCAGGCCGAGTTATCACGCATGCTTCGATTACAGCCAGACCGTTTTTCGAAAGTCGGGGCTATCAGGTGATTCGAGAACAACAAGTAGCACGGCAAGGTGTTTTATTGACCAACTTTGTTATGGAGAAAGAGCAATCATCAGTAGACTGAGTCACTTGATGATGATTTTAGTGAATAACCGCTTCCATCCGTGCTATAATGAAGCCATAATTGAATAACGCATCTGGGGTGCCTAAGAGCTGAGATTATACCCATTGAACCTGATATAGTTAGGACTAGCGCAGGGAAATGTCGTGTCGTTTGTTGATTAAACGTGCTTATTTTGGTACCCGTCAATTTTTAATTGGCGGGTATTTTGAGTGCTTGTCAAGTGGCCCCAGAAGTGAATTGATTTCAATTCGTACAGGAGGGGCAACATGTCATTTACAAGTATTGTTCGTAAAGAAGCTGCACCATATTGGCAAGGTAGTTTACGTCATCCGTTTATCGTTCAATTGCAAGCGGGGACGCTGCCAGAAGAAATATTTCGGTATTATTTGATTCAAGATCATTATTATCTTCGTCATTTCAGAAAGTTACATCAAATCGTCGCCGATCACTGTCAGGATCAAGAATTAAAAGCGTTGATGACACTAAGCGCAACTGGTTTGAAAGATGGTGAAATGATCGTTCGGGAACAATTCTTTGAAGCTTTAAAAATAACGGCTGCTGAGGTTCGAGCGACGCCCATTGCGCCGACAACTGATCACTATGTTGCTCATATGTATCGGCAATTATTTGCGGATAACCCCGCCATCGCGGCGGCTGGTTTATACCCATGTGCTTGGTTATACGGTGATATCGGAATGGCTTTAAGTCAACAGCCGGCTTCACCTAATCCATATTATCAACGCTGGATTGAAACCTACACGATGGCTGAATTGCAGGATGAAATTCAAATGATGGGCACTGTTTTAAATCGCTTGTATGCAGCCAGTTCAGCGGAAGATCAGGTTAAAATGGTGCAGGCGTTTGTTCGTAGCAGCCAATTGGAATATCATTTTTGGGAGATGGCTTATCGTAAGGAACAATGGTTGCGTGGGGACGAATACGATGAATAATAGACGAACGAAACGATTAACCATCCTTGCGATGATGATTGCACTAGATGTCGTCTTATCGCCGTTATTTCGCATTGAAGGCATGGCACCGATGTCGAGTGTTCTGAACGTTACAGCGGCAGTGTTGATGGGGCCAATTTATGCAACCGTGATGGCGTTAGTGACGGCCGTTTTAAGAATGATGTTACTGGGGATTCCACCTTTAGCCTTAACGGGGGCTTTTTTTGGCGCTTTATTAGCTGGCCTTGGTTATCGCTATGGCGGGCATATTGGCTGGGCAATTGCAGGCGAAATTTTAGGAACGGGTTTAATCGGCTCGTTACTTTCTTATCCCGTTATGATTTGGTTTACCGGTAGTGCTAGTGGTTTATTTTGGTTCGTTTACACACCACGCTTTTTTGGCGGCGCCATTTCGGGCAGCCTAATTGCTGGGTTATCCTGGCTTAAATTAAAGGAAACCACGATTTTTATAGGTAATAAAAAAGAAGAACAACGTTAAATGGCGTTGTTCTTCTTTAATTTGTAAAAGCTTATTTGAATTGTTCTGTTTTAGTTGTTGTTAGCCAGAAGGGTTGGGATGTGACCTTGAAGTGCATATCAAATGCGCGACTACCCATTTCTTCGCCATCGACTTGGCCAAATTCTAACGTTTGGGTTCGAATGACAAGATCATCAGTTCTAAAATGATGAACCGTCTTATAGCGGGTGTGTTTGCCCATTAGCATCATGATGAATAGGTAGCAGAAGAAGAAAACGTTCAACTTTTCAATCACCACGAGGTCGAGTTTTTGATCATCGACGCGGGCAGAAGGCATGATGGGAACACCACTGCCAAAGTAAGGATGATTCGTGGTTGTGACAAGAAAACCACGGCTAAAGTTTTTAACGGATCCGTTGGCCTTGACGGTCACTTGGAAAGCATCTTGCGATGTAAAGGCCTGGATTAGCGAGAAGACGTAAGATAAGGAGCCGAGATGGCATTTATTTAAGAAGCGTTTGCTTTTAGAGTTGTTAGTGATACTGACGACGGAAGCGTCAAAACCAATACCGACATTGTTGACGAAATAACCAGTCTCGTTCTTGAGAGCATCGTGATAGACACCCAAATCGATATTGACGGGGGCGGTAGCTGCAAGAATCTGTTCGAGCGCTTGTAGTGGATCGCTATTTAAGCCAATTCCACGCGCGAAATCATTACCAGAGCCACAAGGTAAATATGCGATGGGGATATCATGTTTACCGGCACTTTGGACCCCATTAATGGCTTGGTTTAAAGTACCATCACCGCCGACAATCAACAAAACTTGATTCGTTCGTTTAAAACGGGCAAATTGGTAGGCAATCCGAGTGGTATGACCGGGATAGCTAGAAATTTGTAATTCATATGAAATACCGCGTTGCTTGAGGGCAGTTTCGATTTGCGGCCAAATCTTCTGAGCTTGGCCAGTACCAGCAACTTGATTTAAAATAATATAAAAATGTGGCGTATCAGCCATTCGGATACCCCCTTTCAGAAAAGATATTCGGTGTATATTATAGCGGGAAATGACAAGTTTTACTACCTAAATTTTTGATAAGAATTAAAAAAAAGGGCGATACAAACGTGAGTTTGTATCGCCCTTAAAGGTTTTATTCATTACTTTGAATGATCATTGGTAAAATCATCGGATGGCGTTCCGTCTTTTCAAATAAGAAATCTTGAAGGCCATCGATGATTGCTTCTCGGACTTGGTTTTCAGTGACCTTGTCGTTAGCATTGAACGTGTTGACGATCATTCTGAAAACCCGTCGTTGGGCTTCGCTGATCAATTCACCAGATTCACGCATATAGACAAACCCCCGTGAAAGGATATCAGGACCGGCAAGAATGTTTTTCTCACCGAAGTTAATCGTTGCGACAACCACGACCAAGCCTTCTTCAGAAAGCATTTTACGATCGCGAAGGACAACGTTACCGATATCACCAATCCCGTTACCATCTACATAAACATCGTCGGCACTGAAATGGCCAGCAACATGTGCTGAGTCAGCGGTTAAGGCTAAGACATCACCATTTTCAAGGATGAAACAATTATCCGGTTCAACGCCACATTGTTGGGCGAGTTCGGTATGAATCTTTTGCATCCGGTATTCACCATGACAAGGCATGAAGAACTTAGGTTTCATTAAACGCAACATTAATTTTTGTTCTTCTTGGCCACCATGACCAGAAGTATGAATGTTGTTGACCTTACCATGAATAACTTCAGCGCCTGCTTCAGAAAGCTTATTGATAACGTGGTTAACGCTCGTTGTATTCCCAGGAATTGGATTACTTGAGAAAACAACTGTATCGCCAGGTTGGATTGAAATCTGACGGTGAGTACCGTTAGCAATCCGGCTCAAAGCGGCCATTGGTTCGCCTTGAGAACCCGTACAGATAATCATCACTTTATCAGCAGGTAATGAGTTAAGTTGACTTGCATCAACCAGTGCTTCATCAGGAATATTTAAATAACCTAATTCACGACCATTAACAACGGCAGCTTCCATGCTACGTCCGAAGACCGCAATCTTTCGACCGTTAGCAATCGCTGCATCGGTTGCTTGTGAGACCCGTGAAATATTAGAAGCGAAAGTTGCGAAGATAATCCGGCCTTCAATCCGTTCCACAATGTGGCGGATTGAATCGCCAACAAAACGTTCTGATTTCGTGAAGTTAGGCACTTCAGCATTGGTACTATCAGACATTAAGCAAAGAACGCCTTCTTCGCCAAGACGTGCCATCTTTTGAAGGTTAGGGGAAGGTTGATTACCAACTGGTGTTAAGTCAAACTTGAAATCACCAGTTTCAACAACGACCCCTTGAGGTGTATGAATCGCAACCCCTAATGTATCAGGAATTGAATGGGTTGTCCGGAAGAAATCAACACTGGTTTTGCGGAATTTAAGGACGGTATCTTCGTTTATTTCATGTAATTCAGTAGACCGCAAAAGGCCATGTTCTTCTAACTTACCGCGAATTAAAGCAAGAGCTAAAGGACCTGCATAAACAGGAACGTTTGGCACTTGTTGTAAAAAGAAAGGTAACCCACCAATATGATCTTCATGACCATGAGTAATCACAAGGGCTTTGATTTTTTGTTGGTTCTTTTGAAGATATTGATAATCGGAAATGACATAGTCAATCCCTAATAATTCATCTTCTGGAAACTTGATGCCGGCGTCAATAACGATAATTTCATCTTGGAATTGAACACCGTACATGTTCTTACCAATTTCGCCAAGACCCCCTACGGCAAAAACGGCTGTTTCATTGTTTTTTATATTGAGTTTCATTTATTTAGAACTCCGTTAATTTGAAGTCTTCTGATTCTTGTTCGTAAGCTAAGTGTTCACCAGTAAGCTCTTGTACAAATTCAATATTGTAGGGTGTATTGTCTTCAACAAGTTGACGTGCTTCAACGGCACTGTTAGCTTCAAGATAGAGGGATTTAGTTGCCTCGCGTAGAGGGCTTTGTGTTTTGTCTGCTTGGAAAAGTACTTTATAAATCAATTGTAAAACTCCTTTGATATTCATCTTATTTTTAAACGAAAGTTTAACCGTCCAGAGGTTGATTACTCAACATTTAAGAATATTTTAGCATATCTTTTGTTTAAAGTATACATTGAGCAATGGCCTCGTAATAGCGAGTTTACTCTAATTCGGTTATAATTATGACAACCGTTACAAATAGAAAGAGGGGGTTGCCATGTTGATTTGGTTATTACTACTAGTCTTAATTGGATTGGTGGGCGGTCTAGCTTGGTTCATTCATCGTATTCGTCGACAAAGAGCCATGCGGATTTTACAAAGTAGTAGTCAAGAAACGGTAGACGAGATTGTCAATATTGCGTATCAAAGATTATTGAGCGTCCAACCGCAATTTTATACGAAACAAGCAACTTTGACTGCCAATTTACCAACAGAAGTTTGGGGCGGGAATGTGATGTTGTTTGAGTATCGCGTAAATGTTTTACAAACGGATGTGTCGTTAAAACCGATTACAGAAACGTTAGCGCAGACTTTAAATGAGGTTGCAGATGAGCGACGAATTGCCTCCGTTAATCCTAAATATCCAGCGTTAGTGATTACGGATGCTTGGTTATTGGACCAGGAGTACCATTTTGATGTGGCGTTTATTGTCAATCGGGAAACGATTGAATACGTCAAGGATATGGCACGTGTGATGGACTAAATTTGAAACAAGAAGGAGTTAGCACCTATGAAATTAATGTGGCGCTATACCATTCGCTATAAAAAACTACTATTTTGGAATTTTATTTGCGTATTTGGGTTTATTTTAATTGAACTAGGATTACCAACTTTATTAGGACAAATTATTGATAAAGGTATCAACCGCCATACGGTCGGGCCGGTTTGGCAATATGGGACTTTAATGGTTGTTATTTCCTTAATTGGCTTGGTGGGGTTAATTGGCCTAGCCTACACGGGGAGTCGCTTAACCACTAATTTAACACGTGATATCCGGAACGATATTTTTAAAAAGACGATGCAATTTTCACATCATGAATATGGTGAATTTGGCGTGTCTTCCTTAATTACTCGGACGACCAACGATGCGTTTCAAGTGACGCAATTCATGGTGCAAGTGTTACGAACTGGGTTTATGACCCCGATGATGATCGTTGCCAGTGCGTTTATGATTGTGCGGACGAGTCTGTCGTTATCATGGATTGTTTTTGCAGCCATTCCGATTTTATTAGTTGGGGTGGTCATCATTGGTTGGTTATCCGAACCAATGTCTGCAGAACAACAAAAAAACTTAGATGCAATCAATTTAAACTTACGTGAAAATTTAACTGGGATTCGTGTTATTCGCGCATTTGTGCGTGAAAAATTCCAGAGTATGCGTTTTAGAAAAGTTAATGAAGCCTACAGTCAGAGTTCAATCAAACTCTTTACATTAGTAGCCCTCGCACAACCTGGCTTTTCATTTATCTTCAATATTGTGTTCGTGTTAATCATTTGGC
The DNA here is from genome assembly GCF_033176295.1 of Latilactobacillus sp. Taxonomy (NCBI): domain Bacteria; kingdom Bacillati; phylum Bacillota; class Bacilli; order Lactobacillales; family Lactobacillaceae; genus Latilactobacillus; species Latilactobacillus sp. The sequence goes on from NZ_JAMQEX010000001.1 coordinate 96,194, forward strand.
AAGGGGCGGTTCAAATTAACACGGGTCACTTGGCAGTGGGGACGTTAATTGCCTTTATTGAATACATTTTCCACGTACTATTTTCATTCATGCTCTTCGCAAGTGTCTTCATGATGTACCCTAGAGCGGCTGTTTCAGCAGAACGGATTGAAAAAGTCCTTAATTCACCCGTAGATATTACGGATGATGACCAAGGGATTCAAACCACGACTACCCAAGGCGAATTGGCTTTTGAAAATGTGTCGTTTGCTTATCCTGGTCCGACAGAAAGTCCGGTCATTCGGGATGTCAGTTTTAAAGCCCATCCAGGGGAAACCGTCGCCTTCATCGGTAGTACGGGGAGTGGTAAATCAACCTTAATCCAATTGATTCCACGCTTTTTCGATGTGACACGGGGTCAAGTGATGATTGATGGTTACGATGTTCGTGATTATCAATTGAAAGCATTACGCCAAAAAATTGGTTTTATTCCTCAAAAAGCAGTCCTCTTTACCGGCACGATTGCGGATAACTTGCGCTATGGTAATCCGGAAGCAACGGATGCTGAATTATGGGATGCTTTAACGATTGCCCAATCCAAAACATTTGTGGCGGAAAAACCAGAGGGACTCCAAACGTATTTGGCCGAAGGGGGCAACAACTTATCAGGTGGGCAAAAGCAACGGCTAGCGATTGCCAGAGCAATTGTTCGTCGGCCAGACATTTACGTCTTTGACGATAGCTTCTCAGCTTTGGATTATCAAACTGATGCGGCTTTACGGGGCGCTTTAAAATCGATTACGAAAGATGCGACGGTCTTAATTGTCGCCCAACGTGTAGGGACGATTATGAATGCGGATCGAATTGTCGTCTTAAATGAAGGCCAAGTTGTGGGCATCGGGACCCACAAGGAATTACTTAAAACAAATGAGGTTTATCGGGCCATTGCCGCCTCACAGTTATCAAAGGAGGAGCTCAATGAAGAATATTAAGGTGCTCAAACGCCTGATGCGCTATATTGGGCCGTATAAAATAACGTTCTGGTCAGCAATTACTGCAACGGTGATTTCCGTTTTAGCGAATGCGCTATGGCCATTTATCATGGGACTAGCAGTGACTGAAATTAGTCAAAACTTAGCGCAACACGTCGCCGTTAACTTTAGTTACATTACTAAAGTGATTGCGATGATTCTCAGCTTTGCATTACTTTATCAAACGATGATGTTTCTGGGATCGTTTTTAATGACGCGTGCCGTCCAACACGCAATGCGTGATTTACGGCGGGATATCAATCTACAGATGAACGCTTTGCCAGTCCGTTTCTTTGATTCACAACAACAAGGCAATATCTTGTCGCGGGTTACTAATGATGTTGATGCAATTACCAATGCCTTGCAACAGAGTTTAATCCAAGTGGTGACCTCAATTTTGGGGATCATCATGGCGGTTGTCATGATGTTGACGATTAATTTATGGATGGCATTACTATCCTTAATTATGATTCCGACCTCACTTTTGATTTCTAAAGCAATCATCAAAAAGTCACAAGTTTACTTCCAAGGGCAACAAAATACCTTGGGTGAGATGAACGGCTATGTTCAAGAAAACTATGGTGGCTTCAGTGTCTTGAAGTTGTATGGTCAAGAAGAACGAGCAGTTGATGAATTTGCAGCGATTACGGATCGATTGACTGAATTTGGCTTCAAAGCGGCCTTTATTTCAGGGATTATGATGCCATTAGTGGGTTTGACGACTAACTTGACTTACGCTGGGATGGCAACCTTGGGTGGTTACTATGTCTTGCACGGTGTCATTACGGTTGGTAACTTGCAGGCCTTTATTCAATATATTTGGCAGATTAATCAACCGATTTCGCAAATCACACAATTATCCGGTGTGATGCAAGCCGCTGCCGCTGCGACACAACGAGTTTTTGAAATCTTAGATGAACCGATTGAACCAACTGATCAAGAAACGGCTGAATTACCGGCTGATGTTCAGGGGAAAGTTGAATTTAAAGATGTCAGCTTTAGCTATGATCCAGCCAAACCGTTGATTCGTGATTTAAGTTTCACTGCTAATCCGGGCGATAAAATTGCGATTGTTGGGCCAACTGGGGCCGGGAAAACGACGATGATTAATTTATTAATGCGTTTTTACGATGTCAGTTCTGGTCAAATCCTGATTGATGGCGTCGATACCCGCCAATTGAGTAAACAGACAGTTCGCTCACTCTTTGGGATGGTGCTGCAGGATGCTTGGTTGTACCACACAACGATTACGGAAAATATTCGTTTTGGGAAGCTAGATGCCACTGAATATGAAGTCGTGGATGCTGCCAAAACGGCTAATGTTGATCACTTTATCCATACATTGCCAAATGGCTATCAGATGACAATTGATGAAGAAGCGGATAACGTGTCGTTAGGACAAAAGCAACTCTTAACGATTGCTCGGGCAGTGATTGCTAATCCTAAAATTTTGATTTTAGATGAAGCAACCAGTTCAGTCGATACGCGCTTAGAAAGCTTATTACAAAAGGCGATGGAAAAAGTGATGCAAGGACGAACAAGCTTTGTGATTGCCCATCGCTTATCAACAATTCGGGATGCTAACTTAATTTTAGTGATGGATCACGGTCAAATTGTTGAAAAAGGAACGCATGATGACTTATTAGCCGCTAATGGTGTTTATGCTAAGCTTTATAACAGTCAATTTGCAGAAGCAAAATTAAATGCATAGAAAAAAGGTTAAGCCCAATTTGGGGCTTAACCTTTTTTCGTTAGTTCATTATTCAAGAATAATCATATCATCCGGTGCGGCAAATGGATTTTCTTTGTTGATGTGGTCAAAGAAAAGAATACCGTTTAAATGATCGATTTCGTGTTGGCAAACAATTGCGGGATAGTTTTTAAGACGAATCTTATGACTAACACCTTCAACGTCTTGATAACGTAATGTAATTCTGTCGTGCCGGGGCACATAACCGGGGACTTCGCGGTCGACTGATAGGCAACCTTCACCTTCGGCTAAAGCAGCGTCTTGAACAGAGTGGCTAATAATCTTAGGATTAATAATTACGTCCTTCAAGATTGGGGCTTCGCCTTCAGGGCCTGGGACTAAAACGGCTGACATTTGTTTTGAAACATCGACTTGTGGAGCGGCTAAACCAACACCGGCGCGTAATTGATATTTCGCAGCAATTTCTGGATCTTGGCTATTTTCCAAGAATGTCATCATGTCAGCGGCAAGTTGCCGATCTTCGTCAGATAATGGGAATGAAACAGGTTGTGCAATTTCTCTAAGTGTAGGATTACCTTCGCGGATAATATCTTTCATTAATATCACAGTTAAGACCTCCGATTAATTCATCATAGGTTATTCTAGCACAGAATTAAAAAAAACGGAACAAATGGGTTGACCCACCTATTGATAACCAGTAGAATGGGTATATAGAGATATCGCTTTTCCGTTAGGTGAGGCTCCTATATGAACATACGCTGCTACTCAGAAACATCGAGAGATGCCAATTGAGTCAACAAAAACTGCCAATGAAGGCTTTTTCTAACGTAGCTGAACATGGTTTCTACGTCATATAGTGCTAAAACTGAACGATTGGGAACGCCATGATGTTATGGATGACGCTCAATTGTTGTGCGTCTTTTTTTGTACAACTAAGTGCGATCTCTAAAATTAATTAGAAAGTCTGGTGAGTAAAATGTTGCAAACAGCTGAAGGTCCGTTAAGTAGTAGCGATAGTGATCATCCGAGGTGGTCTGTCTTTTTACTGCCAGCATTAGGCTAGCAGTGTTACGACGACTTCCTCAAAAGGGAAGGAGTGTCGAACGCGATGCACAAGAATTTAAAGCAAGAAACAACATTAAACGCAATCACAAGCAGCGGGATGTTAATGCGTTTGTTGGCAACTCGTCCAAGCGGGTTAACAACGATTGAAGCTGCAAAACGCGCATCGTTAGTTGCCGATTCAAATCAGATGGCAAGTGTTGTGCGTGATGGTTTTCTACGTGAAATTGGTGTTGATCAAATTGTAGCAGGTGACATCTTAGTATTAAATGCGACAGAAAAAGCACCAGTTGCCGTAGCGACAATTGATAAAGAAATGGCGGTCATCAAAGCTGGTACAGTTGTTAAAACTGGTACCAGAGGTGTCGTGTTGAATGAAACACTATCACCTAAGGATGATATCGCTAAGGTTCGCCTAGGAAATGCCTTCTTAATGGCAGTGGCAGCACTTGTATCATTCTTTGCGGTCCTTGCAGTCAACGAATTTGCTTTTGTTGGTGTGACAATTGGCTTAGCAATTTGTACTGCAGTTATGATGATGCGTGTTACAAAAACAGGGCAATTCAAAAATTTACTTGTTTTTGTAAGTATCGGTCAATTACGGATGCGCCTACTAGTTAATCTTCACCGTCTAATGACTCATTTAAGAGTTGAACCAGTTTGGGCGGATGTTCAACGCTTCCTAGTACATGCTGGGAACGCTGAAATTCCCCAACCGGTCTTGGCGTGAAGTACCCCAACAAATATAATTAACAAGCGTTTAGTACAGACGATGGTTTGTACTAGCGCTTTTTTTGTGCATTGATCCGGTTGTTATTATATAACAGAATTTAAATATATTATATAACAGAGGAAGCTTTTAGCGGATGCTAATCAGTTGGTGACTAAATTCACATATACATAAAACGATAAGCGCAAGGTGTTTGATGATTAGTTATGTAAAACGCTTGCATTTAGTGCTGTAAAATGCTAAATTATATTTGTGAAGAAGCTTAATTGATACAGATATAAGCAAACATTAAAACAGTTTAGTGAAGAGGAGAATGAATATTATGGCCAATAATAAAGCTGCAGTTAATTTTGATAAACTACTCGGCGATGAAAGCCAAGATTTTAAAACAGTTCAGATTCTAGATGAAACTGGCCAAGTTGTAAATCCTGATATCATGCCAGATCTAAGTGATGAACAACTTGTTGAATTGATGAAACAGATGGTTTGGTCACGTGTGTTAGATCAACGTGCAACTGCCTTAAATCGTCAAGGCCGTTTAGGTTTTTACGCACCAACTGCCGGACAAGAAGCGAGTCAATTAGCAAGCAATTTTGCGATGAACAAGGATGATTTCTTATTCCCTGGTTATCGTGATGTACCACAATTGGTGCAACATGGCTTACCTCTATCACAAGCTTTCTTATGGTCACGTGGTCATATTGAAGGTAACAAGTATCCAGAATCACTCAAAGCAATGCCACCACAAATTATTATCGGGGCACAATACATTCAAGCAATGGGTGTTGCTGTCGGGATGAAGAAACGTCAGTCCAAGAATGCCGTTTATGTTTATACGGGTGATGGCGGTACTTCACAGGGTGATTTCTATGAAGGCATTAACTTTGCTGGTGCTTTTAAAGCCCCTGCAATCTTCGTTGTTCAAAATAACGGTTTTGCTATTTCAGTTCCTCGTGAAAAACAAACAGCCGCAGTGACATTAGCCCAAAAGGGGGTTGCTGCCGGGATTCCTGCTATCCAAGTAGATGGGATGGATCCACTAGCCGTTTATGAAGTCATGAAAGAAGCTAGAGATTTCACAACCGCTGGCAACGGACCTGTTTTAATTGAAACCTTAACTTATCGTTATGGACCCCATACACTCTCCGGGGATGACCCAACTCGTTATCGGACAAAAGAAACAGATGATATTTGGTTGAAACGTGATCCACTAGTTAGGATGCGTCGTTTCTTAACGAATAAGGGCCTCTGGTCAGAAGATCAAGAAAATGAATTAATTGATCAAGTTAAAGCAGCTATTAAAGAAGCAATCAATGAAGCAGATGCTATTCCTAAACAAAAGGTAACTGACTTCTTAAAAGTAACATTCGAAGAACAACCACAAAATATTCAAGAACAAATCACAGAATACAGTGCAAAGGAGTCGAATTAAGATGGCACAAAAAACAATGATTCAAGCAATTACAAATGCGCTGGATTTAGAACTAGCAAGTGATGAAAATGTCTTAATTTTCGGGGAAGATGTCGGCAAAAATGGTGGTGTTTTCCGTGCGACTGAAGGCTTGCAAGCTAAACATGGCGAAGAACGCGTTTTCGATACACCTTTAGCTGAATCTGGGATTGGTGGTTTATCAATCGGGTTAGCTTTGGAAGGTTTTAGACCCGTTCCGGAAATTCAATTCTTTGGTTTTGTTTTTGAAACATTAGATTCAATCGCCGGTCAAATGTCACGGACTCGTTATCGGATGGGTGGCACACGTAATATGCCAATTACAATCCGGGCACCATTTGGTGGCGGTGTGCATACTCCTGAAATGCATTCAGATAACTTTGAGGGTATGATTACCCAAATTCCTGGGATTCGAGTAGTTGTCCCAAGCAATCCATACGACGCTAAAGGCTTATTGATTGCGGCGATTCGTTCAAATGATCCTGTTTTATATTTGGAACATATGAAACTTTATCGCTCATTCCGTGAGGAAGTGCCAGACGAATCTTACACAGTGCCACTTGATAAAGCTGCTGTCACATTGGAAGGTTCAGATGTTTCAATCATCACTTACGGCGCAATGGTTCGCGAGGCTAAGAAAGCGGCTGAAAATTTAGCTAAAGATAATATTTCAGTAGAAATCATCGATTTGCGGACCATCGCCCCATTAGATATTAAAACCATTATTGCATCAGTTGAAAAAACCGGTCGCGTTGTCATTGTGCAAGAAGCACAAAAACAAGCGGGTGTTGGGGCACAAGTGGCTTCTGAAATTTCAGAACGCGCTGTCCTTTCATTAGAAGCACCAATTGGTCGCGTTTCAGCACCAGATACACCATTCCCATTTGGGCAAGCTGAATCAACATGGTTACCAAACGCAACTGATATTGAAAATAAAGTTAAAGAAGTTATTAACTTTTAGTCGATAACGAAGGAAGGGACGACATAAGCATGGCATATCAATTTAAATTACCAGATATCGGTGAAGGTATTGCAGAAGGCGAAATCCAAAAATGGGCAGTCGCAGAAGGCGATACAATTGCGGAAGACGATACATTACTAGAAGTCCAAAATGATAAATCAGTTGAAGAAATCCCATCACCTGTTAGTGGTAAGATTGTTAAAATCTTAGTGGGTGAAGGCGAAGTTGCAACAGTGGGTCAAGTCCTCGTTGAAATCGATGCACCAGGAGTTGAAGGTAACGATGCACCAACAGCAGAAACAACTACGCCAGCAGCAGAACAACCTGCAGCGCCAGCAGCCAGTGAAGGTGTTTATCAATTTAAGTTACCAGATATTGGTGAAGGGATTGCAGAAGGCGAAATCCAAAAATGGGCAGTCGCAGAAGGCGATACAATTGCAGAAGACGATACCTTATTAGAAGTCCAAAACGATAAATCAGTTGAAGAAATCCCATCACCTGTTAGCGGTAAGATTGTTAAAATCTTAGTCGGTGAAGGCGAAGTTGCAACAGTCGGGCAAGTGCTTGTTGAGATTGATGCACCAGGCCACAATACTGCAACAGCTTCAGCGCCCGTAGCAACAACGCCAGCACCTCAGGCGGCAGAAACACCAGTAGCAACTAATAATAGTAGTGACACAAGCGTGGTTGCCATTAGTGATCCAAATCGGAAAGTATTGGCAATGCCATCTGTCCGTCAGTTTGCGCGTGAGAATAACGTGGATATTAGCCAAGTGCCAGCGACTGGTAAACACGGTCGTACGACGAAAGAAGATATTCAAAACTTCATGCAAAATGGTACTGCACTAGTTGCTTCAACGACAACCACTGACACTAAGAGTGCCCCTGTAACCACAGCGACACCTGAACCAGCAGTAGCCGTTAAACCTTATGAATCAGCAACACCAGAACTTGAAACACGTGAAAAGATGTCACCAACACGAAAAGCAATTGCTAAAGCAATGGTGACAAGCAAGCATATTGCACCGCACGTGACATTATTTGATGAAGTTGAAGTTTCTAAATTAATGACCCATCGTAAGAAATTTAAGGATGTTGCTGCTAAGAAAGATATTAAGTTAACCTTCTTACCATACATTGTTAAGGCTTTAGTAACTGTTTTACGTGATTTCCCAACGTTGAACGCCTCAATTGACGACACAACAAGCGAAATTGTTTATAAACACTACATTAATGTCGGCATCGCAACCGATACTGATCACGGCCTTTATGTACCAAACATTAAAGATGCCGACAGCAAGAGTATCTTTGCCATCGCTAAGGAAATTGGCGAAAACACGCAAAAAGCTTTGGATAATAAGTTAAAACCTGCTGAAATGAGTGGCGGTTCAATGACGATTAGTAACATCGGATCAATCGGTGGTGGTTGGTTTACACCAGTTGTTAACTACCCTGAAGTGGCTATCCTAGGGGTTGGCCGTATCGGCACAGAACCAATTGTTAACGAAGATGGCGAACTTGCAGTTGGTAAAGTCTTAAAATTATCATTATCATTTGATCACCGTTTAATTGATGGTGGGACTGCGCAACGTGCGATGAACGAATTAAAAGAATTATTAGCTGATCCAGAGCTACTATTGATGGAAGGATGATTTAAAAATGGTTGTAGGTGATTTTGCAATTGAATTAGAAACTGTCGTTATTGGTTCTGGACCTGGGGGCTACGTTGCTGCCATTCGAGCAGCTGAAATGGGTCAAAAAGTAACGGTTATTGAACGTGAAAATATCGGTGGGATTTGTTTGAACGTCGGCTGTATCCCTTCTAAAGCGTTAATCTCTGCAGGTCATCGTTTGCAAGAAGCTAAGAATTCCGAAGTTTTCGGTGTTTCAACAACGGGTGCAACGCTTGATTTTGCAAAGACGCAAGACTGGAAACAACACCAAGTTGTCGAAAAATTAACGGGCGGCATTTCAATGTTGTTTAAAAAACACAAAATTGATGTCTTAGACGGTTCTGCCTTTTTAGTTGATGAACATAGCTTACGGGTCATTAAAGAAGAAAGTGCACAAACTTATAGTTTCAAGAACTTAATCATCGCAACTGGTAGTCGCCCAATTGAAATTAAGGGCTTCAAGTTCAACAAACGCGTGATTGATTCAACTGGTGGTTTAAACTTAACGGAAGTGCCTAAGGAATTAGTTGTGATTGGCGGGGGTTACATCGGTTCTGAATTAGCAGGTGCTTACGCTAACTTGGGTGCCCACGTCACCATTCTTGAAGGAACGGATTCAATTTTGCCAAACTTCGAAAAAGACATGGTGCAACTTGTAACGAAGAACTTCAAGACTAAGGGTGTCGATGTGATTACCGGTGCTATGGCTAAAGAATCAATCGAAACAGATCAAAACGTGACTGTTAAATACGAAGTTGGCGGCAAGGAAGAACAATTGGTTGCCGATTATGTCATGGTAACTGTTGGTCGTCGTCCTAATACTGATGATATGGGCTTGGAACAAGCTGGTATCAAGATGGCTGATCGTGGTTTAATCGAAGTTGATCAACAAGGTCAAACTAATATCAAAGGCATCTATGCTATTGGTGATATTGTTTCCGGTGCTGCGTTGGCTCATAAGGCCAGTTATGAAGCTAAAATTGCTGCCGAAGCAATCGCTGGTAAAAAAGTGATTGTGGACTACAAAGCGATGCCAGCGGTTTGTTATACTGATCCAGAATTGGCAACCACTGGTTTAACGGTTGCTGAAGCAAAAGAAAAAGGCTATAACGCCAAAGGTTTTAAATTCCCATTTGCTGCTAACGGTCGTGCGTTGTCGTTGGCTGAAACTGACGGTTTTGTACGCTTAGTAACGAATACTGACGATAATACGTTGCTTGGTGCACAAGTAGCAGGCGTTGGTGCTAGCGACTTGATCTCAGAATTAACCTTAGCAATTGAATCAGGGATGAATGCGGAAGATTTAGCCTTAACAATTCACCCACATCCAACATTGAGTGAAGCAATTATGGATGATGCTGAATTAGCATTAGGCCTACCAATTCACATCTAACACTGAAGGGTTCGTCATGAATTGTGACGGCCCTTTTTGTATACACTTGCTAAAACGATTCGACAGTTCCTAAAAAAATGCGCTATAATGATTGATATTAAAAACGTCAATTTTGCTTAAATTGACTTAAATTTAGGAGTACTTATGCAAACTAACTATAGCTATCCTTTAGAATCAGATTGGACACCAGAAGAAGTGGTTCAAGTCATGCATTTATATAATCTTGTTGAACAAGCTTATGAATTTGGCGCTAAAGTTGAAGATTTAAACGCGGCCTACCGTGATTTTAAACAAGTCGTTCGAAGCAAGATGATTGAAAAACAACTTGATAAAGCTTTTACGGAAGCTTCTGGTTATTCAATCTACCGTTGTATGCAAACTGCTCAAAAGAGTGGCCGGGCACAAATTAAGATGACGACTAATAATTGAAAGTAGATGAAAAAAGATGGAACAAGAGGCGCTATATCAATTAAGTCGTTCATTACAAAAGTGGGTACTTGAAGCAGCCGCTGAAACACGCAAAAAGATGACACAACCTTTAGAAATTATGACTAAATCAAGTCGTAATGATTTAGTGACCAACGTCGACTGCGCGAACCAAGCCTTTTTCGCAGAACAAATCAAAGCGGAATATCCAATGGCGCAATTAGTCGGAGAAGAAGGGGCCAATGTCGGTGCTGGCGATTGGCATAACGGTCTAACTTTTTTCGTTGATCCAATTGATGGCACAATGAATTTTGTTAAGCAACAGGAAAATTTTGCGATTATGATTGGGGTCTACGAAGATGGACAAGCCTTATTCGGGATTATTTACGATGTGATGGCTGATCAACTTTTCTGGGGTGGTCCGCAATTAGGAATTTTCCGCAATGAACAAGCCTTAGAACAGGCAGCGGATCAACCGCTATCAGAAGGCTTAATCTGCGTTAATACACGCATGTTGGTGACGAATGAACGACAATTACAACAGGTCTTCGTTCAAAGTTCAGGTGTGCGTATTTATGGCAGTGCCGGCATTACCTTTGCGCAATTGTTAAGAGGGAATGCGCAAGCTTATATTTCAAAGTTAGCACCATGGGATATTGCTGCGGGACGCGTTTTAGCCGAGACACTTGGTTTTCAGATTTTAAATTTCGATGGTCAACCAATTTCAATGGTTGCCAAAGAAGGGATGATTATTGCACCAAAGCAAGCGATGCAAGAAATTATCGCCATTATGGCCCATTCAAAAACGGCCGAATAATTAGATTTTCATGAAAAAGTCTTGCGTATTTTCAAAAAATCGCTAATATAAGAAGCATAGCCCTGTTTATTATGGTAAAATAATAGCTTGTATACATGAGACAAACAACACTAGTTAAGTCACTAGCGAGAGGAAGCTGAAACACTTGAAAAAAAGAGAAGACATTCGCAATATCGCAATTATCGCCCACGTTGATCATGGTAAAACAACCTTAGTTAACGAAATGTTAAAACAATCAGATACATTGGATGGCCATGCAGAAATTTCTGACCGTGCAATGGATACAAATGATATCGAAAAAGAACGTGGGATCACAATTCTTTCAAAGAATACTGCTGTTAAATATAACGGCAAACAAATCAACATCTTGGATACACCAGGACATGCCGATTTCGGTGGTGAAGTTGAACGTATCATGAAGATGGTTGACGGTGTATTATTAGTCGTTGATGCTTTTGAAGGTACAATGCCACAAACACGTTTTGTTTTGAAAAAAGCTTTAGACCAACATTTAACACCAATCGTTGTTATCAACAAAATTGACCGCCCAGGCTCACGTCCTGAAGAAGTGGTTGATGAAGTGCTTGAATTATTCATCGAACTTGGTGCTGACGAAGATCAACTTGAATTCCCAGTTGTGTACGCAAGTGCTATCAACGGGACATCAAGTCTTGAATCAGACTTAGACACACAAGCTCACACAATGGTTCCTATCTTTGACACAATCTTAGATACAATCCCAGCACCAGTTGATAATAGTGACGAACCACTTCAATTCCAAGTGGCTATGTTAGATTATAACGACTATGTTGGTCGTATCGGTATTGGCCGCGTTTCTCGTGGGACAATCAAAATCGGTGATCAAGTTTCTGTTCTTAAACTTGACGGTTCTGCTAAGAACTTCCGGGTTACGAAGATTTTTGGTTTCATCGGTTTAGACCGTGTTGAAATCCAAGAAGCTAAAGCTGGCGATTTAATCGCTGTTTCAGGTATGGAAGATATCTACGTTGGTGAAACTGTCACACCAGTTGACCATCAAGAAGCATTACCAATTTTACGGATTGACGAACCAACTTTACAAATGACATTTGCTGCTAATGATTCACCATTTGTTGGTCGTGAAGGTGATTTCGTTACTGGTCGTAAGATTGAAGAACGTTTACGTCATCAATTACACACTGACGTTTCACTTCGTGTTGAAGATACAGATAAAGCCGGTGCTTGGATTGTTTCAGGTCGTGGTGAATTGCATCTTTCAATCTTGGTTGAAGAAATGCGTCGTGAAGGCTTCGAATTACAATTATCACGTCCAGAAGTTATCTATCGTGATATTGACGGCGTTACTTGCGAACCTTTTGAAATGGTTCAAATCGATACACCTGACCAATATACAGGCTCAGTAATCGATTCAATGGCCCAACGTAAGGGTGAAATGCAAAACATGGAAAGTGATGCTAATAACCAAACACGGATGACTTTCTTAGCACCTTCACGTGGTTTAATCGGTTATTCAACAGAATTCTTAACGATGACTGGTGGATACGGGATTATGAACCACACCTTCGAAAAATACATGCCAGTGATTAAAAACTGGGAACCAGGCCGTCGTAACGGTGCATTAGTTTCAATCAATGCTGGTTCATCAACAACTTATAGTTTACAATCAGTTGAAGATCGTGGCCAATTATTCATCGGCGCTGGCGTTGATGTTTATGAAGGGATGATCGTTGGTCAAAACAGCCGTGATACAGATATCGCCGTAAACGTTACTAAGGGTAAAAACTTAACGAATACTCGTGCTTCTGGTAAAGATCACTCAGCTGCTATCAAGACACCTAAAGAAATGTCACTTGAAGAATCAATTGAATTCTTAAACGATGATGAATACTGTGAAGTAACACCAACTTCTGTTCGTTTACGTAAGAAGATTCTTGACACAGGTATGCGTACTAAAGCTGACAAGAAGCGTAAACGCGGATAATAAGCTTAAAACTATATTAAAAGGTAGCCTAAGACACTTTAGGCTACCTTTTTTTAGTGTCAGATATGGTATAATAACCTGCAGAGTGTGCATTACTATAACAGTTTAAGTGGGCGTTAAATGATGATTAAACAAGAAACAATCGGGTATATGACTTTAAAATCAGACGCAGCTAAAATTGAAGCGTTATTGACGAAGCAATTCGACGCGCTTTGTTTAAGTCAATGTCCCATCATTGAAGAAATTATTGATACACAACTGTTTGGTTTTACAAAAGAAGTTGATTTTGCCAAAAGAGTTCGGTTAATTAGTGACCAAGAAGGATCGCAATTAGTAAATGAACTTGAAACGCGTATTAATCAACTTTATTTAGAGATTTATCAAACGCAAGCTCAGAATGAAGTTCATAGAAATTAGGTGTAAGTGTGTGGCATAAGCTTCGAGATAAAGCGCAGTATTTAGATTATTGGTTATTAATTCCGTACGTTATTTTATGTGCGATTGGGGCCTTGATGGTCTATTCAGCGAGTTCGGATTTAATGTCGATTCATGGTGCTAAGCCGGATGCTTATTTTACTAAGCAATTAATTTATATCGGCCTTGGCTTTGGATTATTACTATTTTCCTTCTTTTTAAAGTTAAATCTATTAAGGAAACCTAAGTTTTTAATTGGTGTGACAGTCGTCATTTTATTGGCGCTCTTTTACCTATTGGTGTTAAGTCGGATTAGACCGGACGCTGCGATTAATGGGGCAACTGCTTGGATTAATCTAGGACCCTTTAGCATTCAACCAGCAGAATTTGCTAAGTTATTAATTGTTTTATACTTGGCTAACATGTTATCCAAACGTGAAAAGAATCTGTCGGAGCATTGGCGTGACAATGTTAAGTTGTTTTCCGCACCCGTGATTTTGGTGGCCGTCATTATCGCCTTTGTATTGGTACAACCTGATACTGGTGGTGCGGCAATTCTAGGGATTATTTTATTGGTATTACTATTTGCCAGTGGCATCTCTTTTTGGTGGGGGATTTCAATCATCAGTGCAACCTTAGCTGTTATTACTGCGGCGATTGCCGGATTGAGTCGCTTGAATTTAACGACCGGGGTCAATTATCGGTTCAACCGAATTCTAGCCTTTTTAGAACCATTCAAACTCGAAAATATGGGTGGGAGTCAACTCGTTAATTCCTATTATGCGATTAATAACGGTGGTTGGTTTGGTATGGGGCTTGGTAATAGTATTCAAAAACGAGGCTATTTGCCTGAACCTTATACCGATTTTATTTTATCGATTACAACTGAAGAACTCGGCGTTATAGGGGCCCTTTTTATTTTAGGGCTACTCTTTTTACTGATTTTTAGAATTTTTACCATCGGAATTAGAGCGCGTCAAACCTATAATGCCTTAATTTGTTATGGGATAGGCACGATTATTTTCGTCCAAAGTTTGTTTAATATTGGTGGTCTGTTAGGCCTGCTACCAATTACCGGGGTGACCTTACCCTTCATTAGTTATGGGGGGTCAAGCATGCTAGTGTTAGCGACAGGCCTGGGCTTAGTCTTGAACGTCAGTGCTCAGGAAAAAAAGGCGCTTAAAATGAAACAATCGTGAGGACTCACAAATGAAAAATTTGGGGCGTTTTTTAATCGCATTGGGGGCATGGTTAGTCTTATTATATGCATGGCCCGTTATGCATCATGCTCAGCCAACAGCTGATTCAACGCAGAGCCGGGTTAAACGGCATACAAAATTGACGCATCCGCAAAACCCGTTATTAAAGACGCAGGGTCCGGCGAAGTTTATTAATCAACCTGCGACGAAATTGGTAGCGCAATATGGGCAACCTGTTAAACAGTCGGTAGAAGATGGCCTGCAGAGCCGATGGTTATTTCAATTAAATAGCCGGCATTATGTTGAAGCAACGATTGACGATCAAACAGGGACAACGCAACAATTAGTGGTGATTGGTCAAGATAACGCGATTAAGCCGTTTGAATTTGGGCAGTCGTTAAAGGCAATTACTCAGATTACGACGATTCCAGCCAATTATGAGCTTAATTTACATGAACAAAAATTTCAAATTGAGTTGAACGAAACGCAACAACGGCAGCGACCACTGATTGCATTTAAGAATAAAACCTATGCGATTTTGGTAATGCAAAAAGGTGGCGTGGCGACGGTGGTTTATTTAAATGCCAATTGCTTGTTGCAATCGAACTTATATCCAGTAACCTCAATGACGCCAGTACCGGTGCCAGAAGTCGCAACAGGTCAATCACAACAAGTTGATGATGAGCGGCAATTGGCATTATTACAGTATTGTCAGACGATACGGCTCAACGCCAAGCTACCTGAGTTACGGAGCGACGTATTACTGGAAGCTGATCAACTATTTCTAAAGACGCTGGAAGAGGCACCTAAGACGTTGTTAACTGATTCTGGAAAACGACGATTGAAGCGTGCTAAACAACAACGACAAACGGCCTTACCACAAAAATTAACTGAAGCAGATTTTACCGCGAAGGCTTTAGCAGATTATCAACTAACTAAACAACAGCTCTTTTATTTTGATCAGCCAGTCAGTGTGCAACAGCTCATTTTTGAACGGCAGACCAATCCAGCATTTTACCGAGCAATTCACGACCAAGCCTACCAGCGGATTCAAATTATCTGTACAGAGGGTCATACCTTGGTTGTGATTGGTGAATAAATTACAAGATAAGGACTGATAAAATGGCATTAGAAATGACGCAACGACAAGGCATTGTTGTTTGGCTGTATTCATTACGGCAAGTCAAACAATTGCGACGTTACGGACTTGTGTATTATACGTCTAAACGAATGAAATACGTTTATTTATACGTTGATGCGGACCAAGCACCGGCGGTTATCGAACGATTAAAGAAACTACACTATGTTAAACGAGTAACGCGTTCGCAACGCCCCATGCTCGATATGGAATTTGGCGCATTAGCCGAATTAGCGAATCAAGAGACCGCTACTAAAGCGGCATTAAAGGAGTAAAGAGATGCGGATTATTGCAGGAGAATTTGGTGGCCGTCGCTTAAAGGCGGTCCCCGGAATGAAGACCAGACCCACAACGGATAAAGTGAAAGAAGCCATGTTCAGTATGCTGGGGCAATTTTTTGATGGTGGTCAAGCGCTTGATTTATACGCTGGTAGCGGTGGCCTCGCGATTGAGGCTGTTTCGCGTGGTATGGACCATGCTTATTTAATTGATCGCCAATACGCGGCAATTCAAACGATTCAAGATAACGTAGCAGTGACAAAGATGCCTGAATGTTTCACAATCTGGAAGATGCCAGCTGAAAAAGCACTGTTAAAACTAGCAGATGCAAAAGAACAGTTTGACTTAATTTTGTTAGACCCACCCTATAAACAACAACAAATGTTAGTCGAATTACAACAATTTGTGAAGATGGATCTCTTAAAACCAGGGGCGATTATTCTTTGTGAAACAGACACGAGTTTAACGTACCCTGAAGAAATCCCACATTATACATTGAAACGCCAACAAAACTATGGGATTACTGAAGTGGCAATTTTCGAATTTATCGGTTAAGGAAGTGGTCGGATGACTGAAAGAATCGCATTATTTCCAGGCAGTTTTGATCCTTTTACCAAAGGACATCTAGATACAGTTGAACGGGCAAGTCGGTTATTTGACCGCGTGATTATTGCAGTCATGACTAACGCAGCGAAGAAGCCATTATTTGATGGTCCCACTAAAGTCGCATTGATTGAAACCGTCATTGCCGATTTGGACAATGTGAGTGTGGTAGCGCAACCTAAAACGTTGACCGCTAATTTTGCGCAAGCAGTTGGGGCCCGCTATCTGATTCGGGGCATTCGGAATGCTAATGATTTCGAATACGAACGGGATATTGCAGCGCTCAATCAAACGCAAGATGCACAATTAGAAACCGTGTTGTTATTAGCAAAACAAGAATTTTCGTTTATTTCATCTAGTATGGTTAAGGAAATCGCTGCTTTTGGTGGTCAAGTTGATCAATTAGTGCCACCAGCAGTCGCAGTTGCACTTCAAGAAAAATTAAAACACGGAAGAGATTAGCATGCCAAAAAATAAGAAACTGACAAAACGATTAATTGTAATTGTGGTTTTAATCATTGTTGCAGTTGTTTGTTTAATGCCCACTGGCTATTATATTGAAGGTGCCGGGACCGCAGAAAATACCAGCCAATATGTTAAGGTCGACGGTAAACATGATCATCAAAAAGGCCATTTTATGCTGACAACTGTTGGTGTCAGAGGTCCAGTAACACCGTTGCAATTATTATTGTCCAAGACGCAACCTTTTACGGAAATTGAAAGTCGTGACGAATTGATGGGCAATGAAGATACCGAAGCTTACGAACAGATTCAAAAGTACTATATGGATAGTTCAATTAACGCTGCCGTTGAAGCCGCCTATAAAAAAGCTGATAAGGCCTACCATACGAAGTATCTGGGCGTTTATGTGATGTCGATGTTAGGCAACTCCACTTTTAAAGATGATTTAGCAGTCGGTGATACGATTACCGCGATTGATCATCATCAATTTAAAAATGCCAATGCTTTTGTAAAGTATGTCCAAGGTTTGAAAGTTGGTCAAAAGGTCACGGTTAGTTACGATCATGGTCAAAAACATCAAACGGCAACGCATCGTTTGATTAAATTACCAAGGACGCATCATCCGGGCCTCGGGATTACGTTAACAGATCATTCTAAAATCGAAACCAATATCCCGGTTAAAATTGATGCCGGTGATATTGGGGGCCCATCTGCAGGCTTGATGTTTACGTTGCAAGTTTATAATCAATTAACGAAGCAAAATCTCCAAAAGGGTCGTACAATTGCGGGGACCGGCACAATGGCTGCTGATGGTACTGTAGGTGCTATTGGTGGGATTGATAAAAAGGTACTGGTCGCTAGTCAAGAAGGCGCAACGGTCTTTTTTGCACCGAATGATCCTGTAACAAAGGCAATTTTAAAGGTTGATCCTGATTATCAAAATAATTATACAATCGCTAAAAATGCCGCTAAAAAAATTCATACTAAGATGAAGATCGTACCGGTCAAAACCTTAGATGATGCGTTAACTTATTTGAAAAACCATTAAAAAAGTTTGCCGAAGATAAAATCGGCAAACTTTTTTGTGCTTTAAGGGTATATAAGAGTAAGGAGGTGACGATGATGTGGCAAGATTATTGGCAGCGATATCGGCGTTTTTGGTGGGTGCCTTGCTTAGTGCTATTGGGGATCATCGCGGGTGGCTTTTATTGGCATCAATCGCAACAAAAACAAAAAGTAACGCAAAATGAGCAACTGCTAGCAACCAGTGCGTCTAAAACAAAACCCGCTACTAAGAAGACACACCAAGCGGCAACCAAGAAAAAAGGCGGTTTTGTCGATATAAAAGGTGCGGTGGTCTACCCGGGAATTTATCCGATCACAGTCTCTGAAACGCGCTTATTTGAGGTGCTCAAAAATGCAGGTGGTCCGACTGATGCGGCTGATACCAAGCGGCTTAATTTAGCTCAAAAGTTAACCGATCAACTGATTATTTATATTCCGAAAAAAGGAGAGGTGGTTACTGATCAAGAACTCATTCAAGCGCCACAACAAATCGCAACGACCAGTGAGCGTACGCAAGAACAGGCATCAACTGGGACAAGTGCGAATGCATCGAGCACGAGTGACACTGCTAAAATCGATTTGAATCAGGCTGATAGTACGCAGCTTCAGACCCTCAATGGCATTGGCCCCAAGAAAGCTGAACAAATAATTGCTTATCGTGATGAACAAGGAAAATTTAAACAGATTGAAGATCTACAAAAAGTCGGCGGGATTGGTCCGAAGACGTTTGAACAATTGCAATCACAAATTTGTGTGAATTAGTTTTATCAAGTGGTATTTTTGCTATACTAGAAAGAAACAATTAAAGGGAGCATGATGATGGCCAATAAGAGAATGCCTTGGAATCAGTATTTTATGTTACAGTCGGTTTTATTATCGATGCGCAGTACCTGTCCACGTCTATTTGTGGGGGCGCTCGTCATTCGTAATCGGCGGATTATTGCCGGGGGTTATAACGGCTCGGTGGCTCACGAAGATCATTGTATTGACGTTGGCTGTTTAATGCGGGATGGTCATTGTCTCAGAACCATTCACGCTGAGATGAATGCTTTAACGCAATGTGCCAAATTTGGCGTTCAAACCGAAGGCGCTGAAATTTATGTAACGCATTTTCCTTGTTTACAATGTACAAAACTAATTATTCAAGCGGGTATCAGTAAGATTCATTACCAAAAAGATTATCATAATGATCCTTACGCGCTAAAATTAATTGAAAAATCAGGGATTGAACTTGATCAAGTTAATTTATCAGTTGATGATGCGCACACACTCGTTAATTTCTTGGAGAACGAACAAGCGACTGAATGAAAAACAACTGGATTTATCCAGTTATTTGTTTAATCAGTTTAAATAGCTTAATGCTTGGGGGGCAATCTTGGTTAACCTGGAGCTTATTATTATTGGCTTTTGTCAAATTAATAAGTCTCAGACAAACTCAGATAACGATTATGACGATCGGCTTATGCCTTGTTTACGGGGGCCGCTTTTGGATAAGCTATCATAGTGTGACGCAACCGCAACAACCGGTAGCACAGTACTTTAAAGTGCAACCCGATGCGATTCAAGTAGCGGGCGATAGTGTCCAATTAACGGCAATCGGCCAACAAGATGGTCAGACTATTAAGGCTTATTATCGCTGCCAAACGTTCGCCGAGAAGCGGCGATGGCAGCAAGTACGACACCCCGTTTTGTTCTATGGGGAAAAAGATTTTAAACGTATACAGGGTGCTACCAATCAAAATGAGTTTGATTATGCCCGTTTTTTAGCGCAACAGAAGCGCTGCTTTTACCAACTGACGTTAGCCAAAAAAACAACTTTTGCGCTGAGACGCCCTAGTAGCGGTTTGGATTGGCTACATTATTGGCGCCAAACGTGTGCACTGTATTTACGTAAGTTACCAACAGCACTACGGTTTCATGCGCAGACGTTACTATTAGGTTTGCGGGAAGCGCAAGTTGACCATTACCAGGTTGTTTTGGGCCACTTAGGGATTATTCATCTCTTAAGTCTATCAGGGTTGCACGTGTTTTATTTAGTGCAAGTCATTCGGTGGTGTGCGACTTATTGCCGCATACCGCGTGAGTGGTTAAACTGTATGTTATTTGGGCTATTGCCGGTATATGCCTTACTGGTTGGTGGTACGACAAGCATTAGTCGCGCGATTGCGCTTATTTTATCCCGGTTACTTTGCAAACAGTTGGGCATTCGGCAATCAAGGTTAGATAGTTGGAGTTTAGTATTACTGGTCAATTTATTCTGGCAGCCTTATTTGCTACATAGTATGGGCGGGATTTTAAGTTATTTGATGGCCTTTGCGCTCATTTATATTGGTGAGGGTAGCACTTTTAAAGTTGCTTACTGGCTAAGTTTATTGAGTTTGCCGGTTTGCTTACGCTTTAATTATCGCTGGCATGTGCTGACGATAATGATGAATGCCTTGGTAACGCCTATCTATCTGCCAATTGTGCTAGGTTTGGTGATTGTAGCGAGTGTGATGTTACCTGTTAGCAATCTAGTGGTTAACGGATGTGAGTGGCTGTTACAGTTGATTTACAAAGGCTTAGGACTAGTTGCTCAAATTCCCCATGCGATGATTACGTTTGGTAAAATACCATTATTACCGTTACTATTGATTGTGACGGTCAGTCTCTTGTTAATCGATGGCCAGGCAATTAGTAATCAATGGCGTAAACGGCTGAAACGCACATTGGTAAGTTTGTATCTGGCTAGTTTTTTGGCGATTCATTTTAATCCGACTGGTCGGGTGGTCATGTTTGATATTGGTCAAGGTGATAGTCTGTTGATTCAGACGCCGTTTAACCGGCATCAGCTTTTAATCGATACTGGTGGTCGCCTAGCGCTACCGCAAGCAGCTTGGCAACGGCGGGCGCAGGTTTCACGAGCGGAAAAAGTAACGGTTAATTATCTCTATAGCCAAGGAGTAGATCACATTGATGCGGTGGCACTTTCTCATCAGGATGCCGATCATATTGGTGATTTGAACCAGATTTTAAAACAAATTCGTGTTGATCGAATCATTTGTGCTGCCGGATTACCGCAAAATCGGCAATTTCAAAGACAAATTCGACCATTTTTAGCAACGGTTCAGATAGAACCCTATTTAGCCGGGGCCGCTTTTAAAGTGGGATCGCAAAAATTTAACGTCTTAGCACCGACTAAGCCGGGAAAAGGCGAAAATAGTGATTCGTTAGTCTTACAGGCACAAATTGGTGGGGCTAGCTGGCTTTTTACAGGAGATCTAGAACAAGAAGGTGAACGGGCAATTATCGAGCGGTATCCACAATTAACCGTCGATTATTTAAAAGTTGGCCATCATGGTAGTAAAACGGCTAGTGACCCCACCGTGATTAAAAAATTGCACTTAAAAGGCGCATTAATCTCAACCGGCAGAGAGAATCGTTATGGTCATCCGCACCAGGAAACTTTGACGACTTTGCAAGCGGCCAAAGTGCCTTATTGGCTAACGGCGCAGCAGGGGATGTTGACCTGGGCGTACGGTCCCGGTCAAAGCGAAAAACTGCAAACAACAATAAAGGATAGTGAAAAATGACAATTGAACAATTACAAAAAGAGCTTCAACAAAATCAATTAGCACCGATTTACCTGGTTTTAGGGCAAGAGTCAGCGTTGATTGAAAAAGCGCGTCAACTCTTTAAACACTACCTACCAGAAGAAGAACAAACAATGAATTTTGCCAGCTATGATTTAGCAACGACCGATGTGGCGAATGCTTTGGATGATGCCGAATCGGCCCCTTTTTTTGGTGAGCGGCGAATTGTCTTTATGCAAAATCCCTATTTTTTAACGGGTGAAAAGGTTAAAAACAAGCTCGATCAGGATTTAGTTCGTTTCCAAGCCTATCTTGAAAAGCCACAACCAACAACAAGTGTGGTACTATTTGCGCCGTACCCTAAGTTAGATGAACGTAAAAAAATCGTGAAGCAATTAAAAAAGGTTGCTTCATTAGTTTCTGTTGAAAAAGTGAATGAGCGCCAAGTTCAACAGTTGGTAACCGCTGAGTTGAAGCAACAGGGGATGCAGATTGAAAGTGAAGCGTTAGCCTTATTGATTAGTAAAACCAATAGTGACTATAGCCAAATCATGGCAGAATTACCGAAATTAATGCTGTACGCACAACAAACTAAGCAAATTACGACAGCAGCGGTCGCTGAATTGGTCAGCAGCAGTATTGAAGATAACGTCTTTTCATTAGTACCGCTTGTTTTGCAGAAAAAAGTGGGCCCCGTTTTGACGATGTATCATGAATTACTACTCCAAAAAGAAGAGCCGCTCAAGATTAACGCGATTCTGATCGGTCAATTCCGCTTACTATTGCAAGTTAAAATTTTATTCGAAAAAGGGTATAGTCAGGGTAATCTAGCCAGTGTTTTAAAAATTCATCCGTACCGAATTAAATTGGCGATGCAACAGATTAAACATTTTTCAAAGCAAACTTTAGCGCAAGCTTACTTAGGTTTAGAAGAAATCGAAGTTAAAATTAAAACCGGACAGGGACAACCTGAATTGTTATTTGAATTGTTCATGCTCCAATTTGCCGCTAAAAAAGTGGCATAAAACACAAAAAAATAGGCCCGACTAAAACGAAAACGTCTTAGTCGGGCCTATTAAAATATTGGTTAGAATTACTTAGCCATCATTTTGTTTAAACGTGACTTGTCACGGCCAGCTTTGTTAGCATGGATTAAGCCTTTTGTTGAGGCCATATCAATAGCGCGTGTAGCAGCTTTCAATAGGTCTGCAGCTTCTTCGTTACCAGCAGCCTGAGCAGCTTTGAACTTTTTGATTGCTGAACGCATTGTGCTTAATTGAGAAGCGTTTCTGTTGTTTGCTTTTTCAATTGTTTTCACACGTTTCATAGCAGATTTAATTTGTGGCATGGTTGTTCACCTCCGATGGGTTTCACTATCTTTATAAAAAAGATTTTTAATTTCAACAGACGTTATTATACCAAAATAGTGTGGGGGATTGCAATAGAAACTTGTAAAGTATTTAAACTTGACTGCTTAATGAATTTGAACTTAGCCTTGCTTTCAGCATAATTTTTTAGTAAACTAAGACAGTGCTTTAAAAGCACAAACCCGTTACTCTGTTTAGCGACGTTCACCCGACGCTATTCGTTGTTTCGGGTAATATAACTGAAGGGTGGAAATTAGCAATGGCTATTTCACAAGCAAGAAAAAACGAAATCATCAATGAATATGCACGTCACGAAGGCGATACAGGTTCAGCAGAAGTACAAATCGCTGTCTTAACTGCAGAAATCAACTCATTAAACGAACATTTATCTGTTCATAAGAAAGATCATCATTCATATGTTGGTCAAATGAAGAAAATCGGTCACCGTCGTAACCTTTTACGTTACTTACGTGACAACGATATCCAACGTTACCGTGAATTAATCAAGAGCCTTGGCTTACGTCGTTAATTCAACCTTTAAAAGCAAACAGTCTTTTTGGCTGTTTGCTTTTTTTGTGCGCTTTTTTAAGATGAACTTGAAAATGTAAGGCCTTTAGTAATCAAAAGCTGTTAGTTTGTTTAAATTGTGATAAAATATGTATTAGACTTTAAAGCGGATGAGTTTTAAACGAAAGTAACACTCAAAAAAACAAATAATAGTTTGAAAGTAACCCTTTCAATTTTAGAGGTGAAAGAATGAGTAATATTAAGATTATGCCACTTGGTGGTGTACGCGAGAACGGTAAGAATTTAAACGTTGTGGAAGTTAACGACGAAATTTATATCTTAGATTGTGGGTTAAAATACCCAGAAACTGAATTATTAGGGATTGATATTGTAATCCCAGATATGACTTATTTGGAAGAAAATGCAGAACGTGTCGCTGGGATTTTCCTAACGCACGGTCACGCTGATGCAATTGGCGCCTTGCCATACTTCTTGAAAGGCCATGATGTGCCTGTCTTTGGTTCTGAATTAACAATTGCGCTCGCTAAGATTACGGTCAGCAGCGAACCTAAATTACGGCATTTCAATAATTTCCACGTGATTAATGCCAATACAGCAATTGATTTTGAACAAGCGACAGTTTCATTCTTCAAAACAACGCATACCATTCCAGGTTCGTTAGGGATTGTTGTGAAAACAGATGAAGGCCAAATTGTTTATACCGGGGACTTCAAGTTTGATCAATCAGCATTACCAATGTATCAAACGGATTATGCCCGTTTAACTGAAATCGGTCAACAAGGCGTCTTAGCCCTATTGAGTGACTCTGCTAATGCGGAATCACCTTTTGAAACGGCTAATGAACGCGATATTGCCGAATCAATTTTAGAAACATTTAAATATCAAAACGGGCGGATTATCGTGGCTTCAGTGGCCTCAAATATCCTCCGTATTCAACAAGTTATCGATGCCGCTTATAAAACAAACCGGAAGGTCGTTTTAACAGGCCGTGATTTGGAAAAAATTGTGCGAACAGCAATGCGCTTAGAAATGTTAACCTTGCCAGATGAAGACATCTTAGTGCAACCTAAAGCGCTAAGTACATTAGCACCTGAGGAAACGGTAATCCTTGAAACAGGCCGGATGGGTGAACCAATCAAAGCCCTTCAAAAGATGGCAACAAGCCATCACCGCTTAATCCATATTGAACAAGGAGATCTTGTTTATTTGACGACATCTCCTTCACATGCAATGGAAACCATCTTAGCGAAGACTAAAGATATGATTTATCGCGCAGGTGGCGAGGTCAAAGCTGTCGGTGATGATCTACACGCTTCAGGTCATGCTAATAAAAATGATCTACAATTAATGTTGAATTTACTTCATCCGCAATTCTTAATGCCGGTTCAAGGTGAATACCGACAAATGGCTGCGCATGCGGATATTGCCCATGAAACCGGGATGGATTATAAGAATATCTTTATCGTCGGTAAGGGTGATATTGTCGCCTATGACAATGGTAAGATGCATGTTGGGGGCCAAGTTGATGCCACTGATGTGATGATTGATGGTAGTGGCATTGGCGATATCGGCAACATTGTCTTGCGCGACCGTAAATTATTGTCAGAAGATGGTATTTTTATCGCCGTTGTGACAATCGACCGGAAGAATAAGAAGATTATTGCTGAACCAAAAGTAACGGCAAGAGGTTTTGTCTACGTTAAAACAAGCAAGGATCTCATGGCAGAGAGTTCAGAAATCATTAAACAAGCTGTTCAGAACAATCTTGATAATAAAGAATTTGACTGGAGCCATTTGAAACAAGACGTTCGTGAAAATTTAAGTCATTACTTATACGAACAAACAAAACGACGTCCAGTTATTTTACCGGTAATTATGGAAATTAACCAAAATCACCGTCGTCAAAAGAAAGACACTAAACCAGTAGTTGAGAAAAAACAAGATTAATTAAGTGATGACACTTAAAAAAGGGCCGGATAAAGGATTATTTATCGGGGCCCTTTTAATTTAGTGTTTTTAAAGAGGAGAGGTCATTATGGGAGAAGTGACGGCACTGCCGAATCAATTTGAAAACTTGATCCGTTTAGGCAAAGTAGCGCTTAATCAGCGCCGATGGCCAGAGGCAATAGCCCCTTTAGAGGCTGCTTACGAGCTACAACAGACAACGGTATTAAACCTTTTATTGGTCAGCGTACTGGTGGCTGCTGGCGATAATCGGCACGCCTTACAATTAGCATTTGAGAAGAAGGCCTTCTATACCAATGAGCCCGATTTAAGGTTGCTATATAATGCGCTACTCATTGATAATCAACACTTCATCGCGGCCAACGAATTGTGGGCTACTGTAGAGGCGACTGACGTGTTTGAACAGCAGACCAAGCAAAAGGGACAAGAGACGTTAAGAACGGCTGAAAAAGCCTATCAGGTGGCTGAAAAGCAGACAATTAAGAAACGGCAAGAACGACTTTACAACCTTACAACCGGTGATTTCCAGGATCAACAACAACGACTTGATGAAGCAGAATTATTACCACTAGCTGATTATTTACAGGGTGTGTTACCAATTTTGGTGAATCCGTACAGTCATCCATTTGTAAAAACGACGGTCTTAGAAACGCTCGTTCGTCTGCGGTATTCAAAAGCAGTGACGATTAATTGGTTTGAACAAGTACGAGAAGTGGTTCCCGGCGAGCTAGAATTGATGGCTAATCGGCCCATTTTAAAATTAATTCAAAAAACAATTCAGAATATCTTAGCCCAACAAGATCCCATCATCCTCGAAGCGGCCTTAGCGGAGTGTCAAATGACGTTTGCTTATCTTTATCCCTTCGAGGAAACAGTCATCGATAATCCTGAAGAATGGGGCCAGGCACTGATTCAGCAGTTAGGACTGTCTATGTTTGAGCCAACAGTTCAGATTTCAGAAAAGACGATTCAATGGCTAAAAAAATTGCAAGAATTAACAGAAGAACTAGTCTTTTAGGGCTAGAAAACAACGATTTTATGTGTAAAATAATACTTTTTTTAAGGCTTAAGTGTTTACAAACGCGCTCATAGCAGATATAATCATTTTTGAATTCTTTAAGCGTAAAAAAACACTTTGATTTTAACGCTTGAAGTATTATAATATTACGTAAAGGATTATCAGTATTAGTGAAATGCTATACGCTGATTTTTTCTTGCGAAAATACAGGAGGTTCGTTTAATGGCAGAAAAAGCACATTACGAAAGAACAAAACCCCATGTTAACATCGGTACTATCGGACATGTTGATCATGGTAAAACAACTTTAACAGCAGCAATCACAAAGATGTTGGCAGACAAAGGCTTGGCTGAAGCTCAAGACTATGCAAACATCGATGCTGCTCCAGAAGAAAGAGAACGTGGTATCACTATCAATACAGCCCACGTTGAATACGAAACAGAAAACCGTCATTATGCACATATTGACGCCCCAGGACATGCTGATTACGTTAAAAACATGATCACTGGTGCTGCTCAAATGGACGGTGCCATCTTAGTTGTTGCTGCAACTGATGGTCCTATGCCACAAACTCGTGAACATATCTTGCTTGCTCACCAAGTCGGTGTTGATTACATCATCGTCTTCTTGAACAAAACAGATTTAGTTGATGATGATGAATTAACGGACTTGGTTGAAATGGAAGTTCGTGAATTATTATCAGAATACGATTTCCCTGGTGACGATATTCCAGTTATCCGCGGTTCAGCACTTGGTGCATTGAACGGCAATGCTGACGACGTTAAAGCTGTTGAAGAATTAATGGCTACTGTTGACGAATATATCCCAACTCCAGAACGTGACACAGACAAACCATTCTTGATGCCTGTTGAAGACGTATTTACGATCACTGGTCGTGGTACTGTTGCTTCAGGCCGTATCGATCGTGGCCAAGTTACTGTCGGTGACGAAGTTGAAATCGTTGGTCTTAAAGAAGAAGTTGCTAAAACAACTGTTACTGGTTTGGAAATGTTCCGTAAGACATTGGATCAAGGTCAAGCCGGCGATAACGTTGGTGCTTTATTACGTGGTATCGATCGCGAAAGCATCGAACGTGGCCAAGTTTTAGCTAAACCTGGTTCAATCCAAACTCACAAAAACTTCAAGGGTGAAGTTTATATCTTGAGCAAGGATGAAGGTGGTCGTCATACACCATTCTTCTCAAACTATCGTCCACAATTCTTCTTCCATACAACTGATGTTACAGGTGTTATCGAATTACCAGAAGGTGTAGAAATGGTTATGCCTGGTGATAACGTAACATTTACTGTTGAATTAATCTCACCAGTTGCTATTGAAAAGGGTCTTAAATTTACTGTTCGTGAAGGTGGCCGTACTGTTGGTGCCGGTGTCGTAAGTGAAATTATTGACTAATATTCAACTTAGTTGAATTGGAAAAACTCGTAGTGTAAAAGCTGCGAGTTTTTTTATACATAAGATTCAATCAATAATGCGCTTTAATCGCTAAAAAAACGGATTTTATCGGTTTTTTAGGCCAATAAATATTTACAATTTAGGTCAAATAGTTTATGCTGATTAAGTATGCAATTGATAGATTGTGAATATAACTGTCGGAGGGAAATTATGTCAGCAAAATGGGAAAAAAAGGGCGCCAATGATGGTGAACTTACCTTTGAAATTGATTTAGATAAAATTAGTGAAGGTTTAGACGTAGCGTTCAAACGTGTACGTAAAAACATCAACACACCTGGTTTCCGTAAAGGAAAGATGCCTCGCCAAATCTTTAACAAGATGTACGGTGAAGAAGCACTTTACGAAGATGCCTTAAATGCTGTATTACCAGAAGCATATGAAGCAGCTGTTGCAGAAGCAGGGATTGATCCAGTTGATCAACCACAAATTAATGTTGAAAAAATGGAAAAAGGTGAAGCTTGGGTCCTTACTGCTCAAGTCACTGTTAAACCAGAAGTTAAATTAGGCGATTACAAAGGCTTAGAAGTACCAAAACAAAGCCGTCGTATTACAATTAAAGACGTAGAACAAGAACTTGAAACACGTCGCGAACGTCAAGCTGAATTAGTACTTAAAGAAGATGCAGCAGCAGAAAATGGCGACACAGTCGTTATTGATTATGCTGGTTCTGTTGATGGTGTACCTTTTGATGGTGGCCAAGCAGATAACTACTCATTAGAATTAGGTTCAAACTCATTCATTCCTGGTTTTGAAGATCAATTAGTTGGTCACAAAGCTGAAGAAGATGTTGACGTTACAGTAACATTCCCTAAAGATTACCAAGCAGAAGAATTAGCTGGTAAAGAAGCAATCTTTAAGGTTAAGATTCACGAAGTTAAGGGTAAGGAATTACCAGAACTTGATGACGAATTTGCTAAGGATATCGACGAAGACGTTGATTCATTAGACGAATTAAAAGAAAAAATTCGTGAAGAATTAAAACAACAAAAGAATGATGCTGCTGACGCTGCTATCCAAGATACAGCCGTTGCTAAAGCAACAGAAAATGCAACAATTCCTGAATTACCTCAAGCAATGATTGACGAAGAAATCAACAGTCAATTACAACAATACTTAGGTAACATGCAACAACAAGGTATCAACCCAGAAATGTACTATCAAATCACTGGTACAACAGAAGATGATTTGAAGAAACAATTCGCCGGTGATGCTGACAAACGCGTTAAGACAAGCCTTGTCTTAGAAGCTGTTGTTGAAGCTGAAAAGATCGAAGCAACTGACGAAGAAGTTGCTGCAGAACTTAAGAGTTTAGCAGAACAATACAACATGGAAGAATCAGCTGTTCGCAGCGTCTTATCAGATGACATGTTAAAACATGATATCGGTGTTAAGAAAGCTATCGAAGTGATTGCTGATTCAGCTGTTGAAGTTAAAGACGCTAAATAATTAGATAGTTAGATGAGCTTTAATCGGTTCTAAAAGCGGGTTCAAGGTGACTACTTTGAACCCGCTTTTGCGTTATATGGCGTTAAAAACGGATTACTTTCATCTAGCGCAGTGATGTGATATAGTCTTAATTACATTTCTAAGCGGTCTGAGATGACTAATATTAGAAATCTGCTATGATAGATGTATAGGAAGGGGAGAATCCCAGTATGTTAGATGATACAGAAACAACGAATGGCCCTGTTACTTGTTCGTTTTGTGGTAAATCACAAGATCAAGTAAAGAAGATTGTGGCCGGCCCTGGTGTTTATATCTGTAACGAATGTATCGATCTCTGTAAAGAAATTATCGATGAAGAATTTAAAGATGAAGCTGTTAATGACTTATTAGAAGTACCAAAACCACGCGAAATTCTTGCAATTTTAAATGATTATGTCATTGGTCAAACAGAAGCTAAAAAGGCGCTCTCAGTTGCCGTTTATAACCATTACAAACGTGTTAACCAAATGACGGTTGCCGAAAAAGGTGATACTGAACTTCAAAAGAGTAATATCGCTTTAATCGGGCCTACTGGCTCAGGTAAGACATTCTTAGCCCAAACCTTAGCACGGATCCTCAACGTTCCATTTGCGATTGCAGATGCCACGACGTTGACGGAAGCTGGTTATGTTGGTGAAGATGTTGAGAACATTCTCTTGAAGCTCTTGCAAAACGCTGATTTTGATGTTGATCGCGCTGAACGTGGCATTATTTATATCGATGAAATTGATAAGATTGCCAAGAAGAGCGAAAACGTCTCAATTACCCGTGATGTTTCTGGTGAAGGGGTGCAACAAGCACTTTTGAAGATTCTTGAAGGGACAATTGCTAGCGTGCCACCTCAGGGCGGACGTAAGCACCCACAACAAGAATTGATTCAAATCGACACAACCAATATTTTATTCATTATTGGTGGGGCCTTTGATGGCATCGAAACAATCGTTAAAAACCGTTTAGGTGAAAAGACGATTGGTTTTGGTAGCAAAGCTGGCCAAGCGGTTGATGAAAATCAAAGCTTGATGCAACAAATCGTGACGGAAGATTTAATGCAATTTGGGATTATCCCTGAATTCATTGGTCGGATTCCAATCACGGCTGCACTTGAAAAATTAACTGAAGACGACTTAGTTCGGATCTTAACGGAACCTAAGAACGCCTTAGTTAAACAATATAGCAAATTGATGGCTTTAGACGATGTTGAACTAGAATTCACGCCAGAGGCATTACATGCGATTGCTCACCTTGCAATTGAACGTAATACCGGTGCGCGTGGTCTCCGTTCAATCATCGAAGAAGTCATGATGGATATGATGTTTGATGTACCAAGTCGCGAAGACGTTGTCAAAGTCTTAGTGACAAAAGAAGCCGTTGATGGCACTGCTAAACCACAACTTTTCTTAGCTGATGGTCAAGAAGCGTCATAATGACTATGAAGTTGTCGGGGTGTAATCGACCCGGCAACTTTTTTTACATAAGGGTGCCGCTAAACATGGATTTGAAAATAAGTCAACGGCGCAATAATTATTTATTTATGCTAAACTAGCATTCGAAGGAAATAATCGGAGGTTATTATGGAAGTACATGAAGTTGAAATGGTGATGAGTGCGGTAGCTGCTTCGCAGTACCCCACTGACCAATTACCTGAAATCGCGTTATCTGGCCGCTCAAATGTCGGTAAATCTTCTTTAATTAATAAGTTAATTAATCGTAAGAGTTACGCACGGACATCAAGTAAGCCGGGGAAGACGCAAACTCTAAATTTCTACCGTGTTGAAAATGAACTTTATTTCGTCGATGTGCCTGGTTATGGCTATGCGAAGGTTTCTAAGAAACAACGGGAAAAATTCGGGCAAATTATCGAGGCTTATCTCACTAATCGGGATAATTTACGCGGCTTAATTTCATTGATCGATGGTCG
Source organism: Latilactobacillus sp. (assembly GCF_033176295.1). Lineage (NCBI taxonomy): Bacteria > Bacillati > Bacillota > Bacilli > Lactobacillales > Lactobacillaceae > Latilactobacillus > Latilactobacillus sp. Next base: position 127,894 of record NZ_JAMQEX010000001.1, read on the forward strand.
TCATGAACCAACTGATGACGATATCGCAATGTATGTCTTTGCTAAGTATTACGATATTCCAGTTTTAGTCGTTGCTACTAAGATGGATAAAATCTCAACTGGGAAATGGAATCGCCAAGAAAAGATCATTAAAGAGGCGCTTGATTTTAACCCCGTTGATAAGTTTGTCTGCTTCAGTGCGTTGACTGGTGCTGGTAAGGATACCGTCTGGGAATGGATCGAACAACAATGTGATATTGGAGGTCGTCGTTAATGGAATTTAATGAGTACCAAAAATTAGCGAACAGAACGCTATATGGTAATGAACAAGTTTTAACGAACTTGGCATTAGGTTTAGCTAGCGAAAGTGGCGAAGTCGTGGATATTGTCAAAAAATATACATTCCAAGGCCACCAACTAGATGAACAAGTACTTACCAAGAAGATTGGTGATGTACTCTGGTATCTATCACAGATTGCTGAATGGAATAACGTCGACTTTGAAAAAGTAGCACAAGAAAATATTGAAAAGCTTAAAGAACGCTATCCAGAACGACACGCAGAATAATTAAAGCGTGGGCTATAAGTCAGGTATTAAAAAAGAGGTGCGGACAAAGTAATTTTGTCCGCACCTCTTTTTGATTATTCTTTTTTAGTTGTCTTTGATTCCGTTTCTTCAACTTCAGCTGCCATTTTTTCCCGATCGCCGGGAATTGATGCAAATTTGTCGAATAAACTAGTTAAATCTGTTTGACGTGTTACTTTTAAGCCCATAATATCCCTCTTTTCTGATGTGAGTCTATCATACCAGATAAAAATCAGTTCGCCAATTATTCTTAATTTATAAATAAATATTGCATAAATATTTATAGTAGTGTATTATGAAAAACATCATAGGAGGGGATCAAATGACTATCAAAAAAAGTTTAGCATTCATTTTACTACCATTAGCCTTGCTAGTGGCGCTATTAGTGGGGAATAACCAAGCTGTATCAGCCGCGGGGCAGACGGTTAGTCGCGTTCAAGCTAAGAAGACATTAGTGTTGGGGACAAGCCCAGATTATGCACCGTATGAATTTTTAGTGAATAAAAACGGCAAAAATAAAACCGTTGGGATGGATATTGACGTTGCACAAAAGGTTGCTGACGATTTACACGTTAAGTTAGTGATCAAGTCAATGGATTTTGACGCGTTGTTAGTTGGTCTAGAAACTGGCAAGGTCGATATGGTAATTTCAGCGATGTCACCAACCGATGAACGGACTAAGAGTGTCGATTTCTCGGATGTCTATTACTTAGGTGGTCAATCGATCCTCGTCAACAAGGCCGACGCCAAGATTTATAAATCAAAAAACAGTTTTATCGGTAAGAAGGTTGGGGTCCAAACCGGGAGTCTCCAACAAACATTAGCTAAAAAACAAATTAAAAATGCACAGATTACAGGTTTAACAAAAGTGCCTGATTTAGTATTAGCACTTAAGAGTCATAAAATTGACGGGATTGTGGCCGAAGAACCAGTGGCAACGGCTTATGCCAGCAATGATCCTGAATTAGTTCAAATCGACGGTAAATTTAACTTAGGGGCAGATATGCAAGGTTCAGCGATTGCATTTCCAAAGAACTCACCAACTTTAGTTGCTGCTGCAAATAAGAGTATCGCTCAAATTAAGCAACAAAAATTAATTCCGCAATATTTAAAGAGTGCGGGTAGTTTGATGAAAACGAACACGCACAATACAAGTATGTGGCACTACTGGTCTTATTTCGCTAAAGGGATTGGTTATACCTTATTCATTACAATTATTTCAATCATTATCGGGATCTTCATTGGGGTTGTACTCGCCTTTGCAAGACTTTCTAAGAATAAACTATTCCATAGCCTAGCAGTCATGTATATTGAATTCGTCCGGGGCACACCATTGATGATTCAAATCATGTTTGTCTATTTCGGGATTGGGTTATGGGTTAATATTCCAGCCTTATTCGCTGGTGTAATTGCCGTTTCGCTTAACAGTGCTGCGTACGTCGCAGAAATTATTCGTTCAGGGATCAACGCGATTGACGCTGGTCAAACGGAAGCTTCAAGAAGTTTGGGGCTCTCACAACACGATACAATGCGGTATATCATCTTACCACAAGCTTTGAAGAACATCTGGCCAGCCTTAGGCAACGAATTTATCTCATTAATCAAGGAAAGTTCAATCGTTTCAATTATCGGTGTGACGGATTTGATTTACCAATTAAAAGTGGTTCAATCAGCAACCTACAAAGGGGTTGCACCAATCTTTGTCGCAATGGTCATCTACTTTATCTTAACCTTTAGTCTTTCGAAACTACTCAACCATATTGAAAGGAAGATGCAACATGCTTAAAATTAATCAATTAGTTAAAAAATATGACGATAACCTTGTTTTGAACGGGGTTAGTGGTGATGTTGAAGCTGGTCAAGTGATCGTGGTCATCGGACCTTCAGGTGGTGGGAAGAGTACCTTATTACGGTGCTTGAACCGGTTAGAAGAACCAACGAGTGGTCAAATTCTTTTTGAGGGGACCGACTTGATGAGTCTCTCTGAAAAGCAATTGGACCAAATGCGGACTAAGATGGGGATGGTTTTTCAAAACTTCAATCTATTCCCTAACTTAACGGTTTTAGATAACCTAAGACTCGCACCACAAAAGGTCAAACGTCAATCAAAAGAAGAAGCAACAAAAAAAGCACAACAGTTGTTAGAACGGGTTGGATTAGCCGATAAGTCCGATGCTTATAGTGACCAACTGTCAGGTGGTCAAAAGCAACGGATTGCTATTGCTAGAGCACTTGCGATGTCACCAGATGTCTTATTATTTGATGAACCAACCTCAGCGCTCGATCCAGAAATGGTGGGTGGAGTGTTGAAGGTGATGCAAGATTTGGCACAAGAAGGCATGACAATGGTGGTTGTTACGCATGAAATGGGCTTTGCACGGGAAGTAGCTGATGAAGTTTGGTTCATGGCAGATAGCCAAATCGTTGAAAAAGGGACACCAACGCAACTTTTCGAACATCCGCAAGAAGAACGGACCCAACAATTCCTAGACAAAATTTTAGCGCAATAATTGTCGATAGTTGCATTTTAGCCAAAAACACGTAAAATATAGGAACGAACACTTGTTTTGGGTTAAAGGAGTGGTGTTTTTGGCAAGTGAACATATCGAACATAAATTAGCCTTATTACCAGCCTTACCAGGCTGTTATTTGATGAAAGATATTAACGCACAGATTATCTACGTGGGGAAGGCCAAGAATCTTAAGAACCGGGTCCGCTCGTATTTTAAGAGTAGCCACGAAGGTAAGACGGCCAAATTGGTCTCTGAAATTGTCGATTTTGAAACAATCATTACATCGACAAATAAAGAGGCCTTTTTGTTGGAAATTACGTTAATCCAAAAGCACCAACCCTACTTTAATATCAAGTTAAAACGGGGGACGGGCTATCCGTACATCAAGATCACCAATGAACGTGATCCGCGCTTATTGATTACTGGCGATGTCAAAAAAGATGGTGGCTATTATTTTGGCCCGTATCCGGACGTTTATGCGGCTCAGGAGACTTTACGCTTCTTGCAACGTGTTTACCCCTTGCGGCGCTGTCAGGGTCATCAAGGACGTCCTTGTTTGTACTATCATATGGGGCAGTGCTTGGGGGCTTGCTTCCAAGAAGTACCAGAAGCAGCCTATACCGAACAGATTAAGAAAATTAAACGCTTTTTAAATGGGCAAGTCGACAATGTTAAGAAGGATTTAACGGAGAAAATGGCGACGGCTGCCCAGGAGATGCAATTTGAGCGGGCCGCTGAGTTGCGTGATCAATTACGCTATATTGAAGCAACCGTTGAAAAACAAAAGATTATTTCTAACGATCATACACCGCGTGATTTATTTGCCTTTTACATGGATAAAGGCTGGTTGTCGATTCAAATCTTCTTTATTCGCCAAGCACGTTTAATTCGGCGGGAAAAACGTCTCTTCCCATGTGTGAATACGCCGGAAGAAGAATTGGCGACCTTTATTCTCCAGTGGTATAACCGTAAGAATAATGTGTTACCACGGGAAATTCTCGTGCCAGATGGGATCGAAAAGCAAGTCTTATCCGATATTTTGCAAGTACCAATTCGAACGCCACAACGGGGAGAGAAAAAAGCCTTGATGGAAATGGCGCAAAAAAATAGCCGTCTGGTATTAGAAGAAAAGTTCCGCTTATTGGAACTCGATAATCGCAAGACGGTTGGTGCGCAAGATGAAATTATGGATGCACTCGGCTTACCCCATGGTCATGTTATCGAAGCATTCGATCATTCGCATATTCAAGGGACCGATCCGGTGTCGGCGATGGTCACATTTGTTGATGGCCGCGCTGAGAAGAAGCTTTATCGGAAGTATAAATTAACCCAGACGGCAGAGCGCGCCGGCGCCAACGAAGATGCCAATACGCGCGAGGTGATCTATCGCCGTTATTCACGCTTGCTAAAAGAGGGCAAAGCGCTGCCTGACTTAATTTTAATGGATGGTGGGGTAGTTGAACTCAATGCCGCCAAAGACGTCTTAGAAAACGAACTAGGGCTCACAATTCCAGTTGCGGGGATGGTTAAGGATAATCACCATAAAACAGCTTCGTTATTATTTGGTGAAGCCGATCAAACGATTCAGCTTGATCCTAAGAGTCAGGGCTTTTACTTATTGACGCGAATTCAAGATGAAGTCCATCGCTTTGCGATTAGTTTTCACCGCCAGTTACGTGGTAAGAATTCGTTGAGTTCTAAGTTAGATGATATCAAGGGGGTTGGTCCGAAAACGCGGACGAAACTCTTGAAGAATTTTGGCTCGATGAAGCATATTAAAGATGCGTCTGTTGAAGAACTTGAAGCACTCGGAATATCGAAGACAGTTGCGCAAACCATTAAATTATCACTATAAAAAAACGTTAGGTCAGACAAATTATTGTCTAGCCTAACGTTTTTTTAATCCGCTAATGGGTTGGCTAACAGCCAGGTCCATATGATGTTGTAAATTTGCTAATAGTTGATGAATAAATGATAAGGATTCTTTTTGTCCGCCTAGTAACCAATCACGCCAAATTTGGTAGACACCAACCGCCATGAATTGCACGTAATATTTTTGCCGAATCGCATCCAGTGACCGCCAGGGGTCAATTGTTTGATAAAACTGCTGAATATTGTCCGTGAAGACGTCGCGGACGATCGGTTCGAAACCGCGTTTGTCCGCCAGTTTCAGAGTCGCTTCTAATTCGATAAAAAATGTCGAGAGGGCCGCTAACTTAAGTTCCGCGGATTGTTGCTGTAAGACGGCCTTGAAGTGTGTTTCGATAATTGGTGTAAAATAATCGATTAAGACCTGTTCGAGTGAATCAAAGTTGCGGTAAAAAGCCATTCGACTGACACCGGCACGTTTCACGACTTGGGTGACCGTAATATCTTCAAATTGATGGGCCTCTAGGAGTTGTAATAATGCGGTAGTGAGGTATTCTTGGGAATCTTGTTTGATTGCTTGGGCATGGTTAGTTGCTGCCATAACAATTTTGCCTTTCTGTCACAGATGCTGATGAATCGCTTGTTTGTGAACGTCTTTTATTTTAATATAAAGCCATAGATGTTACAAGTGTAACGAAAGCGAGGAATTGAAGATGAAAGAATTAGTATTAGTAACTGGTGGTAGTGGTTTTATTGCATCACATATTATTTTACAATTATTAGAACAGGGCTACGCCGTTCGGACAACGGTGCGTTCAATGGCCAAGAGCCAACGGATTGTCACCAGCATGCAAGCAAACGGGATTACCAATATTGAAGATTTATCGATCGTAAAAGCCGACTTGCAACATCCAGAGCAATGGCCGGCTGCGATGGTTGGGGTCAGTTACGTCATGCATGTGGCCTCACCAACGCCTAAATTAAATTTCAAGGATGAATCTGAAATGATTAATCCGGCAGTGAATGGTGTCTTAATGGTTTTAAAAGCCGCTCGCGATGCGAATGTTAAGCGCGTCGTGTTAACCTCTGCATATGGGGCAATCTGTGCGGGGCATCCTAATCAACAAACGCCTTACACTGAAGCCGACTGGTCAGATTTAAGTGCTAAAAATATTCATCCTTATCAAAAATCAAAAACGTTAGCTGAACAGGCGGCCTGGAACTTCATTAAAACTGAAGGGCAAGGCTTATCACTAGCAGCTGTCAACCCGGTTGGTGTTATGGGCCCTGTTTTATCATCCGTTTATTCGCATTCAAACGTGCAAGTTGAACAACTGTTAAATGGCCAAGTTAAGGCTGTGCCACAAGTAAAATCAGGGTACGTCGATGTCCGCGATGTTGCGAGCTTACACCTATTAGCGATGACTGCGCCACAAGCAGATGGCGAACGCTTCTTAGCAACCACTGGTGAAACATTATCTATGTTAGAAGTGGCCGATGTCTTACGTGATGCTTTCCCACAATACGCAAGTCGGTTACCGCAAAAGACAATTCCCAATAGTGTTATTAAGCTAGCAGCGACATTCAAACCGGATTTACGAATGTTAGCGACTTTAGTGGGTAAATACGCCGATACAAGTAATGAAAAAGCTAAAAAGCTTTTAGGTTGGCAACAAAGATCGGCAGCAGATTCGATTATTGCAACCGGTCAATCGATGATCGATTTAGGTATTATTAAATAAAGATTGGTGAACGTCACAGGGCAATCCTTGTGGCGTTTTTTGGCGGTTTCAAGTTGCTCTAAAATGACTCTTTTATCTAGCCCCCAATGTATGATACGCTTATTCTAATTTGGAACGGGAAGTGACAAAAATGCAGAAAAAAGTAATTTTAAAAAACGGACTGGGCATTATCATTGGGGCCTTTATTTATGCCATCGCCATTAACGATTTTTTGATTCCCCATCAAATCGGTGAGGGTGGTGTGACCGGACTCACCGCGATTGGGTATTATGCACTTGCGATTCCGCCGGCTTTTACGAATCTAGTTCTAAACGGCCTATTAGTGGTAATTGGCTTTAGATACCTTGAGCGTCAAACGATTTGGTATTCAGTTTGGGCGGTAATCTGGATTTCACTCTTTTTGAAGCTACCGCATTTTATCGGCTACCATACGACACAAACCTTAATTCCAACGGTGATTGGTGGCGTCTTGATGGGGATTGCAATGGCAATTATTATTCATTGCCAAGGGACAATTGCCGGTAGTACGATTCTGGCGAAGATTGTTAACCGCTATTTAGGAATCCCGAATGGGTCTGCGATGCTCTTTTTCGATTTAATTGTCGCCATTCCGTCGGGCTTGATCATTGGTTTTCAAAATATGCTCTTAACGATTATTGAACTCTATTTATCAGCAGTTGTTTTGAATAAACTACTGGCTAAATTTGGGGCTAAACGCGCGGTAACGATTATTTCAGATCAATACGAAACGATTGCTGAAACGTTATCGACGCAGTTTCAACAAGGGATTACAATTATTAAGGCCCAAGGCTATTACAGCCAAAATGAGCGGCCGATGTTGTATGTCATTTGTACGGCTAAACAACTCGCCACTTTGGTACCGGTTGTCTCACAAATCGATGTTAAGGCGTTGGTTGTTGTAGAAGAAGTCCGTAGTGTGCAAGCGGAACAATTAAAACAGTTACTATAAAAATGATTGGTCAGACATTGTGGACCGTCAATCTAAAAAAGAAGAAGGTTAATCATGACAGTTAAACAACCAACACAGATTGAAGTGCGGGGCGGTAACGTCAATAACTTAAAAAATATTAATGTCGATATTCCTTTGAACCAATTTGTGGCGATTTCGGGGCCCTCAGGATCGGGTAAAAGTTCATTGGCGATGGGCATTTTATACGCGGAGGGCTCGCGACGTTATTTAGAGGCACTCTCGACTTACACACGGCGGCGTATTACACAGAATAAACGCTCGCAAGTGCAAGAAGTCCGGCATATTCCATCGGCAATTGCATTACGACAACGCCCCAGTGTTCCTTCAGAACGGTCGACAGTGGGGTCGATGAGTGAAATTTTTAATGTTGTGCGGTTAATTTTTTCACGTTTAGGCACCACGCGTTGTCCGAACGGGCATAAGATTCAACCTAGTTTGCAGATTGCGCAAGCGATGGATTTAGCTGGCGATAAAATGGGCGTTATTACCTGTCCAACTTGTCAGGTAGAATTTATGGCTAAATCAGCTGAGGACTTTGCTTTTAATTCAGCGGGTGCCTGTCCGGAATGTCATGGGACGGGCCAAATTCAAACGCTAGATGATCGCAAAATAATTGCGGATGAAAATCTCAGTATTGAAGACGGCGCAATCGCTTCTTGGCGTTTACCGGGGCGGAACTTTATGCCAACGGTCGCCGCACATATCGGGGTTCGAATTGATGTGCCGTATAAAAATTTGACGGCCAAGGAAAAAGAAATCGTCTTGCATGGTAAGCGGAATAAATACGCGGTCGATTTTCACACATCAACCGGTCGCGTCTTTAGTACGGAAAATACACTCTATGAAAATGCCTACGACGCCGTTTATGAATCTTTAAAATCGGTCAAAAGTGATCGTGCGATGGCCAAGGTCAATTCTTTTTTTCATTTTTCAACTTGTCCAACATGTCACGGGACACGGCTCAATCCCGAACTACTAACGCAAACCGTTGGCGGGCAAAATATTGCGGCAGTTTCTGATATGACGCTAGGGGCATTAGACACTTGGGTAACGGCTACTAAAGCCGATTTACCAGACGAGATGCAACAAATGGCAACCATTTTGTTTAAGAACTTATTAGAAACGTTGCAGCCATTACTGTCATTAGGACTCGACTATTTAACGTTGTCACGGAATGGGAACACATTATCGACTGGCGAACTTCAGCGAATTCAATTAGCGCGGACCTTAAGAACGGCAACAACCGGTGTTTTGTATGTCTTGGATGAACCGTCAATCGGGTTGCATCCGGATAACGTTGAAGGTTTAATTCATATTTTCAGACAGTTAGTGGCGCAGGGCAATTCATTAGTGGTCGTTGATCATGAAGTCAACATCATTAGCCAAGCAGACTGGGTGATTGAAATTGGTCCGGCGGCAGGGCGCAAAGGCGGTCAGGTGATTGCACAAGGCAAGCCGGCCGATTTAGTGCAAGACCCACAATCATTAATTGGACCATACATTGCCGGTCGACCCAATATTTTGTACCCCAAAGTTGCAACGCAAGCTACGGGTGTTCGAACGACAATGACAGTTGGACAGTATTTTAATCTGCGTGATGTGACCATTGAAATACCGAATAATCAAATTACGGCGGTTTCTGGTTTCTCGGGGGCCGGTAAGACCAGTTTAATCTTGGATAGTCTGGTACCGGCGATTGAGGCTCACCATAAGCATGAGCAACTTCCCCAACAGGTGACCCAGTTGACGACCGATTTAACGTCAGTCGTCAGCATTGATGCTAAGCCAGTTGGTAAAAATACGCGTTCAACTTTAGCGACTTATACTAACATCATGACGAATCTTCGAAAATTATTTGCTGGGCTACCGGAGTCACAAGCCCACAATTATGGGATTGCCCATTTTTCGTATAACAATAAAGAAGGTGCCTGTCCCAATTGTGGTGGTCTGGGCAGTATTATTTTGGATATTCAATACTTACCAGATATGGAAGAAGTTTGTCCAGAATGTCAGGGTAAACGGTATAAGCCGGCAATTGAGGTAATTAAGTGGCATGGTGATAGCATCGTGGATTTATTGGCCTTATCAGTAGAAGAAGCCATACCGGTTTTTGCGGATGTGCCCAACATCTTGAAAGAACTGAAGATTCTCAAAGAGATCGGCTTAGGTTATTTGCACCTTGGTGAAAGTACCCCGAGTCTTTCAGGTGGCGAAGCGCAACGGCTAAAGCTAGTGACGCATTTGAATAAAAAACGGGCCGGGACGTTATTCGTCTTCGATGAACCATCTGTTGGTTTGCATCCACGGGATGTGGAAACCTTGATGGGCGTTATTAATCAATTAAAAGCCAAAGGCGCAACGGTGATTATGATTACCCACGACCTTGATTTGATGACGAATGCTGATTATTTAATTGATTTAGGCCCAAAAGGCGGCAGCCAAGGTGGCCAAGTGATGGCCAGTGGAACGCCATCTGAATTGGTCGCTTCACAGACTGAAAGCTTAACGTTAAGTTATCTCCGGGCACATTTTAAAAAGTTTCAACTAAATAGCCATTAAAAAGCGCTAGTTTTAATGGCAAATAAAAAGTCGCAGTCATTTGACTGCGACTTTTTTTAAATTAAGATTCTTTAGCAACTGGACGCCAGAGGCCTAAGATCAAAGCGCTGATGAATGTCCCGATTAATACAGCAAGGACAAAGAGTAAACCGTGGTTAGCAAGTGGGGCTACGAAAATCCCACCATGAGGTGCCGGAACAGTGATTTGCCATAATTGGGTTAAACCACCACCGATTGCTGAACCAATGACACTTGAAACGATAACGTGCAATGGATCTGTTGCAGCAAATGGAATAGCACCTTCAGTAATGAATGAAATCCCTAAGACGTAGTTAGCAAAGGCTTGTTTCCGTTCACTACCCGTAAATTTGTTTTTGAAGATTGTTGCAGCAACCGCGATTGCCAATGGTGGCACCATCCCACCAGCCATAACAGCGGCCATTAATGAGCCATCTTTAGTGGTTGTGAAGACACCGATTGCGAAGGTATAAGCGGCCTTATTGAAAGGACCACCCATATCAACGGACATCATACCGCCTAAAATCGCACCAAGCAATAAGGCATTGCCAGCCCCTAAGTGCGTTAAGAATGTGCTTAACCAGAGATTAATTTGAGCGAAGACTGGGTTGACCATAAAGAACATGATAAAGCCAACAATCAATAGACCAAGAACAGGGAAAATCAGGATTGGTTTTAACCCATCTAATGTTTGTGGTAAGTTCTTGAAGACTTTCTTCAAACCAACGATGACCCAACCAGCGATGAACCCAGCAGCTAAACCACCAAGGAAACCGGCAGGACTATCAGAAGAAATCACACTAGCTGTTGCTTGACTGGCCATATACCCGCCGACAAACCCAGGCATTAAAGCGGGGCGGTCACCGATTGAAATCGCGATGTAAGCAGCAAGAACTGGAATTAAGAAGTTAAAAGCATTATTACCTAATGAGTTCAAGAAAATAAAGGTTGTTGAATGAGCGCCAACTGTTTGTTCCAATAGGAATGAGATGGCCATTAAAATCCCACCACCGACAACGAATGGTAACATATTTGAAACACCATTCATTAAATCTTGGTAGATACGGCTCCAAAGTGTTTTCTTATCAGCTGAAGCTTCTTCGCTTGCTTGTGATTCTGTTGCATGGAAGATTGAACCTTCTTCATCCAATGTTTTTTGGATCAATTCGGCAGGTTTTTTGATACCGTCGATAACAGGGCGGTTCAAGAGATGTTTGCCGTTGAAACGAGGCATATCGACTTTCTTATCAGCAGCGATAATGACACCTGTTGCACGGCTGATATCATCGGCTGTTAATTGGTGTTTAACCCCTTCAGAACCATTTGTTTCAACTTTGATATCGATGCCCATTTTAGCAGCTGTTTCTTTCAAAGCAGCTTCGGCCATGTAAGTGTGAGCAATCCCAGTTGGGCAAGCTGTAACAGCAACGATAAATGGTTTTTGTTCATCAGCAGGTGTTGCAGCAGCGGCTTGTGCTTTAGCAGCTTCTTCTGCTTCTTCCTTAGCGTCTTCAGCATCTTTGGCTGCTTGGGCCTTAGCAAAGAGTTCTTGAACATCTTCAGGTGTTTGGGCTAGTTTCAAATCAGCCACTAATTGTGGGTTGATTAAAAGTGATGAAAGACCAGCTAGGGCTTGTAAATGCGTATCGTTAGCGCCTTCTGGAGCAGCAATCATGAAGAACAAGTAAACGGGTTGGCCGTCTAATGCGTCATATTCAACACCATTTTGACTCTTAGCGAATAAAACAGTTGCGCGTTGAACAGCGCTATCCTTGGCATGAGGCATAGCAATGCCTTCGCCAATCCCAGTTGATGATTGGGCTTCACGAGCCAAAATATCTTTACGATAAAGGGTATCATCTGTGATAACACCGATATCTTTGTAGCGGGCAACCATTTCATCAACAGCGGCTTCTTTAGTCGTTGCTTGTAAATCCATGATCATCGCATCTTTTAAGAGTAAATCTTGGATGTTCATAATAAATCTCCTTTGTATTTAAAATTAATCAACTTGTGTGATTTCAATTTGTGGTAAGAGTTCGTTAATCTTAGCGCTAGTCGCTAAATCTTCTGAAAAGGCTGTGGCACTGCCACAAGCAAGACTTGTTTTGAAAGCAGCTAGTGCATCGTGATGTTGCGCGAATGTCCCGACAAAGCCGGCAATCATTGAATCACCAGCACCAACGGAATTAATCACAGTCCCTTTAGGGGTGCCACCGAGATAAGCGTGGTCTGGTGTAATTAAGAGGGCGCCATCACCGGCCATTGACACCAGTACGTGTTGGGCACCTTTGTCTAATAATTTGCGTCCGGCAGCGATGATTTCACCTTGGTTAGCAAATTGTGTGTCGAATAATTCAGCTAGTTCATGGTGGTTGGGTTTAATCACCAATGGCTTTTCAGCTAAAGTATCTAATAAGGCTTGACCAGTTGTATCAATTACGAATTCAGCATTGTGCGCTTGAATCATTGGAATCAAGTCTTTATAGAAGCTAGCAGGTAAGTTAGGTGGCAAACTGCCTGACATGAAGACGATATCGCCGGCTTCTAATTTAGCCAGTTGTTGCTTCAAGTTATCAACAGTACCAGCTGAAATGTGAGGGCCTTGGCCGTTGATTTCAGTTTCTTCAACGCTATCTTTTAACTTGACGTTAATCCGTGTATCTTCTTCAACTTCTGTGAAGCGACAGTCAATAGATGCATTATTGAGTTTGTTTTGGATGAATTGACCGGTGAAGCCACCGACAAAACCCAGCGCAACACTAGGGAGTGCTAATTCAGCAAGGATTCTTGAAACATTAATCCCTTTACCACCAGGTAGCTTCACGTCAGATTGAACGCGGTTGACGTTACCTGTATTTAGTTTTTCAAGTTGGATGACGTAATCGATTGATGGATTCGCCGTAATCGTATAAATCACTATAAAACCTCCTGTAAATCTGTATGTGTTTGATAAGTTTGACGTAGTGCAGGGGAGAGTTGATCGGTAATCAGTTGAACTTGCGTAAGTTCGGCAAATTTACTAAATGAAACGGCATCAAATTTTGTATGATCAGCTAGGACCATCGTTTGGTTAGCCTGTTGAATCGCGAATCGCTTGAGCGTTGCTTCTTCAGGATCGGGCGTTGTTAAACCTGAATATTGGTCAACACCGTTAGTTCCTAAAATCGCTTGGTTAAATTGAAATTGGAGCAGTGTTTCTAAGGCGCCCGCACCGACCATCGCTTTGGTCTTATTTTTAACCCGGCCACCTAATAGGTAGGTTTGAATATGATGATCAGCTAAAAGTGAAGCTGTATCAACACCGTTAGTTACAACGGTTAAATTCATTTCAGGTGTTAAATAAGGGATGATTGCTTGAGTTGTTGTGCCGGCATCCAGATAGATGACGCACCCTAATTGAATCTTAGAAGCTGTAAACTTAGCAATTTCATTTTTTTCGTGAACGTTTTTGCTCGTTTTTTCGATTTGCCCTAATTCAACCTGTAATTTATTGAGGCGTTTAGCACCGCCATGAATTCGAGTGACCAATCCTTGTTCTTCCAAAAGTTGAAGGTCACGACGAATAGTGGATTCTGATGCGTCTAATAAGCGGCATAACGCTTTCATTTTGACGACATCTTGTTGTTGTAATAAATCCAGGATGGCTTGGTGCCGTTCTTCTGTTAACATATCAAAAACCTCCGTGCATTCATTATGTCATCGTTTACAATAAAAAGCAACCAAAATATTTCAAAAACGTTCAAAAACAATCAAATGAATTTAAAGAGAACTGAATTTATAATTGCGTAAAGGTTTTCATTGATGAGTCATCTATGATAAACTAAAAGATGTTAGGGCGGTATAGCCCAATTTTTAGGAGGTAATAGACATGGGAAAATTAGGCGTTTCAATTTATCCAGAACGATCAACTTTTGAAAAGGATGCGGCTTATCTAGACCTTGCACATCAATACGGGTTTAAACGAGTCTTCACATCATTATTAGAAGTCAGTGGTGATCAAGATGCGGTGCTTACTAATTTCAAGCGCGTGGTTGATTATGCAAATCAATTAGGGATGCAAGTGATGATTGACATTAATCCTGGTTTGTTTGAACAACTTGGTATTTCCTATGATGATTTAAGTTTCTTCCATGAATTAGGTGCTTGGGGAATTCGGTTAGATAACGGGTTTACAGGCCAAGAAGAAGCGAAGATGACCCGTAATCCATACGATCTTAAAATCGAAATTAATATGAGTCAAGGGACAAGCTATGTTGACAATATTATGAGTTTTTCACCTAAACGGGCTAACTTATTGGGCTGCCATAACTTCTATCCACATCGTTATTCCGGTTTAGGGGAAGACTTCTTTAACCAATGTACAGCGCAATTTGCACAGTATAATTTAAATACGGCTGCTTTCGTTAATTCACATGAAGCGACTTTCGGACCTTGGCCAACACAAGATGGCCTACCAACGATGGAAGTTGATCGGGACTTAGCGATGGCGACCCAAATGAAACATTACATGTTAATGGATAATATCGATGACATCATTGTTGGCAATGCGTATGCTTCCGAAGCGGAACTAAAAACAATGCAAACGGTCTTTAATGCAGAATTCCCAGCGATTATGATTGATGTGGCTGAGGATATTACGGCTGATGAACGCAAGGTATTATTTGAAAGCTTACACAGTTATCGTGGTGACCGTTCTGAATACATCCTGCGTTCAACAATGACGCGGGTCATTTATAAAGACTTACCATTTGCAGCCCACAATACAGTTGATATAAAACGGGGCGATATCTTGATTGACAATGTTGGCTACGGCCAATACAAAGGCGAAACCCAAATTGCGCTTCAAGCAATGCCAAATGATGGTCGGGTAAACGTTGTGGGCCATATTGCACCAGATGAATTATTCTTATTAAAATATTTAAAACCTTGGAGCTCATTTAAATTAATCCCGAATGCACAATAAGCGTTATACTGAAGACGATGATTAATGCGTCTTCTTTTTTTACTTAAAAATCATTAATTAGAAGACTTTATGATTGATTATGACGTTGTCTGTTTACTTTTAGCCTAAATTTAGGTAGTATATAAGGTACTGTTTAGAAACGAGAAGGAGTCAAAATAATGTTTGTAGATCAAGTCAAAATTGATGTGAAAGCTGGTAAAGGCGGCGATGGTGCTGTTGCATTTCGTCGTGAAAAGTTTGTGCCACTTGGCGGACCAGCCGGTGGCGATGGTGGTCGTGGTGGTAGTGTCATTCTAGTCGTAGATGAAGGTCTACGGACATTAATGGACTTCCGCTACCGTCATCACTTTAAAGCCAATAGTGGTGGTAACGGTCAGAATAAACAAATGTATGGCCGCGGTGCCGAAGATACATTTGTCCAAGTGCCACCTGGTACAACTGTCCGTGATGCCGACACAAATGAATTGCTAGGCGATTTAACGGAAGATGGTCAAGAATTAGTGATTGCAAAGGGCGGTCGTGGTGGCCGTGGCAACATGCATTTCGCAACCGCTAAGAATAGTGCCCCTGAAATTGCTGAAAACGGCGAACCAGGCCAGGAACGTAGCATTCAACTCGAATTGAAAGTCTTAGCTGATGTTGGGTTAGTTGGCTTCCCATCTGTTGGGAAATCAACATTACTTTCTGTTGTCACAAGTGCTAAACCTAAGATTGCGAGCTACCAATTTACAACATTGGTGCCTAACTTAGGGATGGTTCAACTGGATGATGGCCGTGATTTCGTATTAGCCGATCTACCAGGGTTAATCGAAGGTGCCTCAGATGGTGTTGGTTTAGGGATTCAATTCTTACGTCACGTTGAACGGACACGAGTTGTTTTACATTTAATCGAAATGGACGATCAAACTGGTCGTGATCCATATGAAGATTACCAACAAATTAATCATGAATTAGAATCATATGATCCAAAAATCTTGGAACGTCCACAAGTGATTGTGGCAACTAAGATGGATCTACCAGGCTCAGCCGAATTATTAGCTGAATTCAAACAAAAATTAGCAGCGGCTGGTGATACACATGAGATTTTCGAAATTTCAAGTATTACGCATCAAGGTGTTCAACCATTGATGAACAAGACAGCCGATTTATTAGCTGAAACAGCAGAATTCCCAATGGGTGATGTTGAAGAAGCACAAACACAAAAACTTTATCAATATCAACCAGAAGGACCAGCCTTTAACGTCGAACAAGATGAAGACGGTACGTTCTACATCACAGGTGAAAAGGTTGAACGTCTCTTCAAGATGAGTAACTTAGATCATCAAGATGGTGTGATGCGTTTTGCCCGTCAATTACGTTCTATGGGACTTGACGAAGCATTACGTGAAAAAGGCGCTCATGATGGCGATTTAGTGGCAATTGATAACTTTACGTTTGAATTTGTCGAATAATAGGGTTCAAAAAGGAAGAAATTCGACTCTGGATTCTTCCTTTTTCTATAGCATCAATATAAAAAAGAGCTTCAAGTAGGCAGTGGTGGGAAACATTGCTATAATGTTTTATATTAGAATATAGAGTAGGTTGAGAAAATGGCAGGGAAAAAGCGCTTAAATAACAGTCGTTATATTACTGGGTTTGACGGATTACGGGCTATTGGGGTTATCGGAGTTATTTTGTATCATTTGATGCCGTACACTTTTACAGGTGGTTATCTAGGCGTTCCGATTTTCATGGTGGTTTCGGGCTATTTGATTACGGATTTACTGGTCCAAGAATGGGAACAAAATCATTGGATTAATTTGAAGAGTTTTTATTTACGACGTGTTAAGCGACTCTATCCGGGTTTATTGACGATGTTGTTTGCGACAGGTGCGTATATTACTTTATTTGAACGGCAGATGTTGCATAACTTAAATCAAATTATTATCACTAATATTTTGTATGTTTATAATTGGTGGCAAATTGGCCATGGTCAATCTTATTTTGATCGGTTTGCTAATAATGAATCACCCTTTACACATTTATGGACGCTTTCGATTGAAGGTCAATTTTATCTGTTATGGCCGTTTGTCGTTGTCGCATTAATTATTGGCTTTAAGAATAAAGGCCGGATTGCCCGTGTTTTATTAGGTGCTGGTTTAGTTTCGGCAATCTGGATGGCCATTCTATATCATCCAAATGCGGATCCAAGTCGGCTTTACTATGGGACAGATACTCGGATGTTCTCAATCTTGGTGGGGGCTGCTTTAGCTTTTGTCTGGCCATCGACAGCTTTGAAACAAAAGATTATTCCGCGCCAACGATGGACCTTAGATGGCATTGGTCTTTTGAGCACCATTACAATGTTGATCTTAATGGTCAAAATGAATGCAGAAAGTGCCTTTGTTTATCGGGGTGGCTTATTCATCTTTAGTTTACTAATCTGTGTCTTGGTAGCAGTTGTTGCACATCCAGGTTCAGATTGGAATCGCCTATTAACCAATCCAGTCTTTAACTGGTTAGGAAAACGCAGTTATGGGATTTATTTGTATCAATTTCCAGTGATGATTTTCTTTGAGGGCGTCTTTAAAAATGTTGCTGCACATCCGGCTTTATACCCAGTGATCGAAGTCGCGATTATTTTCGGACTAACTGAATTGTCATATCGCTTTATTGAACAACCATTGGCCCATTATCCATATCAAGAATTAGGGCAGAGAATGCGTCAATTTGTTAAACACCCAACGTTAAATCGGCAATCCGGTTTAGTTTTTGGGATGGCAATTGTCTTTTTAGTGGGCCTTGTAGGTGCGATTCAAGCACCGGGGCAACCAGCGCCGGATGCTCATAAATCGGCACTTGCGGTTAATATTCAAAAGAACAAAAAAGAAAATGATGCTCGTAATAAAGCCTTAGTTGAAAAGGCCAAGGCTCAAAATAAGCAACAGAAAAAGGCTAAATCAAAAGCACAAGCTGATAAAGAGGCCGAAGCAGCGGCTCAAAAACACCCAGTTAACCAAGAATATGAGAAGTACGGGTTAACACAGGTTGAATTGCAAAAAGCCCAATCGATGCCAATTACAGCAATTGGGGATTCTGTATTGCTCGATGCTGGTAAAACGTTGCAAACACTGTTCCCTAATATGTTGGTGGATGCCTCTGTCGGTCGCCAATTGAACAAGAGTACGCCAGTTGTTGATAGCTACGCCCAAAAAGGCGCGCTTAGCGATACGGTTCTAATTAGTTTGGGAACCAACGGCTCATTTACCCAAGCGCAGTTAGATGAATTTATGGCTGCCATTGGTAGTCAACGTAAAGTCTTTTGGCTAAATGCATACGTGCCAACGCGGCCTTGGCAAAATGATGTTAATCAAATGCTTAAAGGAGCCGCTAAGGAGTATCCAAATCTAACGATTATTAATTGGTACGATCAAGCAAGAAAACACGGTGACTGGTTCTATGATGACCAAGTGCATCCTAATCCGATTGGTGTGAAAGAATATGCGGCGATCGTTACAAAAGCGTTAGTTAAGCAGTAATTGATTTAAATTTAATATAGAATGGAAGAGTTAGATGGAATTAGAATTTCTTGGTACTGGTGCGGGTGTTCCTGCCCGTCAACGTAACGTCACGAGTATTGCATTAAAATTATTGGATGAACGGAATGAAGTGTGGTTATTCGACGTTGGTGAAGCAACGCAACACCAAATTCTTAAAACAACGTTAAAACCACGGAAAGTTAAGAAAATCTTTTTAACGCATTTGCATGGTGATCATTTATTCGGGTTACCGGGCTTCTTATCAAGCCGTTCATTTCAAGGTGGCGACGAACCGTTGACGATTTATGGCCCCAAAGGAACAGAAGAATACGTTCGGACGAGTTTAAAACTTTCCGAAAGTCACTTAACGTATGCCTTGAAGTTCGTTGTATTACCAGAAAATGGTGTCATTATTGATGACAAAACATTCCGGGTCGAATGTGCAAAATTGGATCACCGGATTGCAAGTTACGGTTTTAGAATTGTTGAAAAAGATCATCCTGGTGAATTACAGGTTGAAAAACTACAAGCTGACGGTGTCCCTTCAGGTCCCGTTTATGCCCGGATTAAAAATGGTGAAACAGTCACATTGAGTGATGGCCGCGAAATTGACGGTCGTAACTACATCGGTAACGCACAAAAAGGACGGATTGTGACCATTATTGGCGATACCCGCAATTGTGAAGCGATTACGCGCCTAGCCGAAAACGCCGATGTTTTAGTCCATGAAAGTACATTTGGCAAGCAAGAACAAAAAATTGCGCGTCAATACTACCATTCAACTAATATCAATGCAGCCAAGGTTGCCAAAACAGCACATGTCAAACGCCTATTACTCACGCATATTTCAGCCCGTTATTTAGGCCAAGCTGTGCGTGAATTACAAAATGATGCCCGCGATATTTTCAAAAATACGCGTGTCGTTAGCGATTTAGATTTGTATGATATTCCATTTCATGGTCGGAAGGAGTAATTAAAATGCAAAATTTAGCAGCATTACAAGACTTAAAACAAAAGATTGTGGTGGTTACAGGGGGTTCGTCAGGTTTAGGCCGGGCAATTGCCTATGAAGCAGCTAGCAAAGGTGCCATTGTCGTCGTTTTAGCACGGCGTCAAGCAGCTCTAGAAGCGGTTCGTGACGAATGTCAACGGCTCTCAGGCCAAGCAGCTTATGCTTATCAATTAGATGTCAGTGCCCCAGAAGCGATTGAAGCAGTTGTTGCGCAATTAACAACAGAAGTGGGGATACCGGATGTTTTAGTGAATGCTGCTGGGTTTGGTCATTTTGAAGAAGCGCTAGCAACACCGATGCCTTTGGTGGAACAGATGTTTAGAGTGAACGTTTTAGGCTTGATGTATTTGACGCGGGCCATTGGATCACAGATGATCGAAAAACAACGTGGGCACATCATTAACATTGCCTCAATGGCCGGTAAGATGGCGACACCTAAATCAGCAATCTATTCAGCGACTAAGTTTGCCATTGTAGGCTACTCAAACGGATTGCGGCTTGAATTGAAACCATTTGGTGTTCAAGTGACAACTGTTAATCCAGGACCGATTGATACCGCCTTTTTTGATATTGCTGATCAAACTGGTAACTATCTTAAATCGGTTAACTGGATCGTGCTTGATCCAGATCAACTCGCACACAAGATTGTGGGGGCTATTGGGCATCCTAAGCGCGAAATTAATGCACCGTGGTTGATGTCACTAGGCGCCCAATTTTATCAATTGGCACCCCATATTGGTGACTACGTCGCTGGTAATTTGTTTAATAAGAAATAGGAGGTTGTATGATGAAAAAGCAAGGTCGTTTAATTACAATTTTAATTCTCGCACTAATCGTGGTGGTTTTTGCCGTTTTGAATGTTAATCCAGTTGCCATTAATTTTGGCTTTACAACGGTTGATTGGCCCTTGATTATCGTGATCGTTGTGTCGCTTTTAATCGGTGCGATTATCACATTCTTAGCCGCAACTGGGAGTTCATTGAGCCAACGTAAGGCGCAAAAGCAATGGACTAAAGAAAAAGCAGATTTAGAACAAGGTCAAGAAGCAAAAATCAAAGCCGCAGTTGAAGCAGAACAAGTTAAGCAAAAAGCAACGTATGATAAATTATTGGCTGATAAAGAGGCTGAATTACACGAAATGAATGCCAAAATGAAGCAATTAATGCAATCAAAAGAAGTTTAATTTAAATAAGAGGCACTAACCGAATTTATTTTGGTGGGTGCCTCTTTTTTATTAGACTTAAGTCCTATCTTTGAGCATTAGTCTTGAATGTTTGACCTATTTTGACTATCATAGAATTAGTCAATCAGTATTGACGTTTAATTCAAAAAATAAACCTAAAAAGGAATGACGTTTATGAATCCAGAACAAATGACACAAGCTGTTCAAGATGCAATTGCAGAAGCACAAAATATTGCAAAAACGCGTCATCAAACAGAAATCGATGTCCCACATTTATTTAAATATTTAATTCAACCCCAACAACTGGGTCGGCAAATCTATCAGGAAGCGGGAATTGATTTAACCGCACTTGAAAGTGAAATTGATCGCGAGATTGATACGATTCCAACAGTTGAAGGTCAAACAAACTATGGTCAAAATATTTCACAAAATCTCTATCAAGTTTTGAACGCGGCTCAAACTTACATGCAAGAGTTTCAAGATGAATTTTTATCAACTGAAACGGTTATTTTAGGGTTGATGAAGTCTAAATACAATCCGTTAGTACAATTTTTACAAAAAAATAACGTCACGACTAAACAATTAAAAGATATTATTACCAAATTAAGAGGAGGCGAGCGTGTGACATCTAAAAACCAAGAAGATAACTACCAAGCGCTTGAAAAATACGGCACTGATTTAGTGAAAGCTGTTCGTGAAGGTAAGATGGATCCCGTCATTGGTCGGGATGAAGAAATTAGAAACGTCATCCGGATTCTTTCTAGAAAGACCAAGAATAACCCAGTTTTAATCGGCGAACCCGGTGTTGGTAAAACAGCGATTGTTGAAGGCTTAGCCCAACGAATCGTTAGAAAAGATGTGCCTGATAACTTAAAGGATAAAACCATCGTCTCACTTGATATGGGGAGCTTAATTGCGGGTGCTAAATATCGTGGTGAGTTTGAAGAACGACTAAAGGCGGTCTTAAAAGAAGTTAAGAAGAGTGAAGGTCGGATTTTAGTTTTCATCGACGAAATTCACACAATCGTTGGTGCTGGGAAGACTGAAGGCAGCATGGACGCCGGTAATCTTTTGAAACCGATGTTAGCGCGTGGCGAATTACACATGATTGGCGCGACAACGCTTGACGAATATCGTCAAAACATTGAAAAAGATAAAGCCCTCGAAAGACGATTCCAAAAAGTGTTAATTCAAGAACCAACCGTTGAAGATACGATTAGTATTTTGCGGGGGTTAAAGGAACGTTTCGAAATTTTCCACGGTGTTCGTATCCATGATAATGCCCTAGTGGCGGCTGCAACGTTATCTAACCGCTACATCACAGATCGCTTCTTACCTGATAAGGCAATCGATTTAGTCGATGAAGCGAGTGCTAATATCAACGTTGAAATGAATTCGCAACCCACTGAGCTCGATCAAGCAACGCGGCAATTAATGCAATTGGAAATTGAAGAAGCGGCATTGAAGAATGAAACGGATGCGGCTTCACAAAAACGATTAGCCGAAACGCAAAAACAATTAGCTGATTTACGGGAAACGACGAATAGTTTGAAGATGCGTTGGGAAACCGAAAAAGCTGATTTGAACAAGATTAACGACAAAAAGGAAGAATTAGACCAGGCAAAACGGCAATTAGAAGATGCCCAAAGTAACTACGATTTGGAAACAGCTGCTAAATTGCAACACGCCACCATTCCGCAATTGGAACAAGATCTTGCTGACCTTGAAAAGGCTGAAAAACCAGAGGATTGGATGGTTCAAGAATCAGTTACCGAAAACGAAATTGCGACAGTTGTTAGTTCGCAAACTGGGATTCCAGTCGCTAAATTAGTAGCAGGTGATCGGCAAAAACTATTACAATTAGCTGATCATTTACACGAACGGGTAATTGGTCAAGACCAAGCTGTTGATGCGGTCACAGATGCCGTTTTAAGAGCGCGTGCTGGCTTGCAAGACCCTAATAGACCTTTAGGCTCATTCTTGTTCTTAGGCCCTACTGGGGTTGGTAAAACGGAATTAGCTAAGGCTTTAGCTGAAGACCTCTTCGATTCTGAGCGACACATGGTCCGAATCGATATGAGTGAATACATGGAGAAATACTCAGTATCGCGACTTGTTGGTGCGGCACCTGGTTATGTCGGTTATGAAGAAGGCGGTCAATTAACGGAAGCTGTTCGTCGTAATCCATATACAATTGTCTTGTTAGATGAAATTGAAAAGGCCCATCCAGATGTCTTCAATATCCTTTTACAAGTCTTAGATGATGGTCGTTTGACCGACTCACAAGGGCGTACAATCGACTTTAAGAACACAATTATCATCATGACCTCTAACCTGGGTTCTGAAATCCTCTTGGACGATGTTGATGATCAAGGTCAAATTTCAAAAGAAGCAGCTAATAGCGTTCAAACCTTAATTCAAACGAAATTTAAGCCGGAATTCTTGAACCGAATTGATGATACGATTATGTTTACGCCATTGAGCTTGCAAGATGTCGAACAAATTGTAGTTAAAATGTTGGCTGATTTATCACATCGTTTAGCAGATCAAGAAATCACATTGACGATTTCTGAAGACGCTAAGTTATGGGTCGCTAAAGAAGGTTATGATCCAGCGTTTGGGGCACGACCATTACGGCGTTATATTACAAATCGGATTGAAACACCGTTGGCCAAAGAAATTATTGCCGGAAACGTTTTACCTAACACAACAGTTGAAATTGGTCTAAAAGACAATCAATTAGTATTTGAAAACAAAGCAACTGACTAATTTTTGCAAGAAGCTTTTTCAAAATAGTCGGATTATGATTGATTTATCAAGATTTGTATTATACAATTACGTGTAATCAGTGATTGACTTTGTGTTTATTAAAAATAAGATTAAACATGAATTCGAGGTTGAAATGATGAGTTTCAATCTCGAATTTTGTTTTGATTGAATGCCTTGAGTAGATTGTTTTTTATGAAATAACTTGCTCTTGTTACGTAAACATAGTATTATAGAAGTCGCGGACAAAAGTAGTGGGACGTCTAATTGATTTTAAATCAATTTAGCAAAGATTGATTTAATCCTTGCTAAGTTCCCTGAGTTCGGTATATCATTAATGAATCTAAGATATAAAGGAGTCTGAAAATAATGGCAGTTCCAGCAAGAAGAACATCAAAGACGAAGAAACGTATGCGTCGTGGACATATCAAATTGAACACACCAAACGTACAATTCGATGCAACTAATGGCGAATACCGTGTAAGTCACCGTGTTTCACCAAAAGGTTTCTACAAAGGCGAACAAGTTGTTACACCAAAAGCTAACGACTAGTCTTAGTTAAGAGGTTCCTTCGGGAAGCTCTTTTTTTATGCCTTATTATGGTTTTTGAAACTAGATGATGATATAATTGTAATTAAATATAAGGAGGCTGATTATTATGAATAATGAGCTATTAAAACGAGACTTAAATCAACTACAACTATTACAATTACCTCGCTGGACAGATTTACCAGGTTTGAATTTATATATGGACCAAGTCGTCAGCTATATCAATCAATATTTAGAAGTATTGGATCTAGATGAAATCACTGCTGCGATGATCAATAATTACGTGAAGAAGGGGTTAGTCGTTGCGCCGGACAAGAAGCGCTATGCTAAACAACAAATCTCACAAGTCTTGATTATTGCGTTATTAAAGACTAATTTTTCAATTGAAGAAATTGGCCGCTTACTGTCAGTGGGAACAGCGACTGATCGTAACGAAAAGCAACTCTATGATTATTTTATTTTGACGTTCTTAGATGCGATTCATCAATTGGACGAAGAATACAGTCCATTTGAACAAGGGACCAAACCTGCTAACGGCTTAGTGACTGAAACCCAAAAAACATTATTGAAGTTAGCTTGTCAGAGTGTGGTTTATAAGATTGCGATTCGGATTACCGTTAAAAAGGATCAAACGACAACGTTAAAATCGGCTGATAAAAAATAAGTAATTGAAAAGATTATTAATTTTTGGTTAAAAAACAAAATAATTAGATTAGAAAACGAAATAGAGCGTTTACCTAAACCAGTTTGCACCGTAAAATGAAGATGACTAGTTAGTTTGTTATTAATTTAATAATGAACAATATTAGGCAAATGGCTATTATTCTTAGACCATTAAACTATTTGAAAGAGGTGTTTGGGGTGGCAGAAAAGAAAAAGACGAGTAAGTTGACTTTAGGGGCACTTATTCTCATGATTTTCACGTCAGTCTTTGGTTTTACAAATATTCCACGAGCGTTCTTCTTAATGGGATATGCATCAATTTTTTGGTATGTTTTAGCAGCTGTAACCTTCTTTATTCCTTACGCATTTATGCTTGGGGAAATGGGCGCTGCCTTTGGTGAAGCTAAGGGTGGGATTTATTCTTGGATGGAAAAATCCGTCAATGCTAAATTTGCCTTTATTGGGACTTTCATGTGGTTTGCGTCATACATCATTTGGATGGTTAACGTTGGGAACGGGATTTGGATTCCATTATCAAATGCTATTTTCGGAGTTGATAAGACGCAAAGTTGGACATTCTTTGGGCTAACCAATGGTGTGCAAACATTAGGAATTCTTGCTATTATTTGGATTATTGTGATTACTTTTGTCACATCCAAAGGGCTTGATAAAGTCAAAAAAGTAACAAGCATCGGTGGTTCAGCCATCACATTGATTAATGTGATCTTATTCTTAGGTGGGTTATTAATCCTGATCCTAAAAAAGGGTGTTACAGCACAACCAATCACGGCTAAGGCCTTTTTCCAATCACCTAACGAAAGTTATACATCAATGATTCAGGTCTTTAGTTTCGTTGTATTTGCAATCTTCGCATATGGTGGTTTGGAAGTTGTTGGTGGGTTAGTTGATGAAACAGAAAATGCTAAAGTCAACTTCCCTAAAGGGTTAGCAATTTCAGCAATCGTGATTGCAATTGGTTATGCCATCGGGATCTTCATGATGGGGACATTTACTAACTGGGATTTCGTCTTCAAAACAGGCGGCGGTTTTGCTAAAGTAACTGGCTCAAATGCCGAAGTTACTTTAGGGAACGTTGCTTACATTGCGATGAATAACATGGGTTACCAATTAGGGCTTGCGCTTCATATGAGTCATCACGCTGCAATTCAAGTTGGGATTTGGTTAAGTCGTTATATGGGTCTTTCAATGTTCCTTGCACTTACTGGTGCATTCTTTACATTGATTTTCTCACCTCTTAAGACGATTATCGAAGGCACACCAGCTGAATTATGGCCTAAGTCATTCGCTAAGAAGAACAAACATAACATGCCAGTTAACGCGATGATCGTGCAAGCTGCGATTGTAATTGTAATTATCGCTTTTGTTGCCTTTGGTGGTAAGAGCGCTGCTAAGTTCTTCGAAATTTTAACAGCCATGACAAACGTTTCAATGACATTACCATACTTATTCGTTGCCTTTGCCTTCTTTGGTTTTAAGAAGGATAACAGTATCGAAAAGCCATTCACGATTTATAAGGGTAAAACCTTCTACAAATTCTGTGTTTGGATGGTAATGTTCACAGTTGGGTTCGCCAACGTCTTCACAATTATTCAACCTGCAATCGACGGTAACCTTGGCCAAACATTCTGGTCAATTGCCGGTCCAGTCTTCTTTACAGTTGTCGCATTGATTATGTTCAATCGTTACGAAAAGAAAACAGGCTTAAAATAAAAAGATTAATAAAGGTCACCGGATCTGCGGTGGCCTTTTTGGATGGCGGAAATATTTGTGACACGTCGTCGTTTTGACTTGAAATGTTGTTCTAAAAGGGTTACGCTAAAAGCTCATTAACGATAATTTCTATGAAAAGGTGACGAAAAATGAAAAAAACAGTAGTTGGATTAGTCGTGAGTTTGGGATTAGTTAGTTTACTAGCGGGCTGTGGCCAAGCAAAGTTAACGACTTCTAAAACAAATTACCATCAAAATGGGATGGTCGCAGTTGTCAAAGGTACCACTAATAAAAAGGCGCACTTAAGCTATCAAATTGACCAAGGCGCAACGCATAAAACAAGCGTTAGAGAAGGCACATACGTTGTTCAAGTACCAACAACAACCAAACAACAAACGGTCACGTTAAAGGCTAAAACGGGCTCAAAGACGATTGAAAAGAAAGTTACGGTGGCAGCAGGCACCGCTGTTGGTCAATACCAAGCGATTGCCGACAAGTATAATCAAGCTGTTATTGGCATGGCGTTATCAAAGGCAGACCAAGCCAAAGCGCAAAGCTTACAAAAACAAGCGGCAGCAGCCAAAGCCGGTCAATTGGCACCAGCCCAATTAATGGCACTCCAACAAACGCAAAAAGATGTTCAAGCAGCTATGCAACAAGCTAAAACGGCTAAAAAGGATCAATTATTACCAGCAAAACCAGCTGACGGCGTTCATCAATTGGTGAAAACTGATAACGTTGTGATCCGAGGGGCAATTGCTGATCAAGATGTGATGGGACTTACTTTAATCGCACCAATTAAAGCGCTTAAAGATAAAGCGGCTTTGAAGGAATTCGGAACGAGTTTTGCGTTACTCGCTCAATCAACAGGTGCGGATTCTAAGAAGGTCATGTCTGAATTTAGTAAGTTTACGAAGAAGAATAAGAAGAGCAACCAAACGACAATGAAGACCATTACTTCAAATGGCGTTAAGTTTAATACCGGCTTTTCTGCAAGTCATTTATACATCTACATTACAAAATAAAGCAAAAAAAAGGACGACCCAACATTTTCGTTGAGTCGTCCTTTTTGTCTTATGCTGCTGGGTCTTTAGGTAAAACAAGGGGTACTAGGTTGAGTAAAATCCCAAAGATGACTGAGACAGTCAACGTTGCTTGAACATTAAAGTCCAATTTAACTAACTTAGAACCGATGAAGCCGACAACGAATCCGAAGATTAGCGTCCAAAAAAGCGTCATAACGTATTTCATGATTGACCTTCTTTCTTTCATGCAATTCTATGATATTGTAACACGTTTTACAACGAGATTCATTTGAAATAATTTGTTATACTGGAATTATTAGAATCTGTCATCAGAAAGAAGGGGCGTTCTTGGCATTTGTGCAACTCCAGGTTAAGAGTACCTATACGCTCTTAGAAAGTACCACTAAAATTACGGATTTAGTAACAGCCGCCAAAGCGCGTGGCTATCAGAGTTTAGCGTTAACGGATAAGAACGTTGTCTATGGGTTAGTTGATTTTTATAAGGCTGCCAAAGCAGCCGATATTAAGCCGCTATTGGGGATCACAATTGAAGTTGGCGGACTTATACAGACTGACGAACGGTTTCCGTTGATTTTACTGGCCAAAAATTTAACGGGTTATCAAAATATTTTAAAAATTTCAACGAAAATTATGACGCAATCAGAATTAGTCCCATTTGAGGCGGTTCAATCACTATTACAGCAGTTGGTGGTTATCACGCCGAGTCAAGATGGCGAGTTAGTACGCTTGTTAATGCAAAACGATGCAACGGCAGCACAGACCTATATTGAGCGATTAAAGGCGGTTGTCGATGCAGATAGTCTTTATCTAGGGATTAGTGCTAAACAAGCCGCTAGCCGACAGCGAGTGCCTCTGGGACAATTAAGCCAGCAAACGGCAGTACCGCTAGTTGCTTTAGGGGACGTGCGGTATTTAGAACCGGAAGATGCATTTGCGGTTCAAGTCCTGCAACATATTAAAGCGGGTACGCAGGTTAATCTCCAAACACCGCAAGCGCCAGGTGGCTACTTTTTAGAAGATGTGCAGCAGGCAACGGCCGCCTTTGAAGCGTTACAACTGGCAGAAGCCGTCGCTAATACGCAAAAAATTGCGGCTCAATGTCAGGTGGATTTATCGTTCAAACGGGCCCAGCTCCCCCAATTTGAGACACCAGCGGGGCAATCAGCCGCCACTTATTTAAAGCAACAGAGTCAAGCGGGCTTGCAAGCGCGTTTTAAGACACAGCCTATTCCAGAAACTTACCAGACACGATTAGACTACGAGTTACAGGTCATCAACGAGATGGGTTTTGCCGATTATTTTCTCATTGTCGCCGATGTGATGCAATACGCCCACCAACAAAATATTATGACAGGTCCAGGGCGTGGGTCGGCTGCCGGTGCGCTAGTGGCATATGCGCTACGGATTACAGATGTTGATCCGATTCGGTATCAATTACTGTTTGAACGGTTCTTAAATCCTAACCGGGCCAATATGCCGGATATTGATTTGGATATCCCGGATAACCGTCGGGATGAAGTGTTAGATTATGTTTATCAAAAATATGGGCAAAATCACATGGCCCAAATCATTACGTTTGGGACCTTGGCCGCTAAGATGGCGTTAAAGGACGTCGGTCGGGTCTTTGGCCTCAGTCAGTTTGAAATGAGTGCTTGGTCTAAGGCGATTCCAAACGTTTTAAAAATTACGCTCCAAGAAGCTTACGATCAGTCGCAAGCTTTTAAGAACCTCGTAGCAGATTCTCAACAAAATCGCTTACTATTTGAAACGGCGCAGCGAATTGAGGGCTTACCACGCCATTATTCAACCCATGCGGCGGGAATTGTGTTGAGCCAAGCGCCATTAACGGAAACCGTTGCGCTGCAAAGCGGTGGCGATGAAATTGAGTTAACCCAACTACCAATGGGCAATGTTGAAGAACTAGGATTGTTGAAGATTGACTTCCTGGGTCTAAGAAACTTAGGGATTTTAGCGAATATTGTTAAATTAGTCAGCCAACAAACAGGTCAGCCTTTTAATCCGCAAAATATTCCGTTAGATGACCCAGCAACGCTAGCGTTATTTCAACAAGGCGATACAAACGGCATCTTTCAGTTCGAATCAACAGGGATTAAAAATGTTTTACGGCGCTTGAAGCCGACTTCTTTTGAAGATATTGTCGCAACCGATGCGTTGTATCGACCGGGGCCAATGGAAAATATTGATACCTTCATCGATCGTAAAAGTGGCAAAGTGCCGGTGACCTATCCGGATGATTCGTTGGCTGAGATTTTGCAACCAACTTATGGTATCTTGGTGTATCAAGAACAAGTCATGCAGGCGGCTTCTAAGATGGGCGGTTTTACCTTAGGGGAAGCCGATATCTTACGGCGGGCAATGAGTAAGAAGAAAAAAGCAGTGATTGATGCGAGTCGAACCAAGTTTATCGAAGGCGCGCTGGCTTTAGGTCATACCGAGCAAGCCGCGACAACGGTCTACGACTATATCGAACAGTTTGCCAACTATGGTTTTAACCGGTCGCACGCGGTCGCTTACAGTAAAATTGCCTTTTGGTTGGCTTATTTAAAAGTTCATCAACCAGAAGCCTTTTTCGCAGCGGTTTTAAATGCCGTCTTAAATCAAGGAACAAAAACTAAAACGTATTTAGCGGAAGCAAAGAAGCGACAATTATCAGTCTTACCACCCGATATTAATCTCAGTCAGCGTTATTTTAAGGTGACAGATGCCGGGATTATTTTTGGGTTATACAGTATCAAGGGTTTACGACGGGATTTTGTAGCGGCAATTTTGGATGAGCGCCAAACGGGTGGTCCGTTCAAATCTGTGTTACAGTTTCTACAACGACTAGACGCGAAGTATCTCAAAAAAGAGGCGCTAGTGGCGTTGATTTACAGTGGGGCCTTTGATCAATTTAATCCCAATCGCAACGCACTTTTGATGAATCTCGATGATTTATTGGATAGTGTTAAGTTAGCTGGCGATAATATGTCGTTATTCGAAATTCTAGCACCCAAAGAAAAAACGGTGTCTAATTTGACGTTAACGGAGCGCTTGGACAAAGAAGCGGAGTACCTGGGGGCTTATCTTTCAGGGCATCCGGTAGAAAAGTATGAACGTGTCCGTCGGTACTATCACGTGCCGGAAGTTAGTGACTTAGCACCCAATCAAAATGTCCGACTAGTCTTATTTGTCCGCCGAATTAAGGTGATTCGAACGAAAAAAGGCGAGCAAATGGCTTTTGTGACGGGACAAGATGCCACCGGCGAGATTAGTGTTACGCTGTTTGCATCGGTTTATCGGCAAGTAGCAGATTGGCTGACCAAAGAACAAGTGATTTTAGTCATAGGAAAGACGGAACAACGCCAAGAGTTGCAACTTATCGGTAATCAGATTATGTTAGCGGAACAAGCGCAAAAAGGGTTGCCTAAGGCCACGCTTTATTTACGACTATCTGCGGATTTAACGCGTGAACAGCAACAAAAAATGTACCAACTACTCGAAAAAAGTCGAGGGCCAATCCCGGTAATTCTCTATAATTCAGCAACGAAGAAGTCAATTCTTTTGAACGAACGCTATTGGATTGCGAACGATGAAAAATTAACGACGGCGCTTACAACCTTACTGGGGCCTACAAACGTTATTTTAAAGGGCTTTAGTTAGTTTAGTTTTGAAAATAAGTTTGTTAAAAACTTCTGAAAAGACAAGACTTCTTTTCAGAAAAGTGATAATATATTAGTGACTTTGAAAGACCAAATCGGTTTTTTAAGTAAAATATTTGCCTGGGGTGAAAAGATGAAACGCATAGGTATTTTGACAAGTGGTGGGGATGCACCTGGTATGAACGCTGCCGTCCGTGCCGTTGCAAGAAAAGCAATGCATGAAGGCCTTGAAGTCTATGGTATCAATTATGGTTACGCTGGCTTAGTTGCTGGTGATATCTTCAAGATGGATCCAATTACGGTTGGAGACAAGATTCAACGTGGTGGTACATTCTTATACTCAGCACGTTATCCAGAATTTGCACAAGTCGAAGGACAATTGAAGGGTATTGAACAACTCAACAAGTTCGGTATCGAAGCTTTAGTTGTTATCGGTGGTGACGGTTCTTATCACGGTGCTCTTCGTTTGACTGAACATGGTTATAACGCAATTGGTCTTCCAGGAACAATTGATAACGATATTCCATTTACAGATCAAACAATTGGCTTTGATACAGCTGTTAACACAGTTCTTGAATCAATTGACCGTATCCGCGATACGGCTGCAAGTCATGAAAGAACTTTCGTTGTGGAAGTAATGGGCCGTGGCGCTGGCGACATCGCTTTATGGGCTGGTGTAGCCGGTGGCGCACAAGACATTATTATTCCAGAACGTGATTTCGACGTTAAGGCCGTTGCTGAAAAGCTACGTGCTTCACGCGAACATGGCCAAAAACATGCTATTATTGTTTTGGCTGAAGGCGTTATGCATGCCGATGAATTCTCAGAAAAACTTTCTGAATACGGCGATTTCCACTTACGTTCAACTGTTTTGGGACACGTTGTTCGTGGTGGTTCACCAACAGCTAGTGATCGTGTATTAGCTAGCCGCTTAGGCTCAAAAGCAGTTGAATTATTGCTTGAAGGCAAAGGCGGGGTTGCACTTGGGATTGAAAAGAATGAAATTATCGCACATGATATGTTAGACTTATTCAATCACAAGCATCACGCAATGTTAGATCTTTATGATTTAAATGAAGATTTAGCTTACTAGTATTTTATAGTTCTACCCAAAATTCGTTAAAATGACTGTAAAGTCTTTTAAAAAAACAGACATAAAAGGAGAGATTCCACTTATGAAGAAAACCAAAATCGTAAGTACACTTGGACCCGCAAGTAACAGTGTTGAAATCATCACAAAATTAATTGAAGCAGGTGCTAACGTATTCCGCTTTAACTTCTCTCATGGTGATCATGAAGAACATTTAAGCCGTATGAATATGGTTCGCGAAGCTGAAAAAGCTACGGGCAAAACTGTTGGTATCATGTTAGATACTAAAGGTGCTGAAATCCGGACAACTGTTCAACAAGGTAAGAAATTTGAATTACACACTGGTGAAGTGGTACGTATTTCAATGGACGATACTCTTGAAGGAACACCTGAAAAAATTGCCGTTACTTACCCAGGTCTATACGACGATACTCACGTTGGTGGCCACGTTTTAATCGATGATGGTTTAGTGGATCTTAAGATTATTGAAAAAGACGAAGCAAACAAAGAACTTGTTACTGAAGTTCAAAACGATGGTATGGTTGGCTCACGTAAAGGTGTTAACGCACCTGGTGTTTCAATCAACTTACCTGGTATCACAGAAAAAGATGCTAGTGACATCCGTTTTGGTTTAGACAACGATATCAACTTTATCGCTGCAAGTTTTGTTCGTAAACCTCAAGATGTTTTAGATATCCGTGAATTATTAGAAGAAAAACACATGGAACATGTTCAAATCTTCCCTAAGATTGAATCACAAGAAGGTATCGACAACATTGACGATATCATGAAAGTTTCAGACGGTTTAATGATTGCTCGTGGTGACATGGGTGTTGAAATTCCATTTGAAAACGTTCCTTTCGTACAAAAGAACTTGATCAAGAAATGTAATGCTATTGGCAAACCAGTTATCACAGCTACACAAATGTTGGACTCAATGCAAGAAAACCCACGTCCTACACGTGCTGAAGTTAATGACGTTGCTAACGCTGTTATTGATGGTACTGACGCAACAATGCTTTCAGGTGAAAGTGCTAACGGTGACTACCCAGTAGAAGCTGTTGCAACAATGGCCCGCATTGATGAAAGAACAGAAAAATCATTAACAGATCGCGATGCATATGCATTGAAAGCATACAGCAAGACTAACTTGACAGAATCAATTGGCCAAGCTGTTGCACATACTGCACGTAACTTAGGTATCAAGACAATCGTTGCTGCTACAGAATCAGGTTCTACAGCACGTATGATTTCTAAATACCGTCCACAAGCTGATATCTTGGCTGTTACATTTGACGAACGTACACGTCGTGGTTTAACAGTTAACTATGGTGTATACCCAGTTATGGCTAAGAAACCTGCTAATACAGATGATATGTTCAACTTGGCTACACAAACAGCTCAAGAACATGGTTTTGCTAAAGAAGGCGACCTAATCTTGATCACTGCTGGTGTTCCTGTTGGCGAACGTGGCACAACAAACGTTATGAAGATCCAATTAATTGGTTCAAAATTAACACAAGGCCAAGGTGTTGGCGATGAAACAATCGTTGGCAAGGCTGTTGTTGCTTCAAATGCTAAAGAAGCAGCTGAAAAAGCTGTTGATGGTGGTATCTTAGTTGTTAAAGCAACTGACAAAGATTACTTACCAGCAATCGAAAAATCAAGTGCTATCGTTGTTGAAAACGGTGGTTTAACATCACACGCTGCTGTTGTTGGTATCGCTATGGGTATCCCAGTTGTTGTTGGTGCTAAAGACGCAACAGAAGCTATCAAAGATGGCGAAGTTGTTACTGTTGATTCACGTCGTGGTATTGTTTACCGCGGTGCAACAAACGCTCTTTAATCATACGCTGATTAAGAAAGAAAACACCCTCAAAATTTGAGGGTGTTTTTTTGTGCGCAAGTCGCTTTTTGATTTGAAAATTTTGTTTTCTGAAATTACTTTTATGAAAATACTGACAAGTCGCCTAATTATCGGTACAATGATAGGGAGACTTTATTGGAGGTTCACATGGAAAGTTGGTTATTTTTAGCAGCGATTTTAATCGTTGCCTTATTAGCAAAAAATCAATCTTTAATCATTGCCACCGCAGTTGTTTTAGTCTTAAAGGCATTACCAATTTCTGAAAAAGTATTGCCGGTTATCCAGGCTAAAGGGATTAATTGGGGCGTGACGGTCATTTCTGTGGCCATCTTAGTACCAATTGCGACTGGTCAAATCGGTTTTAAAGAATTAATCAGTGCTTTTAAGACACCGGCAGGTTTTATTGCCGTTGGGTGTGGCGTGTTAGTCGCTGTTTTGTCTGCAAAGGGTGTTGGCTTGTTAGCCGCTAGTCCCGAAATGACAGTGGCGCTTGTATTTGGCACAATTATGGGCGTCGTTTTCCTTAAGGGAATCGCGGCTGGACCAGTGATTGCCGCCGGTATCACCTACACCATTTTAACAATTTTCAATTTAGTACCAATCCATTAAGAAGAATAAAGAGGTTAACTATGAACGAATTAATCGGACAAGTGATTACAGCACTTGTAACAGATGAAAATGAAGAAGCGTACTTCGCCCAAAAAGACGGCGTAACGTTTGAATTAAAGAAAGACCATTTAGAAGAAGAATTAGCAATCGGGGCAACAGTTACCGGTTTTGCATATGAAAATTCAAGCCGGGAATTAGTTTTATCAACGGTTATTCCTAAATCACGTGTCGGTCACTTTGCTTTTGGTGAAGTCGTTGAAACACGTCGTGATCTCGGTGTTTTTGTTAATATCGGCTTACCTGATAAGGATATTGTGGTTTCGCTTGATGTGTTACCAACTATCATGAAATTATGGCCTAAGGTTGGCGATCGCTTGATGATTGCAATCGAAGTTGATCAAAAAGGTCGGATGTGGGGCCAATTAGCCGACGAAAATATCTTTAGAGCTATTTCTAAGGGTGCTAAACAAGAAATGAAGAACCAAGATATTGAAGGGACCGTTTATCGTTTGAAGATGGCAGGGACTTTCTTATTAACAGATGATTTCTACATTGGCTTTATTCACCCCTCAGAACGTGAAGCAGAACCACGTCTTGGCCAACGGGTTAAAGGCCGGGTCATCGGTGTGCGTCCAGAAGGTAGTTTAAATGTTAGTTTAAAACCTAGAGCCTATGAAGAAATCGGTGATGATGCCGAAATGATTATGGCCGTCTTAAAACGGCAACCAGGCTACGCAATGCCATATACTGACCGTAGTAATCCAGAATTAATTAAGAGTTATTTTGGGATTAGTAAGGGCAGTTTCAAGCGTGCTTTAGGCCGGTTAATGAAGAATGGTTTCATCGTGCAAGAAGAAGGCGAAACAATTTTAACGGCTAAGGGCCAAAAAGATATCGAACCAATTGTTGATAACGATCAAGACCAAGATTAATTTAAATTAATGACAGTAATGCCGTGATTTATTAAAAAAAGGAAGTCTCTATTGATGAGTAAGGCTGAGCAGTTAGAACAAATCAGAAAACAATTGCAAGAAGCGGGTTATAAATTGACTGCCCAACGAGAAGCAACCGTTGCGGTCATTTTAGAATGCTCACAGGCGCATTTAAGTGCCGAGCAAATCTTTATCAAGACTAAAGCCGAAGTGCCAGAGATTGGCTTAGCGACGGTTTACCGAACACTAGAGATGTTAACTGAGTTACACGTTCTGAATAAGATTAGCTTTGTGGAAGATGGCGTGACGCATTATGATTTATGCGAAGAAAATGCCAGTCAGCATTTCCACCATCATTTGTTATGCTTACAATGTGGGGCCATCGAAGAAATTCATGAAGACTTATTGGTAAGCGTCGAACAGACGGTTGCTGAGCGGTTCTCATTTGCTGTCTTAGATCACCGCTTAACCCTTCAGGGGATTTGTGCCAACTGTCAAGCTGCCAATTCGGCTAATGGGTTACCGGCCAATCAGCTAGATCCAAGTAAGCAAGTGGATATTAGCCAATTGTAGGAGGGGTTTGTTTGGATGATCTAATTCAAGATTATTTACATTATCTGAAGATTGAACGCGGCCTTTCTGAAAATACGCGTCAGAGTTACCGGCAAGATTTGAAACAGTATCAGCAGTTTTTAGTGTCACAAAAATTGACGTCTTTTACGGAAGACCGATTTATTGTTTTGGGTTTCTTACAGGCCCAAACGACGGCCCAAAAGGCGCAAAGCAGTATCACGCGTAGTATTTCGACATTGCGTAAATTCTATCAATATTTAGCGCGTGAGGGACGTATTCAAAAAGACCCGATGCTGCAGATTGATTCCCCGAAGCAAGGCCGGCATCTGCCGGCTGTTTTATCATCAGAAGAGATTGAACGTTTGTTAAAGACACCGGACACGAGTACACCATTAGGCCTTCGTGACCGGGCAATCCTTGAAGTCTTGTATGCGACTGGTTTGCGGGTTAGTGAACTGGTTCATCTGAAATTGACGGATTTGCATTTATCTCTGGGGTTAATTCAGACCCTAGGTAAGGGAGATAAGGAGCGGATTATTCCGATCGGCGATGTTGCGGTGGACTGGATTAATCAATATCTAGAACGTAGCCGCAATCGGTTAACCAAGGGCAAGGATTCACCTTATTTGTTCGTCAATTTTCACGGAAACGGGTTAACAAGACAAGGCATTTGGAAGAATTTAAAAGCCATTGTCCAGGCCGCAGGAATTGATAAAGATGTGACACCACATACATTGCGGCATTCTTTTGCGACTGTTTTGCTTGAAAATGGTGCTGACTTGCGAATTGTGCAGGAGTTATTGGGCCATTCTGATATTTCAACCACCCAAATTTATACGCATATCAGTAAGAAACATCTCACGGAAGTTTATCAGAGAAGTCATCCGCGTGATTAGGTTGATTTGTCGTGTTTTCTAATTTATGGTAGAGTATTGCTAACAGAACTTTGTTTGATCATTGGAGGTCAACATGTTATTTAAGTACAAGAATGATTATGAAAAAATTGCGATGGGCTTTTTATCGTTTATTCCAGATTTAAAAGAAGTAAGTCATGTACAGTCAGAACTTGCTTTTTACAATCAAGACGATCAACACGTCTTATACCTTTGGCAAAATGATGAGGGCGACTTCGCCGGCGTCGTAGGGGTCGAGATTGGCACTGATTTTATTTTGGTGCGTCATATGTCACTAAGTCCCGCTGAAAGAACTGATACTAATCTATTCCGGATCTTGAATGAACTGGCAGCACTTTATCCTGATAACCGTGTCATGGGATCATTGGATACAGCGCCTTTAATTGCTAAATGGGAGCAACAGCAGACTAAAGAAATGGATTAATGTAACGCATGACTGAACAATTAACGTTAATTTTGACGGATTTTGAAGGACCATTAGATCTATTATTACATTTGATTAATCAGACTAAAATTGATATTTATGATATTCCAATTGCTGAAATCACCACGCAATATCTAGACTACTTGCACCAGATGCAAGAATTGAAGTTAGATATTGCGGGTGATTATTTAGTAATGGCGGCGACCTTGATGAAAATCAAGAGTAAGTTGCTCTTACCAGCACCACCGGCAATGGCTGAAACCTTAGAGGAAGACTATGTTGATCCTCGTCAGGAATTGGTGGACCAATTATTGGCATACCAAGCTTTTCAAAAAATTGCGACGGTCTTACAAGAACGAGAATCAGAAAGACAATTATTATTTGCGAAACCGGCAAGTGCTAATCCTGCTGAAAAAGTGGTCCCACTGGCGCGTGGTGTAATTAAGCCGCGTGATCTAGCTGCTGCTGTGTCTAAAATGTTGGTTGAAGCAACTGTTCAACAGACCGATTTTAAGACGGTTCAAAATGATGAAATTACGATTGCTGAAAAGATGGATTGGATTATCGATTGCTTAAAAACACGAGCAACAACGACTTTTGAACAGTTGGTTATCAACCGTTTTGATCGTGAAGAAATCGTAACGACCTTTTTGGCCGTCTTAGAATTGATGAAAGAACGGCTGATTAATTGTGACCAAGCAGGTTATGATGAACAGATATTAGTGACATTGAAAGAAGGTATTGCAGATGAACCATCTCGCTGAAATTGAAAGTTTACTCTATGTTGCCGGCGATGAAGGCATTACGTTGCAACATATCGCGCGACTCATTATGTTAGACGAGGCTGCAGTACGACAGTTACTAACGAAATTAGCAAAACGTTATCAGGAAGATGAACAATCTGGTCTTAACCTGATTCAAGCGGCTGATTGTTATAAATTAGTGACTAAGAAGGCCTACGCGGGTTTATTGAAGGCCTATTTTGATGGTCCCGTTTCGACGAGTATTAGCCAAGCAGCACTTGAAGTATTGGCGATCATCGTTTATCGGCAACCACTCACTCGAATTGAAATTGATGAAGTGCGCGGTGTGCAAAGTAGTGGGGCAATTCAAACGCTACTTGCCAGACAATTAATCGTTGAAAAAGGGCGTAAAGATGCACCTGGTCGGCCGATTTTATATGGGACGAGCGATTATTTCTTAGATTACTTTGGCTTAGGCTCGTTAAAAGAATTACCAGAACTAGAACAAATGACATTAACGGACGATACGGCAGAATCGGATAATGATTCTGCGGATTTATACTATCGTCAGTTTGAACAGACATTAAATGAAACGGGACTAGAGACGGCCCCTAAAGGAGAACAATAACTATGGAACGACTACAAAAAGTCATCGCAAATGCGGGGGTTGCCTCACGACGGAAGGCTGAAACGCTAATTGCGACTGGTCACGTTACTTTAAACGGTAAAGTGGTTAAGGAAATGGGGATTAAGGTTGATAGTACTTCTGCGCATATCGAAGTGGATGGTGTGCCATTAACGCGTGAAAAAAAGGTTTATTATGCCCTTTATAAACCGCGCCAAGTGATTTCAGCTGTCACGGATGATAAAAAGCGCCGCGTGGTCACAGAATACCTTGAAGATATTCAAGAACGCGTTTACCCAATTGGACGTCTTGATTACGATACATCAGGTTTATTACTATTAACCAATGACGGTGACTTCGCCAACATGATGATGCATCCAAAATACAAGGTTGATAAGACCTATGTTGCGAAAGTATCAGGTTTACCAACTGCAGAAATGCTCCGTCAATTACGGAAGGGGATTATGCTTGAAAAACGTAAGACGGCCCCTGCTAAAGTGAAAATCATTTCAACGGATCGTCGCAAGAATACGGCTATTTTAAGTATTACGATTCATGAAGGGATGAATCATCAAGTTAAGAATATGTTAGCTGCTGTTGGCTTACCCGTTTCTAAGTTAAAACGGGAAACATACGGCTTCTTAACGTTAGATGGTTTAGTTTCTGGCGAATACCGTGCTTTGAAACCAATCGAAGTTGCAGAATTCAAAAAGATCGCTGAATTAAATGAAAAACCAAAGCATAAAAACAGACCAAAATTGTCACGACATGACTAATTAGTTGCTTTTCGCACATTGGTTTGCTATGCTTATTGCGTAATAAAATATTATGGTTCGTCTTCAGGGGCAGGGTGTAATTCCCGACCGGCGGTAAAAGTCCGCGACCTGCTGCAATGTTGATTCTTGTGGTGGCTGAACTGGTGTGATCCCAGTACCGATAGTGAAAGTCTAGATGGAAGAAGATAGGGCTTATTTGAGTATGAACGTATTCAACTAAGGTCTGTT
This sequence comes from Latilactobacillus sp., assembly GCF_033176295.1. Taxonomy (NCBI): domain Bacteria; kingdom Bacillati; phylum Bacillota; class Bacilli; order Lactobacillales; family Lactobacillaceae; genus Latilactobacillus; species Latilactobacillus sp. Next base: position 168,024 of record NZ_JAMQEX010000001.1, read on the forward strand.
AATCACCCTGATTAGCAGGCCTTTTTAGGTACAATCGACTCAGCGGGTCCGCTGACGAAGGCAACCTCATACGGAGGGTGTTTGCAATGCGTGTTTCAAAAGTACGGACAATGGTCGGGGTCGCCATGTTAGGGGCAATCTCATTTATTGTCATGTTTTTCGAGTTTCCCATTATTTTGGCTTTTCCATTTCTGAAGATAGATTTCAGTGATGTGATTGTCTTGTTGGGAACCTTTATCTACGGACCAATCGGCGGAATCGGAGTCGCGGTAATTCGTTCGTTACTCCATTTCATCATGACTGGTGCTAGCTTACCTAGTTTAGTTGGCGATTTTGCCGGTGTGATGGCATCTATTTTTTATCTATTGCCATTTTATTATCTCTTTAACCGCCAAAAGAGTGTGCTGTGGGGGCAAGTGATTGCCGGAACAGTCAGTTCGATCAGTATGACAATCGTGATGTGCTTAGCCAACTGGTTATTCATCTTACCGATGTATATTAAACTATTGAACTTTAATTTGGGAATGTCGATGACTAAATACGTCTTTATCGGACTAGTACCTTTTAATTTGATTAAGGGTGCGTTGGTCACAGTCGTCTTTGCAGTTTTATATCTCAGAATTCTACCATGGTTAAAACAACATATGAAAACAGCAATCTAAATATAAAAGCCTACCGCAAAATAGCGGTAGGCTTTTATTAGTTTAGCGACAAAACGTGTATTATTTGTCTGAATATGCTACGATGAAAATGGCTCCTCTTGACGGACGATTGCGCGGGTCGGACAAGCGGTATAAGCGGCTTTAAAAGCGATTAGATCATGCGGATTTTCGATGGGAGTTTGGCCGGCATTATTGTCCGGTTTAAAAAAAGCAACCCCTTCGTGATCGTAGTCGAAGAGTTCAGGCGCCTTTAACTGGCATAACCCGCACGCAATACAGCGTTCTGGGATAACTTTACTATAGAGCATTATTTTCACACTTTCTAGATTAGAGGAATTATTAAGATGTTAACAGACTATTTACTCTGTTTATTTGCGACGGCACCCCGCCGCTACCAAGCCATTTATTATACATTGGTCGGTAAGCGTACCACATCCAACCTGTATGCTGGTTTAGCGTATGGTTTATTAAAGTGGCTTCAGATTTATCCTAATCTAGAATTAGCCCAATTTCAAGCTGAATTAACACAACTACAAGAAAAAGGTTGGTTAATGGTTGAAGATCGGCAAGCTTGGTTGACACCGACTGGTGCGGCTCAAAAGGCTACATTGATGACGACTTTGGAGTGGCCAACGCATTATTATGGCCCAGAAATGGGTCATTTACAGCAGTTTCAAAGCCGCTTGTTTTTGGCGATTCAAATTATGTCGGAATATAGTCACCATAACACACACTATTTTCCAATTGAAACTAGCATGCGTGATCGTGTGCAAGTTGTCAGTTGGTTTAAACAGCATAAACAAGATTCAGAGATGGTCACTCAGTTTAAACAAGAATTACAACAGATCTTAACGCAGTTAACACCTGTTCAGGCTGATTTATTAGCGAATCGCCTAGTTGGCCATCAAATAATTGGGCAGAGTCAACAGCAATTGGCGCAAAAACTAACCTTAGAACCACTGACCGTAACGATTCGGCTGTTAGATGCGCAAGCCCATTTTTTTGCCATCCTCAGCCAGCACACAACCGACTATCCGTTATTAGCGTGTTTATTGTCACCACTGGATTCAACCTTGAGTTTAAGCACGGCACAAACCTGGACACTGCTGCAACAAGGACAGTCCATTGAAATGATTAGCCAAAAACGCCGGGTTAAGTTAGGCACGATTAGGGAACACATTTTAGAAACGGCAATCCTGCAGCCGCAGTTCCCGTTTGAGCGGTTTATTAGTTCAGATTTAGAGACCGCTTTGGCGGCTTTGATGACTGAGATGCCGGATTTAACGTTTAACGTTGCTCACGAGCAATTACCGACACTGGATTTTTTCAGTTATCGGTTATATCAAATTAAAACGAAGGTGGTGGCCGCATGACTTCTGAACAACTCATTTATGACCAGTTAGCGCAGCACTTTGGCTATTCAACCTTTAAACCGGGCCAGTTAGCGGTTATTAAGTCGGTACTTGCTGGGCAGGAGACATTAGCCGTTTTACCAACTGGGACCGGGAAATCGCTGTGTTATCAATTACCGGCCTATATCTTGGGGCATACGACTGTGATTGTCTCGCCACTAATCGCATTAATGCAAGATCAGGTCGCCCAATTGAATTATCAAGGGGAAAAACGAGCTGTCGCCATTAATTCTAATTTAGTGCCTCAGCAAAAATACCAGTTACTGACGCATTTAGCGGATTACCGCTTTATTTTTATGGCACCGGAGACTATCAGTCAACCAGAAGTGATTCAGGCGCTTCAACGTTGTCAAATCGATTTGTTTGTGGTTGATGAGGCCCATTGTATTTCACAGTGGGGAATTGACTTTAGACCGGACTATTTAGTTTTAGCAGCCATTAAGGCCCAATTACAGCCAACTGCAACACTGGCTTTGACGGCGACTGCCAATGATCGTGTACGCCAAGATATTTTGAATAAGTTGGCGTTAAAAAACGCGGCCCAAATCATGACCTCTGTTGATCGCCCCAATATCTATTTGGGCGTGAGCCAACAACCTGATGAACAAGCGAAGAACCAATTTTTAGCCAACTTAGTGAAAAAAAGCCAGGGTCCCGGGATTGTTTATTTTTCAAGTCGGCAAAAGACAATGGCGATTGCAACCTTTTTACAACAGGAGACTGATCTAAAAATTGCTTATTACCACGCAGCGTTATCAACCCAGGAGCGGTATTTAATTCAACAACAATTTATGCAAGGACAACTCGATTTAATTTGTACCACCAATGCTTTTGGGATGGGGATTAACAAAGCGGATATTCGCTTTGTGATTCATTATCACTTGCCACAAAATATCGAAAGTTATCTACAAGAAATTGGACGAGCAGGTCGAGATGGGCAAGCAGCGTATGCTTTAGTCCTAACAACCCCGCAAGATTTATATTTACAACAATCACTCGTATCATTTGGGATTCCGGAACCCGGACTCATTCGGCGCTATTATCAGGAACCGCAATTATTTAAACAAAGTCAAGGCAGTGAATTTGAACTGTTGCGTCGTTACCAACAACTGGGGATGACCGAAGAAGAGGTGACTGCCTTATTGGATAATCGCCAAACTGAAAAACAATTTTCATTACAAACAATGTTGGATTATTTGACGCTCAAGGGCTGCCGGCGTCAATTTATTGTGAACTATTTTGACCAGGCACCAAAGACGATTGAACACAGCGAAACGTGTTGCGGGGAACAGGATTCGACCGACTTTTTAGCACAATTAGACTTAGAACAGGCTATTAATTATAAAACCGCTGAAACCGTTGTTCTGACTGGTTGGACGGGAATCTTGGACCAATTATTTTAGATAAATTTAAAGTTTTTTAGAAAAGTCTGTGGTACAATATCAAAGAATACCAATAGGGAGGGCCGTCAATGCTCAAAGATGATAAGAAAAAACAAGATAATCCGACGGAAGAAAAACCCTGGGAAAGCCAGTTCGACGATGATCGGGATGACAAAGGAAATTTATCCCGCGTTGCTGCCAAGAGTAAGGAAAAAGGAAATACATATTTTGCTATTATTCTAGCTGTATTATTAGTTTTAATGATCGCATTTCCAATTATCGCTTACACCGTTCATTCTAGTCGTGCGAACCGCCCCGGTTTAGAAGATTCTAAGATTGTCGTCAAAACCGCTGATAGCGAGAAGAGTAAGAGTAAATCAACTGCTAAAAAGGCTAAAGAAGCCAGTGAAAGCCAAGAAGCAGCTGAAAGTAAAGCAGCCAGTGAAAGTAAGGCGAAGGCTGATAGTGAGGCAGCTAGTGCTAAGTCTGCTAGCGAAAGTGCTAAAGCACAAGCAGCTAGTGAACAAGCAGCTAGTGAACAACAAGCTGCCGCTGATAGTGCTAGTCAACAAGCTGCTTCAGAATCTGCTGCTAGTTCAAGTCAAGCTGAAGCGTCAAGTAGCTCATCTTCATCTGAAACAGCGGGTGGTACTTATACCCTTAAACAAGGTGAAGGCCTTTACCGTGCTGCTGCCAACAACGGCATGTCATTGAGTGAATTATTAGCATTGAATCCAGGATTAACAGCTAATTCAAGTGTTGCACCAGGAACCGCACTCAAGGTTAAATAATAATGCTAGACAGAAGGCCTGGGGATTCTCCCAGCCTTTTTTAATGATTTTTTTAGGAGGATTTACATGCAAATTGCAATTGATGGACCAGCATCGTCTGGTAAGAGTACCGTGGCGAAGATTGTTGCCACTAAATTAGGGTTCGTTTATGTTGATACGGGTGCAATGTACCGTTCAGCAACCGTCTTGGCACAACAACTAGGCCTCGATTATGGTGATGAAGCCGGTTTGATGGCTGAATTAACTAAAGCTGATATTCAGTTCCAACCAGATGAAGCTGGTCAAAAAGTCTTCTTAAATGGTTTAGACATTACTTTAGCGATTCGGACACCAGAAATTACGAATAATGTCTCACAAGTTTCAGCATTACCAGCAGTTCGAACAGAAATGGTTGATCGTCAACGCCAAATTGCTGAACAAGGACAAGTTGTCATGGATGGTCGCGATATTGGCACGACTGTTTTACCAGATGCAAAAGTTAAGATTTTTATGGTGGCTAGTGCGAAAGAACGTGCTAAACGGCGTTATGCTGAAAATACAGCTAAAGGGATTATGACCCCATTAGCAACGTTACAAGCAGAAATCGAATTACGTGATCAAAAAGACAGTACACGGGCAGTTTCACCGCTTAGAAAAGCTGACGATGCAATCGAAATTGACACGACAAAGCTCTTAATTGATGAAGTTGTTGCTGAAATTTTAACGATTGCGAAACAAAATATGTAATTTTATGGGTTAATCAGATAAAAAAACTGGTAATCCATTGCCATATCAACTAAAATAAAGGATGTATAGATAGTCGTTAAGGAGGATTTTAGCTATGAATGATGCTAATTTGAATGACACCCAAAGCAGTGAAACAATGGCAGCTGCTTTAGATAGTGTCCATGAAGTCAAAATTGGGGACGTTGTTAAGGGTGAAGTTTTAGTAATTGAAGACCGACAAGTCATTGTTGGTATTGAAGGAACTGGCGTTGAAGGCGTTGTTCCTCAAAAGGAATTATCAAGTCAACCAATTGAAACATTAACGGACGCTGTCAAAGTTGGTGATCAATTTGATTTAGTTGTTATTGCGACAATCGGTAACGACAAGGAAAATGGTAGCTACTTATTATCTAAGCGCCGTTTAGAAGCCCGTAAAGTTTGGGCAGAAATCGAACAAAAATTTGAAAATAAAGAAACAATTAAAGCAACAGTTTTAAACGTTGTCAAAGGTGGCTTAGTTGTTGATGCTGGCGTACGTGGCTTTGTACCTGCTTCTATGCTTTCAGATCGTTTCGTTCGTGATCTTAATAGCTTTAAGGGTCAAGAATTAGAATTACAAATCATTGAAATTGAACCAAGCGAAAACCGCTTAATCTTATCACGTAAAGCATTAGTAGAACAAGAACGTCAAGCACAACTTAAAGCCGTTTTTGAAAAACTATTGCCTGGTGATATTGTTGAAGGCGAAGTTGCACGTTTAACTAACTTCGGTGCCTTTGTTGACTTAGGCGGCGTTGATGGTTTAGTTCACGTTTCAGAAATCTCATACGATCACATTAACCAACCTTCTGATGTATTAGAAGTTGGTCAAAACGTGAAAGTTAAGATTCTTAGCTTAGACCAAGAAAAAGGCCGGATTTCATTATCAATTAAAGATACACAACCTGGTCCTTGGGATGACATCGCTGAAAAAGCACCTGTCGGCAGTACATTGGAAGGGACTGTTAAACGTTTAACTACTTTTGGTGCGTTTGTTGAAGTCTTCCCTGGTGTTGAAGGTCTTGTGCACATTTCACAAATCTCACATCAACATATTGCAACACCAAACGATGTTTTAGAAGAAGGACAAACTGTTCAAGTGAAAGTCTTGTCAGTTGATCCTGAACAACAACGTTTAGGTTTATCAATCAAAGCTTTACAAGAAAAACCAGCAGGTGCTAAGGATTCTGAACAAGAAGACGTTGCACCATCAGATTACGAAATGCCAGAAGAAGAAACTGGCTTTAGTATCGGTGATATGCTTGGTAAAGCATTAGACGAAAAATAGTTTGTAAAATCGTATTGAATGCTTAATAGGCTTAAGGTAGGGTCTGGGACGAAACTAGGTTTTTGTCCCAGACCCTTTCCTGATAGTCGCTAAATAGACTAATCGCGGGACAAGGGGTCGCTTTGCTTAAAGCACTTTTTGTCCTTGTGTTATTTTGCGGACTTTTTTCGCAATAACGTGCTTGTCGTCAATTGATGGACAAGGTAAACTGAACAATGAAGGGAATGAATACAATGTCAAAACCAGTTATCGCAATTGTTGGCCGGCCGAACGTCGGTAAATCAACAATTTTTAACCGGATCGCGGGCGAACGGATCTCAATCGTTGAAGATACGCCAGGTGTTACACGTGACCGGATTTATACAGCAAGTGAATGGTTAGGTCATGAATTCAGTCTAATCGATACCGGTGGGATTGAAATTAGTGATGCACCATTTATGGAACAAATTAAACAACAAGCAGAAATCGCAATTGATGAAGCAGACGTGATTATCTTCTTAGTGAGTGCCAGAGAAGGTGTGACAGATGCTGATGAACGCGTTGCACAAATTCTTTATCGCGCTGACAAGCCAATCCTATTAGGGGTTAATAAAGCCGATAATCCAGAACAACGTCAAGATATCTTTGATTTCTACAGCTTAGGCTTTGGCGATCCAATTCCCGTTTCTGGTGCGCATGGCCAAGGGGTCGGGGATTTATTAGATGCCGCTGTTGCTAAATTCCCAACGGATCTTGAAGAAGAAGACGACGATAGTATTAAATTTAGTTTAATCGGTCGGCCTAATGTTGGTAAATCATCATTAGTGAATGCGATGTTAAAAGAAGATCGTGTGATTGTTTCTCAAATTGAAGGGACAACTCGTGATGCTATCGATACGAAGTTCATGGCGGAAAATAATCAAGAATTTACAATGATTGATACTGCCGGGATTCGTAAACGTGGTAAGGTCTACGAAAATACTGAAAAGTACGCTGTTATGCGTGCTTTACGTGCGATTGACCGTTCAGACGTCGTATTAGTCGTCTTGAATGCTGAAGAAGGTATTCGGGAACAAGATAAGAAAGTTGCTGGCTACGCACATGAAGCCGGTCGTGGGATTATCATCGTCGTTAATAAGTGGGATACGCTTGAAAAAGATAATCATACGATGAAGGAATTCGAAGACCATATTCGGAATCAATTCCAATACTTAGACTACGCACCAATCATCTTTGTTTCAGCTAAGACGGGTGTTCGTCTTCAAAACTTACCAGCAATGATCGAATTAGTCAGTGAAAACCAAAACAGACGAATTCAATCAGCCTTATTAAATGACGTCTTGATGGAAGCCACAACGGTCACACCAACGCCAGCGATTAACGGGAAACGTTTGAGAATTTATTACATGACACAAGTGGCGGTTCAACCACCGACATTTGTCGTCTTCGTTAATGACATTAATCTATTACATTTCTCATACCAACGTTTCTTGAAGAATCAACTACGCAAAACGTTTGACTTTACCGGTACACCAATTCATTTGATCCCTCGTCAACGGAAATAAACAAATTTCGAAGTTGATAAGCTAATATGATTAACTAAATTGGAAAGAAAGCCCTTTTTTTAGCGAAAATCCTTGCTATCACTAGGTTTGTGTGATAAATTTAAAAATGAAATGGTGATCAACTCATTGTTTCGTCATTTTTGACCACTCAAAAATGATTTCGGTATTTATTACTGATTATCTGTGATGAGCAGGAGGTGAAAAACATGGCAAACAAAGCACAATTGATCGAAAACGTTGCATCAAAGACTGGTTTAACTAAGAAAGATGCAACTGCTGCAGTAGACGCAGTATTTGGTTCAATCCAAGACACTTTGAAACAAGGTGACAAAGTTCAACTAATCGGCTTTGGTACATTCGAAGTACGTGAACGTGCAGCTCGTAAGGGCCGTAACCCACAAACTGGTGCAGAAATCAAGATTCCTGCAAGCAAAGTACCTGCATTCAAGCCAGGTAAAGCTTTAAAGGATTCTGTTAAATAAGAATTCATGAGAGGGCTGGGATTTTCCCAGCCCTTTTTGATTGGCTAAAAGTCATTTTATGGTAGAATAGATAAATCGAAAAAGGGTGGTTAAATGACGAATTCAGAACAAATGCTATCAGCATTAGAAGATAATGATTTAAAACAAGCCGATGAGCTTTTCCAAAAGGCTTTAAAAGAAGACGATCCAGAAACGTTGTACAGTTTGGCCGAAGAACTCTACGCAATGGGTTTTTTGGAACAAGCGTCGACAATCTATCAACAATTATTAGCGCAATTCCCAGATGAAGATCAAATTCGGACGACGTTGGCCGATATTGCGGTCAGCAACGGCCAATACGACGACGCACTCAATTTATTGACGGATATTACGCCGGAATCTAATGCGTACGCAGAAAGCCTATTAACGGCCGCTGACGTGTACCAGACGATGGGCTTGCCAGAAGTCAGCGAACAGAAACTATTAACGGCGCTACGCCTTTATCCTGATGAACCAGTGATGCAGTTTGCACTAGCCGAATTGTACTTTGAAATGGGTGAATACGGTAAGGCAGCTAACTACTACGAAGCTTTGATTGACCAAGATGTGCTGGAATTGGGTCAAGTTAATATTCAAAAACGCTTGGCAACAAGTTATGCCAGCAGTGGGGCCTTTGAAGAAGCACTCCAAATTTACGAAATAATGACCGTCGAATTTTTAACGGAAGACGATCAATTCCAAATGGGCTTTTTATACCTACAAATCAAGGATTATCAAAAGGCAATTGAAATTCTTACGAAGCTCCAATTAGCTGATCCACAATACACATCGCTTTACGTTTACCTAGCAACAGCCCAAGAGGCTCAAAATGAGCTTCAAGAGGCGCTCACGACCGTTCAAACCGGGATTGGCTACGATATGTATAGTGAGGTCCTCTATCAAAAGGGGAGCGATTTAGCCCTTCAATTGGGTGACGACCAAGTGGCCGAACAAATGTTAAACAAGGCCTTGGAAATTAACCCGGATAATATGGGTGAAATCAGTGCCTTGAGTCAAGTTTATCGCCGTCAAAACCGCCATGCAGAAAACGTGGTCTTTGTGCAAGAAGCAATTGCCAACCATAAACCAACGGCTGAACTTTATTGGTCATTGGCACAATCACAATTTGCGCTTGAAGCATTCGATGATGCACGTGAAAATTATTTGCTCGCTTATCCGGAATTAAAGGATAACCCAGAATTCTTACACGACTTAATCTTATTCTTCCAAGAAATGGCACAAGTGCCAGAATTATTAGCGGCTTTGAAACAATACTTGCAATTAGTGCCAAATGACCTTGATATGCAGACCCTCTATGATGATTATCAAACAATGCAATAATGATTGAAAGCGTCCGACTATTACTTTAGTCGGGCGTTTTTTACGTCTTTAGTCGCGTTTAATCTCTCTATAAAAGTGTTACATTGAAGAGGAATAGGGAATTCGAATTCATTTGGGGAGGATTTTATAATGATAAATACAGTACTTTCAGTTGATCAGTTAACACAGGTGGTACCAATTGGGCAGTCTGACCGAACGACAACCATATTGAAAAATATTTCGTTTAAGGTCCAAAAAGGAGAATTGGTGAGCATTGTGGGACCCTCTGGATCCGGTAAGAGTACGCTATTATACAGTATTTCTAGGATTACGAGGCCAACAAGCGGCACCGTGACAATTGCGGGGGTTAATCCGTATCAATTGAAACCTAATCAATTAGCGGCTTTTCGTAGACAGATAATTGGCTTCATCTTTCAACAATATAATTTAATTCAGTCACTTCCTGTGTTTGAAAATATCGTTATACAGCAACGACTGAGTCATCAGCAACCGAAACGTTCTGAGATTGAACAATTACTGACAAAATTGAACTTTGCAGGTCAAATCGATGGTGCAGTTGAGACCTTATCAGGTGGTGAACAACAAAAAGTCGCGATTGCCCGCACGATTCTAACTGATTGTGATGTGCTGTTTGCTGATGAACCAACGGGTGCGCTAGATTCGGTATCCAAATCGATTATTTTTACATATTTCAAAGAGATGGTTGCCAAAGGTAAAACGGTGATTATGGTGACCCACGATATTGAGTTGGCCAGTCAGACAGATCGTGCGATTGTGTTAAAAGACGGTCAGGTTCAACAAATTGTGCCTGAACCGTCACTTGAGGCAATCTATGCAATCTATGCAGCCTTGGATAAGGTGGTGTAAGAGATGTGGACGACCAGTTGGTTACAGTTAAAGCATTCCTGGCGTCAATGGCTAGCAACAATACCGGTTTTTGTAACGGTTGGTTTAATCCTCGGTTTTTGTTTAACGGGAATTGTGAATGTGGCGGAGTCGCAGCAAGTTGATCTATACGGTCAGAATACACCGCTCCCTATTTTTATCATGCCCATAGTTTTTGGTGGCATCACAATGTTAATCGTGATTAAAGGAATCGTGAACCAGCTTTTGGATCAGTTTAAAGCGGACTACCGAATGCTTGCGATTCTAGGTGCGACGGTCAATGCATTAGCCGCTATTTTGGGGATTCAAATCGGAATTGTTAGTGGGGTAAGTGCTCTACTTGGCGGAGTCATTGCTCTGCCGCTAACGCGTTTTTGTTATGTTTGGTTGCAGCAGATTGTTGGGCCCCAAATGTTGCCGAATATGTCGATTCATTTTTCGTTCATGGCACTTTTGTTAACGGTTATCCTGGCTAGTCTAATTGCTGGTAGTGGTGGTTTTTGGCATGCACGCCATCAACTAAAGGATGGAAATAAGCATCCCAGTCACCGGCGGCGGATCGTTTGTAGAATTAAGATGATTGTTTTGTTAATGGTCGTCATTGGATTAATCATTAAACTGGCGATGCAAATTATGACGTTAACCTACGTTGGGCAGTCTGAAAAAGTGATTGTCGGTCTCGGTAATTCTGTTGGTAATCTGAATCTTGTGTTGTTCTTACTACTGATTCTAATTACGCTTACCGGGCAAACAGTATTAAAACTAGCTAGCCGAGGTCTCTATTGGCTAGGTGCTAGAACGCTCTTTTTAAACTTGGCAGCTCACGATATTGACTATGCTGTTAAAAAATATTTACCGTTGTATACGCCAGTGACAATCATTGCGGTTTTAATAACAGGGATGTCGGCAATTATGTGGAATATACCAGCCTATACAAATACCACAAGTGCCAACAATGAGCGATTAGTGAATTTCATTTTGACAATCGGTTTATATTTAGGCGCCCCTTTGTTGATTGTTTTAGCAAATGTGTTGGCGACGATGTTAGTCGCAAAGGAGGATAATGACCAACAGATGCGCCAATTACAGTTGCTTGGTTTAACGCAACAACAGTTATTGCTGACACAACAATTGAACGTCGTAATCTTAGTAGGGGTTAGTCTTGTAGCGAGCCTACTTGCAGGGGGCTTAGTTTGGGGCTTGACGATTCATGTCGGGCGAACCATTTTGCACCAAGCGCCCATTTCAATGTCAGCTTTGCTGGCTGGACCGTTCTTGATGGCAAGTAGCATGTTTTGTTTACTAACGATTGTGAACGTATTCCGCGTTTATCATGGGAATTGGCTAACCAAAGAATAAAAAGACAGCTGTTGCTTTTTGCAACAGCTGTCTTTTATTTGTTTTGATTGAGAGTAAGGATATCCTGTGCCCAATCGCACCATTCTAATTCGGTGGCACAAACCATTAAGCGGCGTTTCAAGATGAGGTAGCGGCCCAAATTCTTCTGTTTTTCGATTGAATCTGTAATGGCGTCGTATTCTTGCATCTTATGTTGGTATTGTTTTTGTGCTTTTTGGTAATGGTGACGACGATCTTGAAGTAAAGAGGTGGCCTGTTCTTGGTTGAATAAAGCAATGACATACACTTTAGCTAAAAATTCGTCACGTTGAGTAGGGACGTTTGTTTCTTCTTGGAACCAGTCAGCAACTACGAGTTGCCCTTCAGGTGTTAAGTGATAAATTTTTTTTTGCTTGTGAATGGCATCGGTTTCGACTGATACGTAGCCTTGTTCATGAAGTTTATTCAAAGCTGTATAAATTTGGCTATGGTGTGCTTCCCAAAATAAATTAATATACTGCTTTAGCTCATAACCACTGCAAGGTTTACGAACTAACATACATAATAAAATATAGCTGAGTGTACTCATCTTGTTTCACCCTTTAATCAATTAATTATTGCCCAGTATAACATACTTTTCTTTCACAAACATGTCATTAATTCATGTCAAAAATTAGTGTCAAAATTGACACGTTTTAAAATCTAGTGTACTTTATATAAAGAGAAAGAGAGTGATATGTTAATGGAGAATCAAAATAAAGGGCTGCGATCAGCGTATGCCTTGGCTTTTACGTGTATGGTCGCTTTTATGGGGATTGGCTTAGTTGATCCAATTTTAAAAACCATCGCGGTTAAATTGAATGCAACACCAGCGCAAACGACGCTATTATTTACGAGTTATATGTTGGTGACAGGGGTTATTATGTTATTTACTGGTTTCATTTCGACTAGAATTGGTGCCAAAAGAACAATTAGTATCGGTTTAATCATTATTGTATTATTTGCCGCTTTAGCAGGTCGTTCACAGACAATCTCACAATTAATTTCGTTGCGGGCCGGTTGGGGCTTTGGAAACGCATTGTTCTTATCGACAGCGTTAACGGCAATTGTCAGTGTGATGCCTGAAAAAACGGAACAAGCCATTATGTTATACGAAGGTTCAATGGGAATCGGAATGGCAGTTGGTCCGTTAGTCGGTGGGCGCTGGGGAGTTTTTCTTGGCGTTTTCCGTTTTATGGCGTAGCAATCTTAATGTTTGTCGCTGCGATGACGATTGTCTTTTTATTAGAACCAATTGCCAAACCAGTTAAAAAAGCGCGCTTTTTTGCCGGCGCGGATGCCTTAAAAAATCATCGCCTCCGCTCAATCGGAATTATTGCGCTATTGTATAACTTTGACTTCTTTACAATTTTAGCGTACGCGCCCTTTTTATTAGTTGGGCTCACTGAAATGCAAGTCGGGTTTGTTTTCTTTGGCTGGGGAATCTTACTCGCCATTGCGTCTGTTTTTGTGGCACCTCGCTTAGAGCAAAAAACGAACACGTTAACGACATTGTTGATTGGGTTGGGCTTTTTCCTCGTTTCCTTAGTAGTGATTGGGATTAATGCTGATCAACCAGTCTTAGTGGCCTTTGGCGTGATCATCGCCGGCTTCTTCCAAGGCTTAGTCAATACGCTCTTAACAACGGTTGCAATGGAAAATAAGACGATTGAACGCAATGTTGCATCGTCTGCCTACAGTTTCATTCGGTTTACCGGTGGGGCCATTGCGCCTTTTGTCGCTGGTAAAATTGCTGAAAAATGGTCAGCCCATTGGACATTTTACTTCGCAGGTTTGATGATTCTAATTGGGATTTTATTCGTTCTTCGAAATCAACAGTATTTCATAACGGCGGAGGAAGAAGAAAAAGAAATTGAAATGATCGACGGTAAAGAATTACTATAAATTGAAGACCATTCAGTTAGTGTTATCTAACTGAAGGGTCTTTTTTAGTGTACAAGCGGTATTGATTTTAAAAAGGCAGAAAGAATGAAGCGCAATATTTTGACAACGCTTTCCTGGGCTTGATAACATTAAAATGTAATATAAATGATAAGGAGTGGATATGATGAAGAAGTAATTATTGAAATGGACCATCGTTGGCTTTTGTTCAGTATTAGGTGTGACAGCATTAGGTGCCGGACAAGTTAGCGCACACGGGTATATCACATCCCCAGGTAGTCGAGCGTATTTAGGTAGTAATGCGTTCACAAATGATACCGGTCAAAAACCATTGAACACCAATGTTGGTCAAGTTCAATACGAGCCACAAAGTATTGAAGCCCCTAAGAATACATTTATCGATGGAAAATTAGCGAGTGCTAATATCAGTTCATTTTTGAATCTTGATGAACAAACGAGTACGAGATGGCATCAAAATCAAGTTAAATCAGGCGCATTAACGATTAAGTGGCACTTAACGGCACAACATAAAACAAGTACGTGGGACTATTACTTAACCCGCCCAGGTTGGAATCCAAATCAACCGCTAAGTATTTTAAACTTTGAAAAGATTACTTCGATTGATGATCAAGGAAAGTTACCAGCCAAAGATGTTGCACAGACGATTAATATTCCAACCGACAGAAGTGGCTATAATGTGTTGCTGGGTGTTTGGAATATTTCGGATACAGCAAACGCATTCTATCAAGCGGTGGATTTAAATATTACGAAGTAAGGAAATTGGGATTATTAAAGATCAATAGTTAATTGTGAAAAAAGGACGATTCTTTCCAACGTATGGAAAGAATCGTCCCTTTTTATTGTTATCTTAATTAATGGTTTTCTTGTATCTATGTATTTGCTAAGACACCAATTTCATCCGTGTGTTCAGAACCCCATTGCTCGATTGCTTTGATTACAGGTCTAAGCGATTCACCAAACGTTGTCATTCTGTACTCCGTTTTAACAGGGATTACCGGATATACCCGTTTAGCGACAATGCCGTCTGTTTCGAGTTCAGATAGTTGTTTTGCAAGCATTCGTTTTGAAACATAGGGTAATTTTGCTTGTAGCTCGGAGAAACGCAGGACATTATTTTTAAAGATGTGATAAAGAATCACACTTTTCCATTTTCCTGATATAAATTGCAAGGTATTTTGTACGGGACAACCTGAATCACAATTATAAGCACTTACCATTAATATATCCCTCCAGTAGAAAAGGTAACTTGAAAATTTAAGCTCTCCGTTAATTATACTACTACCAAAGGCGGACAAATAGGTGAATAAAAAGGCACCAGGTCACTATTTAGACACTAGATGCACATTATTTCACGTCTTCACTTTGAACTTCAAATGATTATCATTAAAAGTGGAAAGAGGGAATTTGGATGATGAATATGAATAAGGCAGTGGGATTTTACAAACATTTACCAATTAGTAATCCTGATAGTTTTGAGGATATAATGTGCCAACTACCGACAATTGGAGACCATGATTTACTAGTCAAGGTTGAAGGGGTATCAGTCAATCCGGTGGATACCTTTGTGAGATGTAGTGGTCGTTCAACAAAAATGGCGCATCCCAAGGTTATTGGTTGGGATGCTGTTGGGACGGTCGTTGAAGTAGGATCGGAGTGTACCTTATTTAAGCCAAATGACCAAGTTTGGTATGCCGGTGATTTCAAAAGAAGTGGTAGCGATTCCCAATACCAATCAGTAGATGAAAGAATTGTTGGACCTACACCCCAAAATTTATCGTTACAAGAAGCAGCCGCCATTCCGCTTGTTGGATTAACGGTATATGAATCGTTGTTTGAAAAATTAGCATTATCATGGGATATTTTAAAAAATAAGGGCAAAACAATCTTAATCATCAACTGTGCCGGTGGTGTAGGCTCAATGGCCATTCAACTCGCAAAATTGGCTGGGCTAAGAGTGATTGCAACCGCCTCAAATCCAGACGCAATAGCGTGGGTCAATCAACTAAAGGCGGATGCTGTCATTGATCATCATCAGGACTTAGTCAAACAAATGCATCATTTAAAAATAAGAGATGTTGATTATATTTTAAATCTAAATAACTTAGATGCGCATTGGAACGAGATAGCTGAAATAATTAAACCTGATGGGCGTGTTACAGCTACTACTGAAAATCATAAATTAATCGATTTACAAAAACTAACAAAGAAACGCGTTACATTTAGTTGGGAGTGGATGTATTCAAAATCATACTATCAGACTGCTGATATGGCTACTCAGAACCAAATATTAACAGAGCTATGTCAGTTGTTTGAAATGAAAAAACTGATGCCTATTACTACGAAAACATATACACCAATAAATGCAGAACACCTAAAACGTGCACATAGGGATGTGGAATCTGGACATATGATTGGGAAAGTTACGTTAACAGGCTGGTAAAGTTAAAATATAAAAGGCCGAGCAGTTATCTGCTCAGCCTTTTTTCGTCTATGCTATTTAATCTTTCGTTGGTGTCTCATACGTAAAGCCTTCTCCTAGTGCTTCATGGACGTCAATAATTGAAATGAAGGCTTTAGGGTCTTGGTGTTCAATAATTCTTTTGAGGTGGGCCACTTCGCTAGCACTGACTACACAATAAATCATTTGACGCGATTGGTGTGAATAACCACCTTCAGCGTGTAAGAAAGTCACGCCCCGACCGGTTTGAGTCATGATTTGATCGGCAATCTTTTGATAGTGATCACTGACGACTAACAAGCCTTTGGCAGCATAGGTCCCTTCGAGTGTAAAGTTAACGACGCGGGAGAACACGTACGATGCGATTAGGGTATACATCATGTGTTCGATATCGAGGTAACTGAGAGAAGCTGTTAAAACAAAAATATCAAAAATTAATAGGGAGCGTCCCATTTGAATACCACGCCGTTTTTCAATAATCCTAGCAATCACATCACTACCACCTGTCGTACCACCATAGCGGTAGATGATACCACTACCAAAGCCACCACACAAACCAGCAAGTAGCGCGGCGATAAAAATATCATGGTTTAAGTTAATGGTGACAGGAACTCGTTGCCAAATCCATAAGAAGACGGACATCATGACGGTACCGTAAATTGTATAGGCTAAGGCGCGTTTACCTAAAAATTTGTACCCAAGAATTACTAATGGGATATTTAAAATTAAAGTCGTATAGGCTGGATCAATATGAAGCCAATAGCGCACAATTAAGGTAATCCCGGTTAACCCGCCTTCAGCTAAATGATTTTGAATGTTAATCGTAATCAAACCAAAGGCGTAAATCGCACAACCAATGGCAATCGCGATTAAATCACGAAGAGTGGTGGTCAAATTTGTTTTTTGTGTCATTTGTCATTCCCCCTTACTGTGGTACCTACTATTAAATATAGCACGGAATCGCTGTCATGACTAAGCCAATTAAGTTTAGCAAAGGATTGTGGTATGATAAATGGATAAAATGATGTACCAATAGTGATTAGATAAGAGGTTGAATAAATGAAATTAACGACTTTTGCGCCCGAATTTGCAGAAGCACTGCCAATCCTAGAACAAATTGAAGCAGCTGGTTTTGAGGCTTACTTTGTTGGGGGGAGTGTCCGTGATAATTTATTGGGCTTACCAATTCATGATGTTGATATTGCGACATCTGCCTATCCAGCTGAAATCAAACAAATTTTTAAGCGGACCGTCGATACCGGGATTCAACATGGCACAGTCATGATCTTAGACCATGGTAATGGCTACGAAGTGACAACTTTTAGAACGGAAACCGGGTATCAAGATTTCCGGCGGCCTGATTCAGTAACGTTTGTCCGCTCGTTGGAAGAGGATTTGAAGCGGCGTGACTTTACCATTAACGCCTTAGCGATGCGCGCAGATGGTGAAATCATCGATCTTTTCGACGGCATTGCTGATTTGAAGGCGCATAAAATTCGTGCGGTCGGTGTCGCCGATGAACGTTTCCATGAAGATGCACTTCGGATGATGCGCGCAGTTCGGTTTGAGAGCCAACTCGGTTTTTCAGTGACTGAAACCACGCAAGCCGCTATTGAAAAGCACGCTGCCTTGCTTGAAAAAATTGCGATTGAACGCATTCACGTTGAATTTATGAAGTTGATGCAAGGGATTGAACGGCAAAATGGGTTACGGACGTTTATTGACACGGGCTTATATCGGTATTGTCCAGATTTGGCAGATCAATTACTGGCTTTGGAACGATTAACGGCCTTGCCAACGGAACAGTTGCATGATGAAAGTGCGGTTTGGTTAGTGGTGACCTATTTACTCGGGCAAACCCCTGCACAAGCTGGTCGCTTTTTGAAGCATTGGAAGAGTGCTAATGATGTGATTGATGCGGTTAAAGCCGGCTTAGTCTTACTCCCTAAACTATTGACGGCAACTGCCGACCAATGGGACCTTTATCAAGCTGGTCAAGCAGTCTTAGTGATTAGTCTGCAAATCGCACAATTGGTGACGACTGCGACAATTCCAACTGCTGACTGGTTAGAACGCTATGATCGGTTACAAATTAAGCAAAAAGCCGATTTAGCGATTAATGGTCAAATATTGATGCAAAATGGCTTCCAACCAGGGCCGATTTTAGGCAAAACACTAGCTATTTTAGAACGGAAAGTGGTCCTAGACGAGTTACTAAATACGACGGAAGCGTTACTAAAGGCCGCTAAATAAAAATGAACCACTTTTTCAAGACTTGTGTTAAAATAAGCATGTAAGCACATTCAGAAAGGGTGACATTGATGGCACAACACGTTTTTAAAGAATTGAAATTGTATTTTAGAAATGGTGACGCATGGACAATCAACCACAAGGAATTGAACGATATTTGGATTAGCCGGGTAACAACCAGCTATGGCCGAATTAACGGTGGCCCAATGCAAGAAATTCATCCATGTAAGAGTTTTAAAGCTGAAATCTTACCAGAAGCTGATCATGTTAAGAGTGAAGACATTAATACTGGCTCACTTGAAATGGGGATGTTTGGTCGCGCAACGAAGTATCAAGATATCGAGAAGTTAGACCTCATCTTTGAAGACGAACAAGATAAGAAACCACTTCAAATCTACTTCCCATTCAAGAATAAGGATACAAGCGGTTTAGATAACATTTATCAAACCAGCCAAATCTCACAAAAAAATGGTCATTTATACATCGTCATTGATGCTACAAGCTCAATTGCCGACGAATATCCTAAAATTTAATGACTGCATTAAAACCGATTCGATTATGAATCGGTTTTTTTAGTGATTTTTAATTGTCACCCGCCGGATTATTCGCTATGATTGAGAGAATGAAAGTAAAAGGTGAAAAATATTGCAAACATTAACAGCGACGAACTTAACGAAGACTTATGGCGAAAAAACGCTCTTTAAAGATATTTCATTTTTAATTCGCGAAGGTGATCGAATTGGCCTTGTTGGGATTAACGGGACTGGGAAGACGACGTTATTAAACGCGTTAACAGGCACTGACTCTTATGATAGTGGCCAGATTGAAACGCCTAATCAATACGCAATGAGTTATTTAGCACAAAAACCGGTCTTTGATACTAATTTGAGTATCATGGCCGCTATTTTTGCCGGCCAAAATCCGGTGTTTAAAACGATTCAGAATTACGAACGTGTCTTGGCGGCCTATACGGCTGATCCAACGAATCCTAAGTTGCAAACGCAATATGAACAAGCTGATGCGCAGATGACGCAACAAGATGCTTGGACTGTGGATACCGATATCAAAACAATCTTGACGCAATTGCATTTAACTGACTTAGATCAACCGATTAATACGCTCTCAGGGGGCCAACAAAAACGGGTTGGTTTGGCACAAGCCTTGATTGAAAGCCCAGATTTATTAATCTTAGACGAACCGACTAACCATCTTGATTTTGATTCTATCGAATGGTTAGAAAAACGCTTAGCACAATACAAGGGCGCACTTTTAATCGTGACGCATGATCGGTATTTCTTGGATCGGGTTGCGAATCAAATTTTTGAATTGGACGCCGGTCAACTCTATACGTATACCGGGAACTACGAACAATTCTTAACACAAAAAGCAGACCGGATTGAACGCGAACAACAAGCCGCCCACAAACAACAACAACTCTATAAGCAAGAATTGACGTGGATGCGCGCCGGGGCTAAAGCTCGAACGACAAAGCAACAAGCGCGAATCAATCGGTTTAACGATTTGAAGGGCAATCTGACAACTGGACCGGATACTTCCGAAGTTGATATTCAAATGGGCCAATCACGTTTAGGCAAGAAGGTCTTGGAACTTAAAGACGCTAACTTAACACTTGATGCTCATCCTATCTTGAAAGATTTCAGCTTGTTAGTGCAAGCTAATGATCGAATTGGGATTACTGGGGTGAACGGTGCTGGTAAGTCTTCACTACTAAATGTTTTAGCTGAACGAATTCCGCTAGATAGTGGTGAATTGGTCGTCGGCGAGACGGTTAACTTGGGCTATTATACGCAACAAAATGAAGATTTGGATCTTGATAAACGGGTGATTGCTTACCTCCAAGAAGCCGGTGAAGAAGTTGTCGGTAAAAATGGGGATCGGATTAGTGTCACGCAATTATTGGAGCAGTTCCTCTTTGACCGGTCAACACATGGGACGTTAATTGAGAAATTATCTGGTGGCGAAAAACGCCGGTTGTATCTCTTAAAATTATTGATGCAACAACCAAACGTTTTATTATTGGATGAACCAACTAATGACCTTGATATCGGGACATTAACGATTCTTGAAAACTATCTCGAAAACTTTAACGGGACCGTCATTACCGTTTCCCATGACCGTTATTTCCTAGATCAAGTTGCTGATAAATTATTAGTACTCGATGGTCACGGCAATATTACGACAGAAGTCGGCTTGTTTAGTGACTACTTGGCTAAACAAAAAACAGCAACGACAAAGGTAACGGCACCTAAGCCCACACCTGAAGTCACTGTCGAAGCGGTTAAGGAACCAGCCGCTAAACATAAGTTAACGTATAACGAACAAAAGGAATACGCCCATATTGAAACAGATCTTGAAAAGCTAGATGAACAAATCGAAACAATCAAGACTGAGATGAATCAAAATGGTGCTGATTACGGTAAATTAGCCGAATGGCAAGCTGAGTTAGACCGTTTAAATCAAGAACTAGATGAAAAAATGGCGCGCTGGGACTACCTAAGCGAATACGCAGACTAAAGAAGTGCGTTTGAAACGGTTTGACTCTGAGCATTAACTGGATTTGGCGGATTAGCGATGCAATCGCTGATTTGACAAATATGGTTAAGCGTAAGAGTCAGTTTCAAAAAGCACGTTAAAGAAGAGAAGTGTGTTCAGCCCAGTTATGTTCCGAGCACTAGCACGTTATTACAACTATCAAAAAGGGAGTTTACCATGTCAGAACAAGTATACCTCGATTTAGCACGGACAATCTTAGAAGAGGGTCACTACAAGGGAGATCGGACTAATACCGGTACCTATAGCCTCTTTGGCTACCAAATGCGTTTTAATTTACAAGAAGGATTCCCTTTATTGACGACGAAGAAGGTGCCTTTTGGCTTAATCAAGAGTGAACTCTTGTGGTTTTTAAAAGGGGATTCGAACATTCGTTATTTATTACAACATAATAACCATATTTGGGATGAATGGGCATTTGAACGCTTCGTTAAAAGTACTGATTACACCGGTCCTGACATGACCGATTTCAGTCACCGGGCTCAAGACGATGCTGATTTCAAAGTTGTTTATCAAGAACAAATGCGCCTATTTAACGACCGGATCTTAGCCGACGAAGGATTTGCAAAACAATACGGCGAATTAGGTGATATTTATGGTAAGCAATGGCGTGCTTGGCAAACACGTTCAGGCGAAACCATTGATCAGATTAAAAACGTCATCGAAATGATTAAAACGAATCCCGATTCACGACGGTTGATTGTGTCTGCTTGGAATCCAGAAGATGTGCCTAGTATGGCTTTACCGCCTTGTCACACCATGTTCCAATTTTACGTCAACGACGGTAAGCTTTCGTGTCAACTTTATCAACGAAGTGGGGATGTCTTCCTCGGTGTACCGTTTAACATCGCCAGTTATGCGTTATTAACGCATTTGATTGCTCATGAAACTGGGCTTGAGGTCGGTGAATTCATCCATACTCTGGGGGATGCACATATTTATAGTAACCACGTGACCCAAGTGAAGACTCAATTGGCACGATCAATGCATGCTGCACCCAAATTATGGTTAAACCCAGATAAGAAGAGCATTTTTGATTTTGATGTTGCTGATATTAAAGTGGAAAATTATGAATCAGAACCCGCAATTAAAGCACCTGTTGCGGTATAGGAGGTAGCAGATGATAGCATTTTTATGGGCTGAAGATCAAAACGGCTTAATCGGTCAAGACGGACATTTACCTTGGCGCTTACCGAATGATCTAGCCAACTTTAAACGCGAAACGATTAACGAAGCAGTTATCATGGGGCGCAAAACGTATGACAGCTTACCTAAAAAGCCGTTACCTGGCCGTCAAAACATTGTGATTACACGCCAAAGCGGTTTGACAGTTGCTAAAGACGTTTTAGTTTTTAATGAGCGTACACAACTGCTTGATTATCAAAAAGAACACCCCATGCAAAAATTATTCATTATCGGTGGTGCTGATATTTTTAAACTTTTTGCGGCTAATGTCGACTATTTATACGTTACGAAGATTGCTGACAAGTTCCAAGGTGATGTTTATATGCCAACAATTGACTACACGCAATTTAAATTAATTTCGCAACAAGCAGGAACGGTTGATGAACGTAATCAATACCCACATACCTTTGAGATTTATCAAAGAATCACTAAATAAAAACACCTCAAGATACCCTGTGATTCGATTAAGCAGGGTATCTTTTTTTATGCTAGGATAAACAGTCGCTTTTTTTCTCAGTAACTTTTGCTGAAAAAATGGGCGTAGTTTGATATACTGTCTTATAGATATAATCATAGAAATAGCGGTCCGCATATGGGCCTGTTTCGAGATAGAAAGTGTGGCTGAAGCAGTAGTGGCTAATATTAAAATCGTAACGGATTCATCAATTCAATTAACACCAGAAGAAATTAAACAACATCATATTACGGTGATTCCGTTGACCATCATGATTGACAATACCGTCTATATTGATGGTGAAACAATCACACGTGATCAATTTATGACTGAAATGGCTAGTGCTAGTGCGCTTCCTAAGACGAGTCAACCAGCCATTGGTAATTTTATCGAAACATACGAACAACTAGCAGCTGATGGTAGTCAAATTCTATCAATTCATATGTTACGTGCGATTAGCGGGACAGTTGATACAGCACGTCAAGCTGGCGAAATGGCTAAAGCTGACGTCACTGTTATTGATAGTGATTTTACAGATCGTGCAATGGCCTTCCAAGTTTTAAAAGCAGCGGAAGTGATTGAAGCGGGCGGTTCATTAGAAGATGCCTTAGCAGCTATTCAAGCAGTTCATGACAATACGAAATTATACATGGGTGTCACAGACTTAACCAACCTTGTTAAAGGTGGCCGTTTAAGCCATGCAGCCGGGGTGATTTCAAGTTTATTAAACATCAAAGTAATCCTTGAAGTTGCTGATAGTGAGCTTAAGGTGCTCCGTAAAGGTCGCGGTATGAAGACTATTACGAAGTTCATTGATGAAATGGATGATGATCTCAGAAAGTTAAAAAATGTTAAAGCAATCGGTATTTCACACGCCGATGGTTTGGAACTCAGTGAAAAGATCAAGGCGCAATTACAAGCAGCCTTTCCAGCAATCGAAATTTTAGTACGAACCACTGATCCAGTCATTGCAACCCATGCGGGCGCCGGTGCTTTTGCAGTGATGTATTATACTGAAAACTAAGAAGTTTATGACTAAGGCTGGTTGACATTTATTTGTCCCAGCCTTAACTATTATCTAAAGAGATATGAGGATGCCAGATATGAAAAAAATACGACAATTGTTGATCGACCTAGGGATATTTGCCGGGGTATTACTCGTCGTCTTTATCGTTTGGCAGTTATTGACACCACGTCCAATGAAAGTACGTAGTCATCAAGAAAGTGTTCAGAAAACGAAAGTCGTTCAACCAAAGAAAGTCAAAAAAACACTGCATTTAGTAGCAGTCGGCGATTCATTGACCCACGGGGTTGGTGATGAGCAAAATAAAGAAGGTTATGTTTCGCGGATTGCTGCTAAAATTAAAACTGAAACGGGCCATCCTGTTGCAACCGAAAACTATGGTGTTACCGGTGATACTAGTGTTCAGATTGAAAAAAGGGTGCGCACGCAACCAACGCTACAAGCGAATTTAAAAAAGGCGGACATCATTACACTGACCGTCGGTGGCAATGATTTAATGGCGGTCTTACAAAATAACTTTTTGGATTTAGATCAAAAACAGATTACAGCCGGGCAAAAGGCCTACCAAACGCATTTGATGACGCTGTTTAGACAAATTCGCCAACAAAATCCAACGGCACCAATTTTCGTGATGGGGGTCTATAATCCATTTTACGTTTACTTCCCAGAGATTACGGGGATGTCAAAAACCGTGACAGCGTGGAATAAGACAGTCAAAGAAGTTGCTAATGACTTTGAGTCGGCTTATTATATCAATAGCGACCGTCTTTTAACGCATGGTGACGGCCATTATGTGAAACAAACAAAATCGCTCGCTAAAATGGACAGTAGTAAACTGCAAAAAACACTTGCAGAAAACGAGCATCTCAATCCCTATATTAGCGACGACGATCATTTCCACCCTAATCAAAAAGGGTATCAACTCATCACCAACGCTTTTTGGCAACAGATGAATGCACACCAAAAAGATTGGACCAAGTAAGGAAGTTAGTTAATGCAAACCAGGCAAGATTTAAAAAAGGAACAAGTTAGTCCTAAACGAACGATTAATTATTGGAAATATAGCTTTATTGTTTTACTAGCATTAGTGATTGGTACGCTCGGTTTTATCGCCTATAACGTTAGTGCACCGCAAACTAAGCAAGTTCAGACTGAAAAAATGATCAAAGCTGACAGTACCTTTGATATTCAGATGCACAAGAAGCAAATTAATAGCGTAGTAGCCTTTTATCTTGAAAACTACCTTGAGAATTCAAAGGTGAAGTACAACTTTACCCTAGATCAACAAGCAATTCTTTCTGGTCAATTTAAGTTTTTAGGTTTTCCAGTCGAATTCAACCTCTTTTTCAAACCATATGTGCTTGAAAACGGGGATATTCAACTACGTGCTAAGCAATTGGCTGTCGGTCAACTGAAAGTACCGATGTCATTTGTTTTTAATTACATCCAACGTCAATATAAATTCCCTAAATGGGTTGTTTTAAATGCCCATAAGAATCGGATTACATTGCGCTTGAATGAATTTAAGTTAGCTAATGGGATGCAGGTCAAGGCCCGCCATATTGATTTGAAGAACGATAAGATTGATTTATCCGTATACGTGCCACTAAAAAATAAGAAATAAGGTGTGCAAAATGAAGCAGAGTTTCTATCGGTATCTCATGACACAACGCGATCCGAATAACTACGAACCAGTTGCGCAATTTGCCAACAATGCTTTCTTCGATCAATCATTCCCTAAACATGAAGGGGACTATGAACTGTTATCCCAATATTTGGAGTTAAACGGTAGTTATTTACCGAGCATGCTAATTTTTGACGAGGCCTATCAGCTATATCAAGAAAGCGAACAGGCATAGTAAAACAGTGATTGAGGCGATTTAATGAGACGGAAACTAGCAATCGCAGGTAATTGGTTTTTAGCAATTCTCGTGGCCGGACTGGTTGCTTTTGTCATCCGGTCCTTCTTTTTGGTGCCGGCGACGGTTGCTGGGAATTCAATGCAACCAACCCTTAAATCGGGTGATCAACTCTTATTGAAAAAGTTTGGGCAGGTCCATCGCTTTGAAATTGTTGTTTTTCGCTTAGCCAATGGGACCACTTACGTGAAGCGGGTGATTGGTCTACCGGGTGAGCATATCGCTTATCAAGAGGGCCAATTATACGTTAATGACCGGCCAGTCGTGGAATCTTTTTTGAAGCAATCGCAGCAAAAGACGGTTTTAACCTCCGATTTTGATTTAAAAACATTAACGGATCACGATCGGATTCCGGCTAACCAATACTTTGTTCTCGGGGATAATCGTCGAATTAGCAAGGATAGTCGCACGTTTGGCACAATCGAACGTGAAACAATTATCGGCCGCGCAGTAGGCGTTTATTGGCCGTTTGAAGATATCACTTATTTTAAATAAACGAGAAAGGTTACGACTGCGGGTCGTAACCTTTTTAATTTAAGCCGTCAAGTTCGCGCTGAGGTATGATAGAATTAAGAATAATACTATCGGTAAGAGATGTATTCATCTTAAACAGTAATAAAGGAGTTATTATGACAATACAATGGTACCCAGGTCACATGGCCAAAGCACAAAAACAAATTAAAGAACGGCTCAAGGCGGTTGATTTAATTTTAGAAATTGTGGACGCCCGTGTACCGGAATCTTCAATTAATCCAATGATTCAAGAATTAGGTCAAAACAAACCCATTCTATTAATTATGAATAAGGCCGATATGGCTGATCCACGACGGACACAACAATGGATTGAAACGTTCAAGAAACGCGGCATTACCGCAATTGCCCTTGATGCACAGCATAAGGCTAAGTTACCCATGATCGAAAAAGTAGCACAAGAAATTTTAGCTGAAAAATTGGCTAAAAAACGTGCTAAAGGGATTCGTAACCCGGTCATCCGGGCGATGTGTGTCGGCGTGCCTAACGTTGGCAAATCAACGATTTTAAATCGTTTAGTTCAAAAGAATATCGCTGTAACGGGTAATCGCCCAGGTGTGACGAAGAACCAACAATGGTTGAAAGCCGGACAAACACTTGAATTGCTCGATACACCCGGTGTTTTATGGCCTAAGTTTGAAGATCCAACAATCGGCAGTAAATTAGCCCTTACTGGTGCAATTTCAGATGCCATCTATCATCCAGACGATGTCGTTATTTTTGCCTTAGAACATTTTAAAGAATACTATTCAAGTCAACTTCAGAAAGTTTATAAGGTGACAGATGCCGAACTTGAAGAACCAGCCGCAGAATTAATCATGATTTTAACTAAACGGTTAGGTTTCAAAGAAGATTATGACCGTTTCTGTGTGAAATTCATTAATGATGCGCGCCAAGGTAAATTAGGCCGCTTCACTTTAGACGTTGTCCCAGTGGAGGCGTCATAAGATGACCAAAGCACAATCGATTGCTGAAATTAAGCAATTATTACAAGCACCAGTGACCGAAGAGCAGTTGGCCACTTTTGCGGCTGATTCGCGGGCCGGTGTTCAGAAATTGGTAGTTCAATATCATAAGCGAGCGGCAAAATTAGCGGCTCAAAAAGCAGCTTTTGAAGAACGGCGTCAAACGGAAAAAGCGCTCTGGCCTGATTATCCGTTGGTCGCCGGAATTGATGAGGTGGGTCGTGGGCCACTAGCCGGACCTGTTGTGACGGCCGCTGTGATTTTGCCCCATGATTTTGATCTTTGGCAGGTCAATGATTCGAAGCAACTGTCATTTAAGCTCAAGCAAGAGTTGTATCGAGAGATTATGGCCCAGGCAGTCAGTGTTAGTATCGGAATTGCGTCACCTGAACGGATCGATACCGAAAACATTTACCACGCAACAGAATTAGCAATGGGTGAAGCAGTCGCTGGTCTGGATAAACAACCGGACTACTTATTAGTGGATGCAATGACCGTACCGACTGATATTCCCCAAGAAAAATTAATCAAAGGCGATGCCCGCAGTATTAGTATTGCCTCAGCCAGCATTGTCGCAAAAGTCATTCGGGATCAATTGATGATTAATTACGATCAACAATATCCGGGTTATGATTTAGCCAACAATATGGGGTACGGGACAGCTAAGCATTTAGCGGGGCTTGCTGAACTCGGGGTTACACCAATTCATCGTCGCAGTTTTTCCCCTGTTCAAAACGCTTTATAGAAAAATAAAACAGCTCTTTTACGGATTATTAATTAACGTAAAGGAGCTGTTTTTGTGTTAACTAAAAATCAATTACTCTTAAAAGTACATTTAGCGGCGGGTTTTGGGACTATTAGTGAATTACGCTTGGCGGCGTGGCTATCAACCAGTCATAATTGGGCGTTATCGGCGTTAGAAATTGCGCAGATTGCGCGCTTGCCGGAACGTTATTGGCCGACTTTTCAAGCAAGTTTTCAAAGTACAACCTTACAACGCCAATGCATCGACCATGAAGTTCGAACGACTTATTTAACCATCTTAGATAAAGATTACCCACAACGCTTATTGGAAACCTATTTGCCGCCCGTTTTGTTATTTTATCGTGGTGATTTAAGATTGTTAAAACAGCCATGTCTCGCGGTAGTCGGGGCGCGTCAAGCGACTCATTATTCTAAACAATCACTAGAACAGTTATTACAAGGACTAACTGCCACTACGATTATTAGTGGGTTAGCACAAGGAGCGGATGCGATGGCCCACGAAGTTGCCTTACAGCGTGGTTTGGCCCCAATTGGGGTGATTGGCACGGGCATTAATTGCAGTTATCCACCACAAAATGAGCATTTACAACAGGTAGTTGCTGAAAAAGGTTTGTTATTATCTGAATACGCTCTTGGTACACCAGCCCGGCGCTATCAATTTCCAGCCCGCAATAAAATCATCGCGGGGTTATGTCATAGTTTAATTGTGACGGAAGCCCGGCACAAGAGTGGTAGCTTGATTACCGCTAACTTGGCCCTTCAAGCTAATCGCAATGTCTATGCAATTCCGGGGCGCATTGATCAATCACTGTCACAGGGGTGCAACCAATTAATCGCCGCGGGAGCGACACCATTGTTAGATAAAAACATATTAATAGAAGAACTACGTTATTTTGATTAAGCGAAACTGTTTTGGTTGACATTCATAATCCCTCCTGTTATTATTAAAACAACAAGTTACTTATAAAGTAACAAATAAACCACTAAGGGGATTTTAAATTATGAAATATGCAATTATAGCTGTAACAGGACGTTTTGGCCAAGTAGCCGTTCACGAATTAGCAAAATTAGTACCTGCTTCAGATATTATTGGTTTGGCACGGAACGTTGAAAAAGCCCAAAAGATGGTGCCAGCAGGCGTTACCGTTCGCCCTGGGGATTATACACAAGAAGCAATATTAGCAGACTCATTACAAGGTGTTGATCGCCTACTATTCATCTCATCGCAACCAGGCGCAGAAGTCCCACGTGATCAACAACATATGGCCGTTGTCCGGGCTGCTAAAAAAGCCGGTGTTAACTGGATTGGTTATACAAGTTTCCCCCACGCTGACCAAACAACTTCTGGTTTAGCTGAAGACCACCGTAAAACAGAAGCGGCTATTATCGAATCTGGTATTGCGCATTCTTTCTTACGTAATAATTGGTATCTTGAAAACGAACTCGATACAATTAAAGGTGCTATTGCCGGTCAACCATTTGTTTATGGCGCTGGTGACAGTCATGTTGGTTGGACACTTGAACGTCTTTATGCTGAAGCAGCCGCTAAGGTATTAGCCATGACTGATGCAAAAGACATTTATGAATTCGCTGGTGCACCCGCAACTTATGCTGATTTAGCCGAAAGTGTTGCACAATTGACTAATCAAGAATTTGCGGTATCATCATTAAGTATTGCTGAGTATCAAAAAGGGCTTGAAGCAAGTGGTTTACCTGCTGAAGTCGTTGGTGTTGTTACGATGATTCAAAGCTTGATTCGTGATGGTGAATTAGATGAAGTTTCAAGTGATTTACCAGATGTCTTAGGTCGACCATTACCATCATTAACCGCAGCCCTTCAAGAATTGTTACCAGCAGAATCAAAGTAGAGAATCCGTTTGAAATTGAGGTTAAACGATGAAATATTCCCACAAACTAAGTGATGCCATTCATATCTTAGCTTATGTCGAAATTTATCAAGATGGGGACTTATCGAGCCAGTCAATTGCTGGCAGTATCGAATCCAACGCGAGCTTAGTGCGTCGGTTGATGTCCCTTTTGGTGAAAGCTGACTTATTGGAGAGTCGTCCAGGGACGATTGCGCCTAAATTAGCCCGGCCAGCAGAGCAGATTAGTGTTTTAGATGTCTATCAGGCGCTTGATACTGATCAGCAATTGTTGCACATCGATGAAAAGACCAATCCGCAGTGTTTGGTGGGTGCTAATATTCAATCGGCATTGAATGACGCTTATGATCAGGTTCAAAAAGCGGCTGAAGATCAGATGGCACAAATTAAGTTGGCCGGCATTATTGCAGATATCTTAGCTAATAGTGCGCAAGTCAACGCTTAAAAAAACAAGGTAAGGATAAAAATTATTTTTTATCACACCTTGTTTTTTTGTGGTTTAGTGCGGTAGGATTGGTTATGAATTTGTTATAATCCACTGTTTTTCTGATAAGTTTCCTTTGAATACTGGGAAACCTATGCTATGCTTTAATCTGATAATCACTAGCGCCCGTTTGGATTTGACAAACGGCGCCCACGTCACATATTATTATGTACGATTTTGAACAAAGCGTTCTGTTGAAAGGGGTTTGTCCATGGCAGGCAAAAATTTAGTCATTGTAGAATCACCTGCAAAGGCCAAAACAATTGAGAAATATCTTGGACGCAACTATAAAGTCGTTGCAAGTAAGGGTCATATCCGCGATTTACCCAAGAGTCAAATGGGTGTGGATTTCGAAAATAATTATGAACCTAAATATATTTCAATTCGCGGTAAAGGCGAAACAATTAAAGAATTAAAGAAACACGCTAAAAAAGCGGATCATATCTATCTAGCAGCCGATCCCGATCGTGAAGGGGAAGCAATTGCATGGCATGTTTCGCATATTTTAAAATTAGATCCAACTGATAAAAACCGGGTGGTCTTCAATGAAATTACCAAAGACACTGTTAAGAGTGCCTTTAAAAATCCACGTAGTATCGATATGAAATTAGTCGATGCTCAACAAGCACGACGGGTATTAGACCGGATTGTGGGCTATTCAATTAGTCCGCTCCTTTGGCAAAAAGTTAAAAAAGGCTTGAGTGCCGGTCGGGTGCAATCAGTTGCGTTAAAACTCGTAATTGATCGCGAACAAGAAATCAAAGCTTTTAAACCTGAAGAATATTGGTCATTAGATGCCGAATTCAAGAAGGGGCGCAGCAAGTTTAAAGCTAGTTTCTACGGTTTAAACGGTAAGAAAGCAGCCTTAGGCAATAACGATGCGGTTCAAGATGTCTTAAAGCAAATTGATAAGACGCAACCTTTTACAATTGAAGATGTCAAAAAGCGTGAACGCAAGCGTTTTGCGGCGGCACCTTTTACCACTAGTTCACTGCAACAAGAAGCCAACCGGAAGTTAAACTTCAGAACCCGTAAAACGATGATGCAAGCCCAACAGTTATATGAAGGGATTAATCTCGGGGGTAAAGAAGGCACGGTTGGGTTGATTACGTATATGCGTACCGATTCAACCCGGATTTCAACGGGTGCCAAACACGAAGCGTCACAATTCATTCACGATAACTATGGTGAAGAATACGCCGCTGTTAAAGCCCACAAGACGAAAAATCCAGAAGGCGCACAAGATGCCCATGAAGCAATCCGCCCAACTTCTGTGATGCGGACACCTAAGAGCTTAAAAGACGTTTTAACAAATGATCAATATAAGATTTATAACTTGATTTGGTCACGATTTGTTGCCAGTCAAATGACACCCGCTGTCTTTGATACAGTGGCGGTTAAGATTAATCAAAACAATGTCTTATTTAAGGCTAATGGGTCACAAATGCGCTTCCCAGGATTTACTAAGCTATACGTTTCATCCCGCGATACCGAAGATTCAGCAAAAGATAACTTATTACCTGAATTAGCGGTTGGCGATGAAGTGAAATTAGCTAAAACCGATCCAGCACAACATTTCACACAACCACCTGCACGTTATTCTGAAGCCAACTTGGTTAAAGCGCTCGAAGAAAACGGCGTTGGTCGTCCCTCAACCTATTCACCAACGATTGAAACGATTCAACGACGCTATTATGTGAAGTTGAATGCCAAACGATTTGAACCAACTGAACTAGGTGAAATCGTCAATAATTTAATCGTCGAATTCTTCCCAGATATTGTCAGCATCGACTTTACTGCCGATCTTGAACATCGTTTGGATGAAGTTGAAACGGGCCAAGAAAATTGGATCAAGATTATTGATAATTTTTACCAACCTTTTGAAAAAGAAGTTGAAAAGGCTAGCGTTCAAATCGAAAAAGTTCAGATTAAAGATGAACCAGCTGGGTTCGATTGTGATATTTGTGGGGCACCAATGGTGGTCAAAATGGGCCGTTATGGTAAGTTCTTCGCCTGCAGTCGCTTCCCAGATTGTCGTAATACCAAGGCAATCGTCAAAGAAATCGGTGTGACATGTCCTAAGTGTGGCAAGGGGCAAGTTATTGAACGTAAATCTAAGAAAAACCGGTTATTCTACGGCTGTGATCGTTATCCAGACTGTGATTTTGTCACATGGGATAAACCGGTCGGTAGAAACTGTCCTAAGTGTGAACACTACTTAGTTGAAAAGAAAATTAAAGGCGGCAAACAAGTCATCTGTCCTAATGGTGATTATGAAGAAGCCGTTCAAAAATAAGAGAAAATTTGAGGTAATTAGATGACGACAAAACCTTTTGTAAATGTGATTGGTGCCGGCTTAGCTGGTTCCGAAGCAGCTTGGCAAATCGCCAAACGCGGTGTTGATGTTCATTTATACGAAATGCGGCCGGTTAAAATGACGCCCGCCCATCACACGGAACAATTTGCGGAATTAGTTTGTACCAATTCACTACGGGCAAACCAAGTCACGAATGCGGCTGGTTTGATTAAAGAAGAGATGCGCCGTTTAGATTCAATTATTATCGCTGCAGCGGACGAAAATGCCGTTCCTGCTGGTGGTGCGTTAGCTGTTGATCGGACACCATTTTCACAAACGGTCACCGACAAACTCGCTAATCATGAACGGGTAACCGTGCATCACGAAGAATTGACCGCTTTCCCAGAAGGCCCTACAGTAGTTGCTACTGGTCCATTAACGTCACCTGGCTTAGCAGAAGAAATCAGTGCGTTAAACGGTAGTGAAGGTTTGTATTTCTACGACGCCGCTGCACCAATCCTGGATAAAAACAGTATCGATTTTGATAAAGTTTACCTTAAGTCACGGTATGACAAGGGTGAAGCAGCTTACTTGAATTGCCCAATGACTGAAGCGGAATTCGAAGCCTTTTATAAGGCCTTGATTTCAGCAGAAGTTGCTGAAATGCACGACTTTGAAGATGAAAAATTCTTCGACGGTTGTATGCCAATTGAAGTCATGGCAAAACGCGGTATCAAAACAATGTTATTCGGACCTTTAAAACCAGTTGGGCTTGAAAATCCCAAGACCGGTGAACAACCTTATGCTGTTGTTCAATTACGTCAGGATAATGCCGCTGCAAGTCTTTATAACATTGTTGGGTTCCAAACTCATTTGAAGTGGGGCGAACAAAAACGCGTTTTCCGGATGATTCCAGGTTTAGAAAATGCTGAATTTGTTCGTTACGGTGTTATGCATCGTAATACCTTCATGAAATCACCAGACGTGCTATTACCAACTTACCAATCAAAACAACGTTCTGATTTATTCTTCGCCGGTCAAATGACAGGTGTCGAAGGGTATGTTGAAAGTGCTGCTTCTGGCTTAGTGGCTGGGATTAATGCTTCTCGTTTAGCATTAGACACAGAACCAGTTACTTTCCCAGCAACAACGGCAATGGGTTCAATGGCACATTACATTACGCATACCAGTGCCAAACATTTCCAACCAATGAATGCGAACTTCGGAATTTTCGAACCCTTAAAACAACGAATTCGCGATAAAAAAGAACGGAATCAAGCACTTGCAGACCGTGCGTTAGCAAGTATTGACACATTTAAAGAAACACTCTAGGTAAACACCTTTTAAATCCCGCTAAGCTTGTGGTAAAGTATTATTAACCAAGCTTGGAGGGATTTTTTTGGCGCTTGAACAAGATTGGATTAATTTGTTTTTACAATACTTAATTGTTGATCGACACTATTCACCAGAAACGCAAAAGGCCTATCAAGCCGATATTAAGGCGTTTGTCGATTTTTTGGCCGCTAATGGGGGCCTGACCTCCTTTAAACAGGTCGGTACCCTTGAAGTACAAACTTATTTGAATGAAATGGATCAAAAAAAATATAGTGGCGAAACGATTGCACGCCGGATTTCAAGTTTGCGGTCGTTTTATCGCTACTTGATACGCAACGAATTTTTACAGACTGATCCGTTTGAAACGGTCCAACTCAAGAAACAACGCCATAAGTTACCCCGCTTTTTCTATGAAAAAGAGATGGATGCGTTATTTGCCGCGATTGTCGGACAAGAACCGCTGACGCAACGTAATCGCGCCATTCTGGAGTTATTATATGCAACGGGGATGCGGGTTAGCGAGTGTGCCCAACTAACGATTGGCCAGATTGATTTTGGTTTACGGGTTATTTTGGTACATGGTAAAGGGAATAAGGATCGTTACGTGCCTTTTGGCAATCACGCGACTAAGGCTTTGCAGGATTATTTAAACGATGGTCGGGTGCAATTGATGGCCAAACGCCAGCAAGAACACGATGTGGTT
Organism: Latilactobacillus sp.; assembly: GCF_033176295.1. Classification (NCBI taxonomy): domain Bacteria; kingdom Bacillati; phylum Bacillota; class Bacilli; order Lactobacillales; family Lactobacillaceae; genus Latilactobacillus; species Latilactobacillus sp. Next base: position 202,699 of record NZ_JAMQEX010000001.1, read on the forward strand.
TTCGTCAATCATTTAGGGAATCCAATTACCAGTCGGGGCATTGAATACGCATTGGATCAAGTGGTTAAAAAGACCAGTTTAACCAGTGGGATTCATCCCCATATGATTCGCCATACCTTTGCGACCCACTTACTAGACCACGGGGCGGATTTACGAACGGTTCAGGAGTTATTAGGTCACAGTAGCTTGTCGACGACCCAGATTTACACTCACGTGACGACGGCCCATTTGCAAAAGGATTACCGTCAGTTCTTCCCACGGGCTAAAAACTAGGACTAAAGAACGATTTTTTTAACAAAAAAGAGCGATAGAATTAGCACACAGTCTTAAAGACTGCTAAAATGTGATTAACGCTATTTAAAGGAGCAAATCAAATGACAACAATTTGTGCAGTAAAACATAATGGTCGAACAGCAATTGCTGGCGACGGACAAGTAACAATGGGCGAAAAATTCGTCACAAAAGATTCAGCGAAAAAAACTCGCCGGATTTATGGCAATAAAGTCGCAATTGGTTTTGCCGGTGGCGTTGCAGATGCGTTTACGTTACAAGAATGGTTTGAACAAAAATTAGAAAAATACTCAGGTGATTTACAACACGCCGCTGTTGCCTTGGCACAGGACTGGCGTAAAGATCCAACGCTTCAAAAATTAGAAGCAATGTTGATTGCCATTAACGAAACAGATATTCTTTTGATCTCAGGTAACGGTGAAGTCATTACCCCTGATACACTTGCTGAATCAGGGGATCAAGTGATTGCGGTTGGTTCAGGTGGTAATTTCGCCCAAGCGGCTGCAACGGCCTTGATTTTAGAAGGTAAGCCTGAATTAACAGCCGAAAAAATCGTTGAAACTGGCGTGAATATTGCTGGTGGCATCGACGTTTATACGAACCACAACGTGATTGTGGAATCATTTTAGGAGGTGGCCCCAATGGATTTGATGAATAAAACACCTAAATCAATTGTCGCTGAATTAGACAAGTTTGTAATTGGACAAGATAAAGCTAAAAAAGCCGTAGCGGTAGCCTTGTATAATCGTTATCGTCGGATGCAATTAAGCACTAAGATGCAACAAGAAATTACACCTAAAAACTTATTGATGATCGGACCAACCGGGGTCGGTAAGACAGAAATCGCTCGCCGGTTAGCGAAAGTCGTTGATGCGCCTTTAATCAAGGTTGAAGCCACTAAATTTACAGAAGTCGGCTATGTTGGTCGTGATGTTGAATCAATGGTCCGAGACTTAGCGGATGTTGCTGTTCACATGGAAGAATCAGAACAATTCAAGAATGTGCGTGGTAAAGCGGCTCGTCAAGCAGACAAACGCTTAGTAAAATTATTAGTCCCTGGTATCAAGAAGGAACAACGTAAAAATAACAATAGCATGAACGACTTAATGTCGATGTTCACGGCCCTTCAAAATGGTGAAACACCAGCTGGTTTAAACCAAGCTGAAACTGAAGAAGTAACCGACGAAGTACGCGATCAACGGTTATCTGTTAAGGAGCAACTTGATAAGGGGCTTTTGGATGATCGCGAAATTGAAATTCAAGTTGACGAACCTAAAAAGGCCGCACCAATGAACGATATGATGGGCCAAATGGGAATTGACTTGAACGATACATTAGGCTCAATCATGCCTAAAAAGAAGATGGTCAGAACCGTTACCGTTAAAGAAGCGCGTGAAATCTTCATTCAAGAAGAATCAGACAAGTTGGTTAATCATGCCGATATTTATCATGATGCCCTTCAAAGAGCCGAAAATACCGGGATTATCTTTATCGATGAAATCGATAAAATTGCTGCCGGTGGTAAGAAACAATCTGGCGAAGTCTCACGTGAAGGGGTACAACGCGATATTTTACCAATCGTTGAAGGCTCACAAATTAATACCAAATATGGGGTACTTAAAACAGACCATATCCTCTTCATTGGTTCTGGGGCTTTTGCGGAATCTAAACCAAGTGATTTAATCGCTGAGTTACAAGGTCGTTTTCCAATTCGAGTGGAATTAGAAGACTTAACTGAAGCCGACTTTGTCCGGATCTTAACGGAACCTAACAACGCGCTTGTTAAGCAATATATGGCTTTAATCGGTGCAGATGGGGTCCACGTCACCTTCACGATGGAAGCCATTGGTCGAATTGCTGCAATTGCCTTCCAAGTAAACCACGACACCGAAAACATTGGTGCGCGACGCTTGGCAACCATCTTGGAGAAATTGTTGGAAGACATTCTCTTTGAAGGACCAGATATGCAGATGGGTGATATCACCATCACTGAACAATATGTTAATGATAAAATTGGTAAGATTGTAGCCGATAAAGATTTAACCCGCTTTATTCTATAAATTTCTAAAGGTGGTTTTAAAAATGATCCAAATTGCAAATGAATTTTTAACAGTGACACTTAGTCCACAAGGTGCGGAATTACAGAGTGTTAAAGGGGCTGTTTCAGGCTTAGAATATCTCTGGCAAGCAGATCCCAAAGTTTGGGGGCGCCACGCACCCGTTTTATTCCCGTTTGTTGGGCGTTCTAAGAATGATCAATATACGTATCAAGGTAAAACTTACCCAATGGGCCAACACGGCTTTGCCCGTGATCGTCAATTTGAAGTAGAAAGCCAAACTGATACGGCTGTGACATTCTTATTGAAATCAGATGAAGAAAGTTTAAAAATTTATCCATTTGAATTTGAACTGCGCGTTTTTTACCAAGTAAACGACATGCACTTAAAAGTGGACTATGATGTTAAAAATACAGCGCAATCTGGCCCAATGTACTTTTCTGTTGGGGGCCACCCCGGCTTTAAAGTCCCATTAACGGACGATACCCAATTTGAAGACTACTTTTTAGACTACCGACCACAAAAATCACGCGTCAAGATTCCATTGCAAGGGGCATTCATCAATCTAAATGAACGCACATTAGCACCAACGGATGTGGCGACTGATATTAATCACTCACTCTTCAAAGATGATGCCTTAATTTACGAATTAAAGGGTCAAGAAAATAAATTTAGCATTCGTTCTGAAAAAACGGATCATGCGATCAGTTTGAAAGTATCAGGCGCCCCATTTATCGGTGTTTGGTCACCTTACCCAACGGAAGGCGAATTAGTTTGTCTTGAACCTTGGTGGGGGATTGCAGATGATGTTGACGCTTCTGGTGAACTTTCAGAAAAATTTGGTGTCAATCAATTAGCACCCGGCGAAGTATTTAATGCCAGTTACGAAATTACAGTTAAATAGTTAATATAAAGCGTTTCTCGTAGAGAAGCGCTTTTTTGCTCGGTATTACACGAAGCAAACGTGCTAGTTTTTAAATAGATTGCATGCTAAGATAAGAATTATTAAACAATAAGTGAGGGAAATCATGACTGACAAAAAAGAGTACTATGGTGCAGATGCAATTATCGATAGCTTAGTAAATCATGAAGTAGAATATGTTTTTGGTATTCCAGGCGCCAAAATTGACCGAGTATTTGAACGACTAGAACACCCCGTCAATCCTAAAACACCTCAATTGATTTTAGCACGCCATGAACAAAATGCGGCGTTTATGGCTGCTGGTATCGGTCGAATTACTGGTAAACCCGGTGTTGTGATGGCCACATCTGGTCCTGGCGCTAGTAACCTAGCAACCGGGGTGGTCACCGCCACTGCTGAAGGTGATCCGGTCTTAGCAATTGCCGGGCAAGTGAAACGGGCTGATTTACTCCGTTTAACCCATCAAAGTATGCGTAATGCAGCGCTCTTTGCACCAATTACTAAGTTTAGTGCAGAAGTGCAAGAACCTGAAAACTTATCAGAAGTGATTGCCAATGCTTATCAAGAAGCTGAATCAGCTAAACAAGGGGCCAGTTTTGTTAGTGTCCCTCAAGATGTGACGGACGCTAAGGTCCAATCCAAAGTAATTAAGCCTCTAATCGCACCTAAATTAGGGCCGGCTAGTCCGATTGAAACAACCTTACTAGCCCAACGGATTAAAGAAGCGAAACTCCCCGTGTTATTAGTTGGGATGCGAGCATCTTCACCCGAAGTAACAGCTGCTATTCGGAATCTAATTGCCGAAACACATATTCCAGTCGTTGAAACTTTCCAAGCCGCTGGGGTTGTCTCACGTGAATTAGAAACTGATTTTTACGGTCGTGTAGGATTATTCCGTAATCAACCGGGCGATCGAATCTTAAAACGTAGTGATCTGGTAATTGCGATTGGCTACGATCCAATTGAATACGAACCACGTAACTGGAATGCCGAAAGTGATGCGCACATCATGGTGATTGATGATATGCGTGCCGAAATTGATCATAATTTCCAACCTGAAAAGGAATTAGTTGGGGATATCGCACAAACGCTCGATTTCTTATTACCATACATGAAGGGCTATCAATTAGCCGATGATGTTCGTGACTACCTCAAAGAACTCCACGCAGAATTACACCAACGGGATACAGCACCTGAAATGTCAGACGATAAGACGCTCAACCACCCATTGAACATTGTGTCTGAGTTACAAGAACGCGTGACTGATGAAATGACAGTCACGGTCGATGTCGGGAGTCATTATATCTGGATGGCACGCCACTTTAGAAGTTACGAACCCCGTCATTTACTCTTTAGTAACGGGATGCAAACATTAGGCGTCGCTTTACCATGGGCCATTAGTGCTGCTTTAGTCCGTCCTAATACGCAAATTGTTTCAGTTTCCGGTGATGGTGGCTTCTTATTCTCAAGCCAAGATTTAGAAACAGCCGTTCGTTTGAACTTAAATATCGTGCATATCATCTGGAATGATGGTTACTATGACATGGTTAAGTTCCAAGAAGAAATGAAATATGGCGAATCAGCAGCCGTTCAATTTGGCCCAGTTGATTTCGTCAAATATGCTGAAAGCTTCGGCGCTACTGGCTTACGTGTTGAAAAAGCAGCCGATCTAGGTAAAGTCCTAGACCAAGCTTTTGCAACTGATGGTCCAGTCATTGTCGATATTCCAGTCGATTACAGTGATAATAAGCTACTTGGTCAAGCCTTATTACCAGATCAACTCGTTTAGTCTTTTTGATTGGTGTGAAGGAGGAAGTATAAAATGACATTTGATTATCAACGCGTTTATCAACACGGCACATTGGCACTATTGGTACCCGGTTTATTTACCGGGACTTTGTCGGTTGCCGATTTATTAACCCATGGTGATTTTGGTATCGGCACGGCGCATGGCTTAGCAGGTGAAATGATTATCTTGGATGGCCAAGCCTACCAAGTAACCGGTGAGGGCCAGGTTAATCAACTTGCCCCCACTGACATGGTGCCCTTTGCGACAGTTCATTTCCAAGCACCTGAACTACCGAACCAAACACTCGGAACAGTGACTAAGGCGGAACTTGAAGCGCAGATCTTAGCACAACAGCCATTGAAGAACCTCTTCTTTGCCGTTAAGGTAACCGGTCGCTTTAAAAAGATGCATACGCGTGCCGTTGAGGCGCAACAAGAACCTTATCCTAATTTGACGGATGCAACGCGCGTGCAGCCCGAGTTTGAGCAAGATGGCGTGACTGGCACGCTAGTTGGTTACTACGCACCAACGCTCTATCAAGGGGCCGCAGTTGCGGGTTATCACGTGCACTTCTTAAACACGGCGCACGATTTTGGGGGCCACGTCTTAGATTATGTGATTGAAGACGCCCAATTAACCGTGCAACCTTTTGAGACCTTTGAACAACATTTTCCCAGTCAAGATACTGACTTTTTAAATAGCGATTTTGATTTGAAGGCAATCAACGCCGATATTGAAGAAGCAGAACACTAAAAAAGACCCGGCAGACGTTTTAAGTAACGTTTGACGGGTTTGCTATTCTTATCGCCTTAAGTGGCCTGTACGCACTGATTTAAGAAAAGTAGCTATGATTAATAATCGTGTTGCCGATTAAGCTTTAGGACAACCTTATCAGTCGTTATGCAGCGGCTAATAAGGGAAAATGCTTTTATTGCACGTGAGGATTGATGGGACCGTATTTGTGGCCGACGTCGATTGGATTAGCAATGGCGGCGTGTACGAATTTTTTAGCCGTTTTAATGGCTTCTTCGATCGAGTGCCCCTTAGCAATTTCAGCGCAGATACATGCAGAGAGAGAATCACCCGTCCCATTAATATGGGTCGTTTCGATATAGGGTTCTGATAACCAGAATTCTTGACCATCGGCTAGTCGCACATAATCAGTAACGATTGATTGACCAGCAGCGTGGTGGCCTTTAATCATTACATTCTTAGCGCCTAGCGCCAGTAGATTTTCAGCAGCTGCTTGGAAATCAGACGGTTCATTCAAAGAAATGCCGGTTAGTTTTTGGGCTTCATAGAAATTAGGGGTTAAAACGGTCGCCATTGGAATCAATTCGGTTTTTAGCGTCTGGTAGGCTTCATCAGCAAGTAATAGTGCGCCATGTTTTGTGATAATGACTGGGTCTAAAACCAAGGGGCCAAAATCGTGTTGCTTGAGTTGCTTGGCAACGGTCATAATCGTCTCACTATCGGTGAGCATCCCGGTCTTGCAAGCTCGGACCTTAAAATCGGCGGCAATTGCTTCAAATTCGGCGTTGATAAATTCAGGGGTCAGCGCTTGGCTCGCGTGGATTCCAAATGAATTACCAGCGACACAGGCGGTCAAAACGCTCATGCCATAAACACCGCGGGAGAAGAAAGTGTTTAAATCAGCTTGGGCGCCAGCGCTACCATCAGAGTCGGAACCGGCGATTGTCATGACTTGGGGGAAGCTGTTTAACATTGTAACCATCTCTTTTCTTAAGTTTGTGGTCAGCTTAATTGGCGATATCAACTAAGAGTCCCTATTGCTAGTATAAGCGTTACTCGCGCTACTTATCAATCATCGTTTACCCTAAAAATTAAAAATTCGCGTATACTAGAAGTAATGACAGATTTAAGGGAGGGTACCATGCTTCAGCTAGAGACAAAGGGCCTTAATTATAGCGTTGATGGCCAAGCAATATTGAGCGATATTAATATCACAATTGAACAAGGGTCTTATAATACGATTGTGGGACCATCAGGGAGTGGTAAGAGTACGTTGTTACGGCTATTAGCCGATTTATTGACACCAACGAGTGGGGAGATTTTGTTGGCAGGACAGGCCATTAGCGACTATAAACCGACGCAATATCGGCAACGCGTGTCTTATTGCTTCCAACAACCAACGTTATTTGGGACGACAGTTGGTGATAATCTAGTATTTCCGTTTGAAATTCGCGAATTACCAGTGGATGAGACGCTAGTTCAGACGCAATTAGCCCGAGTTGGGTTAGCGGAGATGCCCTTGACTAAAAAGATTACAACGCTTTCGGGGGGCGAGAAGCAACGAATTGCTTTAATTCGTAACCTGATGTTTAAACCGGAAATCCTGCTACTGGATGAAATTACGACCGGCCTAGATGAGCAGACTAAATCCTTGGTTAATGGGCTAATCACACATTTGAATCAAGAAGATGGGATTACGGTCTTGTCGATTACCCATGATACACAAGAACAACAACGGAAAGGGCGTCAGCTTCAAATTGTAGCTGGTCGTTTGGTACATGCAGATGAATCTAGCCGTTAATGGGTTATCATTAACCTTTGCTGTTTCGTTAGTTTTTGTCGCGTTAATCATTAGTTTTCACGAAAAAATTGGTCTCGAAAAAGATATGTTGATCAGTGTCGGGCGAGCGATTGTCCAATTAATTATCGTGGGTTATTTATTGAAATTCATTTTTCAAATTAACCATGTTTGGATAACGCTAGCGATGATGTTGATCATCATCTTTAACGCGGCGGCTAACGCTCGTAAACGTGCTAGTACGTTACGACACGCGTTTGGCATTTCATTAATTGCGATTTTAACGAGTACCGGTGTTACACTCGGCCTACTAGTATTATCCGGCGCAATTAAATTCGTGCCATCGCAGATTATCCCGATTACGGGGATGATTGCCTCTAACTCGATGGTTGCCATTGGTCTGAGCTATCGGAGTATGTTGACGCAGTTTAAGGATCAACGCCAAGCCGTATTGGAACGCTTGGCACTCGGCGCTAGCTTGAAACAAGCCTCAATTGCAATTGTGAGAGAAAGTATTAAAACGGGGATGTCACCGACAATCGATTCAGCCAAGACGGTCGGCCTGGTCAGTCTTCCAGGGATGATGTCGGGGTTAATCTTTGCCGGTGTTGATCCGGTTAAAGCTATTATGTATCAAATATTAGTCACCTTCATGCTATTATCGGCAACGAGTCTCGGGTCAGTTATTGCCTGCTACTTAGCCTATCATTCATTTTATAATGACCGCGAACAATTAATTGATCTTTAAATGATCGCACAAAAAAACGCCTTTATTGGCGTTTTTTTTGTTTATAACGGTAATATAACCCGAATGGGACTAGGTTTTCCGTACCATTTTTAATGCGACTGATGTTCTCGCGATGGCGGTAGGTTAAAAAGATTAGAACTAACGTCGCAATCGTACCGAGTAACCAGTCGTGTGTGTAAAATGACAAGATAGCAATTAGCAAGGGGCCGATGATACTGGCCATGCTGACCATACTCGTGATTAAAATGACACTAATAAAAATCGTACTAGCGATCACGAAGAAAAGCGGGTTGTAGGCCAGTAAGATCCCAGCGCTGGTTGCAACGGCTTTGCCACCTGTAAAGCGTAAAAAGATAGAGTAGGCATGGCCAATAACCGCAGCTAAACCAACGACTAAGACCAATGAATGATTAGAGGTGTGAAAAATCATTGGTAGACTGGCTGCTAAAGTACCCTTTAAAATATCGAGGAACAAAACAGCCGTCCCAGCGATTGGGCCTAATACCCGGTAAGAATTGGTTGTTCCAATATTATGACTGCCAGCATCCCGGGGATCTTTATGACAAAAGACCCGGCCGATAATGACGCCTGAGGGAAACGAGCCAATCAGGTAGGCCAAGATAAAAATAAGACTTAATTTCATTGTCAGAACTCCTATTCACAACATTTGATTAATCTATTCTAGCATTTTGACAAGGGAAAAGGAATATTGTATGTTAGAATAGATGAATGCGAACATACATTTGGATAAGTGGTTATTTTAAATTTAGGGATTGTAAAATCGTTCAAATTTGTTGATAATATAACTTATCTGTTCATTTTTAGACAAAGGAGTCATTGTTGAATGCCAAATCAAAAACAAGATTATAATGATAATTCGATTCAAGTCTTAGAGGGCTTGGAAGCAGTTCGAAAACGGCCTGGCATGTATATTGGCTCAACCGATGGGCGTGGGTTACATCATTTAGTATACGAAATTGTCGACAATGCGGTCGATGAAGCACTCGCCGGTTTTGGTGCCGAAATTAACGTCACAATCGGTGCGGACAATAGTATTAGTGTTCGTGATCATGGGCGGGGGATGCCAACGGGGATGCATCAATCAGGGATTCCAACGATTGAAGTCATCTTAACGGTCCTCCATGCCGGTGGTAAGTTCACTCAGAATAGTTATAAAACGTCTGGGGGGCTCCATGGTGTTGGGGCCAGTGTTGTTAATGCGTTATCTGAATGGTTAACCGTTCGGGTGGTTCGAGACGGCGTTGCCTATGAAGAACGCTTTGAAAACGGCGGCCATCCAGTGGGCACTTTAAAAAAGGTTGGTAAAGCCAACGAACCTAACGGGACACTAATTACCTTTAAACCGGATGCATCAATTTTCCAAGTCACAACGTATAATTACAATACGTTAGCAGAACGGTTACGGGAATCAGCCTTTTTGTTAAAGGACGTTAAGATTACGTTAACGGACTTACGTGCTGATCCTGCTAAGGAAGATGTCTTTCATTATCCAGAGGGCATTCAATCATTCGTTGATTATCTAAATGAGGATAAAGACACGATTGGGAATAAACTCTATTTTGAAGGCACTAAAGAAGACATCGAAGTTGAATTCGCTGGTCAATATAACGACGGCTATTCCGAAAACATCATGTCATTTGTTAACAACGTGCGGACTGGTGATGGTGGTACGCATGAAGCCGGGATGAAAGCCGGGTTAACCAAGGCGTTTAACGATTATGCGCGCAAGGTTAACTTATTAAAAGAACGGGATAAGAACATGGAAGGCTCAGATGTTCGTGAAGGACTCAGTGCCGTCTTATCTGTGCGAATCCCAGAAGAGTTACTACAATTTGAAGGTCAGACCAAAGGTAAGTTAGGCTCACCACAGGCTAGAACCGCGGTCGACAACCTCGTTTACGAGCAAATGAGCTTCTTTTTACTAGAGAATGGGGAATTTGCCCAAGCCTTGGTTAGAAAGTCACTCAAGGCCCGTGAAGCCCGTGAGGCAGCCCGTAAAGCGCGTGAACAAAGCCGAAACGGTAAGAAAAAGAAAAAATCAGACGGGTTACTCTCTGGTAAGTTGACACCCGCGCAATCTAAGAACGCGGCTAAAAACGAATTGTACTTGGTCGAAGGCGATTCCGCTGGCGGTTCAGCTAAACAGGGCCGTGATCGGAAGTTCCAAGCAATCTTGCCATTACGTGGGAAGGTATTGAATACCCAAAAGGCAAAATTACAAGAAATTCTAAAAAATGAAGAAATTAACACAATGATCTACACAATCGGGGCCGGTGTTGGCGCTGAATTCAAAATTGAAGATAGCAATTACGATAAGATTATTATCATGACCGATGCGGATACCGATGGGGCTCATATTCAAATCTTACTCTTAACCTTCTTCTACCGTTACATGCGACCATTAATCGAAGCCGGTAAAGTGTATATCGCCTTACCACCTTTGTACAAGCTTCAAAAAGGTGCCGGCGGTAAAACGAAGATTGCTTATGCTTGGACGGACGATGAATTAAAAGTTGTCGCGAAGGAAATGGGTAAAGGTTATAGCCAACAACGCTTCAAAGGGTTAGGTGAAATGAATGCCGATCAACTTTGGGACACAACAATGGATCCAACAAGTCGGACCTTAATTCGTGTTCGGATTGACGATGCTGCTTTAGCAGAACGCCGGGTTACAACCTTGATGGGTGATAAAGTTGAACCGCGACGGAAGTGGATCGAAGAAAATGTGAAGTTCACGCTCGCTGAAGAAGGTAGCATTTTAGAGACGACGGGGCAAGCAGCAACGCCAGTCACCGAGGATAACGCAGTAGAATAATTAGACGATTAGAAAAGTGAGTGATTAATTTGGCTGATGAAGCACAAAAAATTCAAGAGTTAACCCTTGAAGAAGTCATGGGCGACCGCTTTGGCCGGTATTCCAAATACATCATTCAAGAACGGGCATTACCGGATATTCGGGATGGATTAAAACCCGTTCAACGGCGAATTTTGTACGCAATGGCAATTGATGGTAATACTTATGACAAAGGATTCCGTAAATCAGCGAAGTCTGTTGGGAACGTCATGGGTAATTTTCATCCGCATGGTGATAGCTCAATTTATGAAGCAATGGTCCGCCTAAGCCAAGACTGGAAATTACGGGAACCATTAATTGAAATGCACGGGAATAATGGGTCGATGGATGGCGATCCACCAGCTGCTATGCGTTATACAGAAGCGCGACTCAGCAAAATTGCCAGTGAGATGTTAAAAGATATCGATAAAAAGACAGTTGATTTTGTCTTAAACTTTGATGATACGGCTGAAGAACCAACTGTTTTACCAGCCCGCTTCCCGAACCTCTTGGTCAACGGGGCGACTGGTATTTCCGCTGGGTATGCAACTGAGATTCCACCCCATAACTTAGGTGAAGTCACAGATGGGTTAGTTTATTTAATCGATCATCCAGACGCAACACTAGAAAAGATGATGACCTTTGTTAAAGGCCCTGATTTCCCGACTGGTGGGATTCTACAAGGCCTTGACGGGATTAAGAAAGCTTATGAAACGGGTCGTGGTCGCGTTGTTGTGCGGGCTAAAACCAGCATTCAACAACTCCATGGTAATCGGGAACAAATCGTCATCAGCGAGATTCCATACGAAGTCAATAAGGCCCAAATGGTCAAAAAGATTGATGAATTACGAGTCTTGAAGAAGGTTGATGGTATTTCTGAAGTCCGTGATGAAAGTGATCGGATGGGCTTGTCAGTGGTCATCGAATTGAAGAAACAAGCTGATAGTCAAGGGATTTTAAACTACCTCTTCAAGAATACTGATTTACAAATTACGTATAATTTCAATATGGTCGCTATCTCTGATATGCAACCTAAACAGGTTGGCTTACTTGAAATTTTACATGCCTACTTAAAGCATCAAGAAGAAGTCGTTACGCGGCGGACACAATACAGCTTACAAAAAGCACAGGATCGGTTGCATATTGTTGCAGGTCTTGTTAAAGCCCTATCGATTCTTGACCAAGTAATCAGTACGATTCGCGCAAGTAAGAATAAAAAAGACGCTAAGACAAACTTAGTGGCACAATACGATTTTACCGAAGCACAAGCCGAAGCAATTGTTTCCTTGCAATTGTATCGTTTAACGAATACCGATGTGACGGCCTTAGAAGCCGAAGCCGCTGAATTAAAAACAGCGGTTGCAGGTTACCAAGCGATTTTGGGAAATCCTAAAGAACTTGCACGGGTCATTAAGGCTGAATTAAAATCGGTGGTTAAAGCTTATCGGAACGATCGGAAGACAGAAATTGAAGCCGAAATTGAAACCCTTGAGATTGATACGAGCGTGACAGTGATTGATGAAACCGTTATGGTTGCAGTTAGTCATGACGGCTACCTTAAACGGAGTAGTCTCCGTTCTTATCAAGCCTCAGAAGGGGCTGATGGTGGTCTGAAAGAAGGCGATTTTGCCATCTTACAACAACCTATGCAGACACTCGATCAATTGATGTTATTTACCAACTATGGGCATTTGATTCAACGACCAGTGCATGAAATTGCCGATTTGAAGTGGAAAGAAATGGGCGAACATATTTCGCAATCGATTGGCTTAGCGGCCGATGAAGCGATTATTGCGGCCTTTAGCTTTACGCCAAACGAACAAAGTGGCTATTTTGTTATCGGAACGACCGATGGTTATATTAAGCAAACGGCTTTCCAAGACCTATTACCTAGTCGGACCTACCGCTCAAAAGCCCAAGACTTTATTAAGCTACATGCTGGGGCGAACGTGACGAATGTTTATTGGGTCTCTGAAACTGATGCCCAACAACAGGCCATCTTTAGCGCTAGTTATAACGGTTATGGGCTCAGTTTCGCCTTGAACGAAGTGTCAGTCTCCGGTGCTAAAGCCGGTGGTGTGAAACTGATGGATCTTAAAGATGGGGATCACGTTGCCAACTTTACACTCTTTGACCCCGCTGAAAAGCACGCTGCTGTCGCAATTATCACGCAACGTGGGGCCTTTAAGCGCATGTTCTTAAGCGAAGTCGGCTTAACAAGCCGTGCACGGCGTGGGGTCTTAATCTTGCGTGAATTAAAACGCGATCCGCATCGGGTGGCCGCTATGGTTCGTGTTGCACCTAAGATCGCATTATTAGTGAAAACTGAGCAGGCATTATTAACAATTGACCCACAAGCACATGCAACAGGTGACCGATATTCAAACGGGAGCTTTGTCATGGATGTTGAAGAAGTTGGTCAACCGGTATTTGTTTTAGCGCAATCCAGCGAACCAATTTCAAATCATAAAGATTAATCAAAAGGATGCTAATCAGGCTGATTAGCATCCTTTTCTGTTATATAAAAGAAGCTGAAAAACCGAATCTGTACCATAACACTTAAAAGGTTTTGCACAATATAAATTAGACGGATAACTAGTTCTCAAATAAGTTACGAACGCTTACACACCAATGTTTTATGGTATATAAGGACTCGTGGATATTTTCGAAAAGAAAGGGTTTTCAAAAAGCTTGTGACGTGTTATACTAAATGTGTAAAAACTGTATGATTGAATTTTAAATAAATGGAGGCAATCCACATGGTAAAAACTGAAAAAATCAACTTAGCCGATTATTGGGACGGTTTTAATAAGGGTGATTGGCAAGATGAAATTGATATTCGCGATTTCATCCAACAAAACTTTACAGCCTATGATGGTGATGAAAGTTTCTTAGCTGGTCCTACTGAAGCGACAACAACTTTAAACGACCAATTAATGGCACTTAAGAAAAAAGAACGTGAAGCAGGCGGTGTTTTAGATGCTGATAATGACAATCCTGCAACTGTTACATCACATGGTCCTGGTTATTTAAATAAGGATCTTGAAAAAATCGTTGGGTTACAAACTGACGCACCACTCAAACGAGCATTTATGCCTTTTGGTGGGATTCGGATGGCCGAAGATGCCTTGGAAGCTTATGGTTTTAAGACAGATCCAGAACAACACAAAATCTTTAACGAATATCGTAAGACTCATAACCAAGGGGTTTTCGATGCTTATACACCAGACATGCGTAAAGCACGTCACTACAAGATTATCACAGGACTTCCTGATGCTTATGCACGTGGCCGGATTATCCCTGATTTACCACGGATTGCTGTCTATGGGATTGACCGTTTAGCCGAAGAAAAAGTCCGCGACTTTAACGGCATTGGTGACGGTGAAATGACAGATGATGTTATTCGCCTTCGTGAAGAAATCAATGAACAATATCGTGCTTTACAAGACATGAAGAAAATGGCTGCTAGCTATGGTTTTGATATTTCAAAACCTGCTAAAAATGCGCAAGAAGCTATTCAATGGATTTACTTTGGCTACTTAGCAGCAATCAAGACACAAAACGGGGCTGCAATGTCGGTTGGCCGAATTGATACAACGATGGATATCTTTATCCAACGTGATTTAGATCGTGGCTTAATTACAGAAGCTGAAGCACAAGAAATGGTTGATCATTTTGTCATGAAATTACGGATGGTGCGCTTCATTCGGACAGAAGATTACAACTCATTATTCTCAGGTGATCCAATCTGGGCAACCTTATCAATGTGTGGGATTGGCATGGATGGCCGCCATCATGTTACTAAGACAGCCTTCCGTGTCTTGAAGACCTTGGAAAACATGGGGGCTGCACCAGAACCTAATATCACATTGCTCTGGTCAGATCGCTTACCAGACGGCTTTAAACGCTATGCAACTGAAGTATCAATTAAGAGTTCAACCATTCAATACGAAAATGACGACTTGATGCGCAACGAATGGGGTAGCGATTATTATGGGATTGCTTGTTGTGTTTCTGCACAACCAATTGCAGATGGCGTACAATACTTCGGTGCTCGTGCTAACTTGGCTAAGACAATCCTTTACGCAATTAACGGTGGGATTGATGAATTAGGTAAAGCCCAAGTTGGTCCAGCTTATCAACCAATTACAAGCGAAATCATCGATTACAAAGAATTCATGGGTAAATACGATAAGATGTTAGATTGGTTAGCAGACGTTTACGTTAATGCTTTAAACACAATCCACTACATGCATGACAAGTATTACTATGAATCAGCACAATTAGCATTGAAGAATAGTCGTTTAGACCGGACATTTGCGACTGGTATTTCTGGTTTATCACATGCGGTTGATTCAATTTCAGCTATTAAATATGGTCAAGTTAAAGTTATTCGTGATGAAGACGGTATGGCAGTTGATTTTGAAGCTCAAAATCCTGATTACCCACGTTATGGTAACAATGATGACCGTGCTGATGATATTGCTAAATGGTTAGTTAAGACTTTCTACAACAAGATGAATACACACCATTTATATCGTGGTTCAAAATTATCAACATCTGTTTTAACAATCACATCAAACGTTGTTTATGGTAAGAATACAGGGACAACCCCTAACGGCCGTCAAGCCGGCGAACCATTCTCACCTGGTGCTAACCCAGCATACGGTGCTGAAAAGAATGGTGCTTTAGCATCATTACTTTCAACAGCTAAGATTCCTTATCGTTATGCAACTGATGGGATTTCAAATACATTTGGTGTGACACCTAATACTCTAGGTCATGACGATAACGCACGTAAAGATGCCTTAGTCAACATGGTCGACGGTTATATGATCAATCATGGTATGCATTTGAATATCAACGTCTTCAACAAACAAACATTAATGGATGCCCAACAACATCCTGAAGAATACCCAACATTAACGGTTCGTGTTTCTGGTTACTGTGTCTACTTCGCAGATTTAACCAAGGAACAACAAGATGATGTTATTTCAAGAACATTCTTCGATGAAATGTAGTCATTTATAAAATAAATGAGGCAGCGGATAGTTAACCCTATCCGCTTTCTTGTAAAGCTGCTAATTTAGACTTAGCAGTTTTGCTAGGAAGAGTGTCTTTTATAAGAGGTGGAAGAAATGGCAATTAACTTTACAACCCGTTTATCAACGGAACCAGCAGAAACAGTCGTACCGGAAACAACAGAAGCCCCAATCGGCTATGTCCATTCAATTGAGTCTTTTGGATCTGTAGATGGTCCTGGCATTCGTTTTGTGGCCTTTTTACAGGGGTGTCGCATGCGGTGTGAATTCTGTCATAATCCCGATACTTGGAATATTGGTAGTGGTGAGCCATATACTGCTGATGAATTAATTGCAAAAGCATTACCTTACAAAGCGTTTTGGGGTAAAGAAGGCGGTATTACCTGTAGTGGTGGTGAATCACTGATTCAAATTGATTTCTTAATTGATCTATTTAAAAAATGCAAAGCACAAGGGATTAATACATGTCTTGATACGTGCGGTCAACCTTTCACATACAAAGAACCATTCTTTAGTAAGTTTAAAGAATTGATGAAGTATACGGATTTATCGATGGTTGATATCAAACATATTGATCCAGAAGGCCATAAGAAGTTAACTGGTTTTTCAAATGAACATATTTTAGAAATGATTGAATATATGTCTAATCACGGCCATCATATGTGGATTCGGCACGTCCTCATTCCAGAACGGACTGATTATGACTGTTACTTAGAACGTCTTGGTGATTATATTAAGACCTTGAATAATGTTGACCGGGTTGAGGTATTGCCTTATCATACAATGGGAATTGTTAAATATGAGAAAATGGGGATTAAGTACCCACTTGAAGGTATCGAACCCCCAACTCATGATCGCGTTGTCAATGCTGAACGGCTGTTGCATACCGCTGATTATTCAAAATAAATGGTATAAAGCGGTAGCATAAGAAATTTTTAAGTGAATAATAAGAAAGGGCGACGAAAAAGGTTGCTCTTTTTTTATTTTTTTATTATTATAATGATAAGGGATAACCCAAAGAAATGAGGATTGAGCATGAAGACGAGACAAGAAAACATATTTTCTTCTAAAACGTTAACTTATTTTTTGCAATTAGCGGAAACAATGAACTATACGCAGGCCGCTCAGCTATTAGGGATTACACAACCTGCATTAACCCAACAAATTAAGAAATTAGAACGCACAGTTGGGGCACCACTTTTTTATTCCGTGGGTAAGAAATTACACATCTCTGATGCTGGCCGGACAATGTTAGATGCGACCCATCAAATCTATGATTTATTAAATACGGCAACGGATGAAATCCAAAGTGCGACTAGCGCTAGCCGCGGTAAAATTAATATCGGAATTTTGGCGTCAATGGAACTTAGTGTTATTCAAAGTTTCTTAATCAAGTATTATCAACAATTTCCTAACATCGAAGTTAGTGTTCACTTATTGACACGTAAGGAGATTTGGGATCGCCTCGAAAATAATAAAATTGATTTGGCTATTATGTACTTGCCAGATGACAGTATCAAAAATTGGAAGCCTTACCGTTCTAAGAAGATTGCGGATGAAAGCCTTGTTTTCTTGAGCAGTAATCCGTTATTGAAAAAACGTAAGAAGATTCATTTTGAAGATACCTTAACTGAAAAATGGGTTACTTATCCCGATGAATACTATCTCAATCAATTCATCAGTGAGGCGTATAAGAATCAAATGGTAGATCGGCCAGTTAGTGCCGCACAATTTACATCACCATTTGAAATCTTACGTTTCGCAGAAGCAACTGGGTTAAGTACCGCATTGCCAAAGAGTTTTTACGATGCCCATAATGTTGGCATTGAATCGAACGCGGTACAATTTGATCCAGCGATTCAATTTGAACTAGCCTTCGTATTCCGTAAAGAAAAGGAAGATATTCCTCGGATTGACAGTTTCTTCCGTGAATTCAATCTTTACCTAGAAGAAAAAGACTATTTAACGCGAATTAAAGAACAAAACCGTAAAATTGTTTAATATTTCTGGTATAATCGATAATGTAATTTTGAAAAGAAGGGTCTGTATAAATATGAGTAAAGAATTAGTTTTTGGTCACCAAAACCCAGATACAGACGCAATTGTTGCGGCAATGGCGTTTGCTTATCTACAACAACAACTTGGCAAGGATGTCGAAGCTGTTGCTTTAGGCGAACCAAATGAAGAAACAAGTTATGCATTACGTCACTTTGCTGCAAGCACACCACGTGTGATTAAAGAAGCTGGTAGTGAAGTACAAAGTGTTATGCTAGTTGACCACAACGAAGCCCAACAAAGTGTTGCTGATATCAAAGATTTAACAGTGACTGATGTTGTCGATCATCATCGGATTGCTAATTTTGAAACAGTGAGCCCATTATTCTACCGTGCGGAACCAGTTGGCTGTACCAGCACGATTCTTTTATCAATGTTCAACGAAAATAAGATTGAAATCCCTGCACAACTAGCTGGTTTAATGATGAGTGCCATCATTTCAGATACATTGTTGATGAAATCACCAACAACAACTGAAAAAGATCGGATTGCTATCAAGACATTAGCAGAAATTGCAGATGTTGATTTTGAATCATATGGTCTTGAAATGTTAAAAGCTGGTACTAACTTAGATGATAAGAGCGAAGCTGAATTAATTGAAGCTGATGCTAAAACATTCGATATGGCTGGTAAAAAAGTTCGTATCGATCAAGTTAACACAGTTGATATCGAAGCGGTCTTCAAACGCCAAGCTGCTTTTGAAGCTGCTATCGAAGCAGACAACAAAGCTAACGGTTACGACTTATTCGTACTTTTGGTTACTGACATCTTAAACAGTAACTCAGAAGCGCTTGTTATCGGCGAACCAGCTGAAGCCTTCGAAAAGGCTTTTGATGTGACCTTAAACAACCATCGTGCGCAATTAGCCGGTGTTGTGTCACGTAAGAAACAAGTTGTCCCACAATTAACAGCAGCATTTTAATAGCAATTAAGAAGATAAAGTCCTGCGGGGCTTTATTTTTTTGTTAGGAGCAACAGATGACTGAGGAAGTAACAAAGGCAATTCAAGTGATTGAAGCGACAATTCGAAATTGTCAAAAGAGCCAGCTAAAATTTGGAGAAGGGTCCGCCCAATTTACTTTATTAAAAAATAGAATTCACGCATTGGAAGTTGGTCGTGATTTATTGAATGGGCGCACAGATATAACTGCTGAAGCATTGGTCAGGGCACAGGCACCGATTGAGTCAATCATCCATAAAACCGAAAAAGCGTTGGCTAACCAAAAAAAGACATCGCCTGTAATTAAGCGGATGACAACATTAATAGCAGCAATGACATCCATTCGGACAGCTATTATGGCACAACTTTCTGTAAATGAGACCCATCAATAATATGATGGGTTTTTTTGTGTCTTTTTTACAGATGATAATAATTCTAATCTGACAATGAACATGTTATAATGTAATGGAATTCACAAGGAGGCCGATAATGATGAAACATACGTTGAAATTAGTGCTCACAATTGTGGTTGGGATTACCGCATTAATATTAGCCTTTTTATGTCAACAACCACTGTGGGCCCAAGTATTAGTTAGTCTAGCTGGGGGGTTAGTCGCGTTATCGATGCTGATTGAGATGATTCGCACTTTAAAATCAGGTCGATATGGTGTTGATTTACTAGCCATTACGGCGATCATTGCAACACTCGCTGTTGGTGAATATTGGGCTGCCTTGATGGTCCTCGTAATGTTAACAGGCGGCGATTCCCTGGAAGATTACGCCGCGCATAAAGCAGGGCGGGAATTAAAATCATTATTGGACAACTCGCCCCAGGACGCGCATTTAATGCGTGGTGACGGACTTGTCGATGTTGCTGTCGACGAACTCCAAGTCAATGATCAAGTTGTTGTGAAGCCAGGAGAACTGGTTCCGGTTGACGGTCATATCATTGAGGGGTCATCGCTGTTTGATGAATCGTCTCTAACCGGTGAATCACGCCCAGTTGAAAGAACAATCAATGAGCCAATTATGTCAGGGTCAGTAAATGGTGAGACATCAATCACGATGGTGGTCGATCAATTAGCTATTAACAGTCAGTATCAAGCAATTGTTAAACTGGTTGAAAGCTCAGCAGCACAACCTGCCCATTTTGTTCGTTTAGCGGATCGCTATGCCGTACCATTTACATTAGTGGCGTATTTGATTGCAGGGGTGGCATGGTGGCTCTCAAAAGACCCTGTGCGCTTTGCCGAGGTCTTGGTGGTCGCGTCGCCATGCCCGTTGATTCTCGCGGCACCGATTGCGCTTATCTCAGGTATGAGTCGTGCCAGCCGGAATGGGATTATCGTCAAAACGGGGACGACAATTGAAAAATTGGCGTTGGCCAAATCAGCTGCTTTTGATAAAACCGGCACGATTACGAATGGCCAATTAACCGTGGATCAAGTTGTACCGATGATTGATATTGAACCATCGGAGTTATGTCGTTTAGCAGCCAGTGCTGAACAAGCTTCGGCCCATATTCTGGCTCGTTCCTTACTACAAGTCGTCCCAGCAGCGCAATTATTAGAAATTATTAGTTTAAAAGAAATGACAGGTGCTGGTGTGACTGCCCAATTAGCATCTGGACAGACGGTTCAAGTCGGTAAATTTGAATTTGTGGCGCCTGACCAAGCTAAACAATCCCAGACACAGACAACTGTCTACATTGGCATTGACGGGCGTTATGCGGGCTATATCACATTTATCGACCATCTTCGCCAGGAAGCGCCTCAAACGATGTCAACGCTCCATCAGCTCGGTTTACAGCGCTTAATGATGCTCACAGGGGATCAGGCGACAACCGCTAAAGAGATTGCGGCTCAAGTTGGCATTGATGAAGTTCACGCTGGGTGTTTGCCTGCCGATAAGATTCGACTCATCAATAATGTCACGCCGGAGCAGCGGCCGATAATCATGGTTGGCGATGGTGTTAACGACGCACCATCCTTAGCGAGTGCCGATGTCGGAATTGCGATGGGTGCTCACGGTGCCACAGCAGCGAGCGAATCCGCAGATGTCGTCATTTTAAAGGATGATTTGAGTCGGGTTAGTGGCGCCATCACGATTGCACGGGATACAATGCGGGTGGCGCGCCAGTCCGTTTTGATTGGGATCTTCATCTGTATCGGATTGATGTTGATTGCCAGTACCGGTGTCGTGCCAGCTTTAATTGGGGCCTTATTCCAAGAAGTTGTCGACACAGTTTCGATTTTATACGCATTACGTGCTAGAAATGACCATTAAAAAAAGAGGTCGCTGAGGGCCTCTTTTTTGTATTGTTAACTATTTTTCAGATTGCACTTTTAAAAACATATCTTTTGGGAGGTATAGTTTCGGAATCATCGCTAATAAAATCCCAAAGACGATACCATTTAAGATGAAGCCGGCAACGAAACTACCGCCATTCACAGTTAATGAATAGAGCCAAGCATTCATTCCTTTAGGCGCGTATGAGCCCCAGTAGATGGCCCCAGCTAAGAAGTGGCAGAAGTATTTGGCGAAAGTACCAATGAAAGCTGCGGACCAAAGGAGCGCAATCGTTTTTACTTTGGTATTTTGTTGGATACTTGCTTGAACTGGTTTTTGTAAAACGCCAGCTAGGCCAACGACCATGAAGGCAATCGTAAATTCAAGTAATCCTTGCCAAACATTGAGAACGCTCCCGTTGCCGAGGCCTCGTAAGACGAGGTCTAAAAGGCCCCAGATTAAACCCGAAACCATCCCAGCCGCGGCGCCGCGACGGAGACTATAGATAATAATGGGGATAATCCCAAAGGAAACCTCAATCGCTGATGGCCCTACAGTATGCGGAATATATTCCAGAGCCATCGCAAATGCCGCGATAATGGCCCCTTCAATTTGAATCAATAACCGTTGATGTTGCATAAAAATAACCCCTTTTCTTGGTTAACCAACACAAAAAAGGAGTTAAAGTCTCAACTCCATCACAATTCCTACGCTTGTCTTAACAAACAGGTTCGAAGGGTCTGATCATCTAATCACTCTCAGCCAATGGCTCCCCTTTGCGATGGTTAATATTTAAATTTTAAGAACGTTTTCAGTATACCGGATACAACAAAGATGTCAAGCAATCAAGCTTCATTCGAGCTTATCCATTGCCGAGCGCTGTTCGTCATCAACCACGTGCGTATACAAATGGGTGGCCTGCGTGGTGGTTTGGCCCAATTGGGTCGCTACGATCGTTTCGCTGTGGGTCGCTGACATCAGATCGGTTGCGAGTGTATGACGGAATTTATGCGGCGTTAGTCGAACGCCAAAAGCTTCAGAGTACTTAGCTACCAGTTTTTCAATGGCATAGTTACTGATTCGCTTCGCTTGACCGCGATACTTTGTGACAAATAAGGCCCGTTCGTTAGCGGCTAAATAGCGTTGTTGCCGGATTTGAACGTAATCTTGCAGATAAGGTAAACCCCAAGGTGCGATCGGCACGGTATCTTGTTGACCGCCTTTGCGAATAACCGTAATTGTTAGTTGTTCAAGGTTTAAATCAGAAACGTTAGCTTGGGCGAGTTCGGAAAGACGAATGCCGGTAGTGAGTGCCAATACGCAAATCGCAATATCTCGTTCACAATTTTGCTTATAAGAAGCGAGTTGGCGATTAGAGAGCGCACTGGGATAGTCGACTTGCATAAAGGTAATGAAGTCGTGTTTTTTATCGCCGGTGAGCAACTTTTGACCGATATGGCGGGAACGAGTGGCCATTGTCTCGGAAGATTTCAGGAGTTTAACTTTTTTCATGACGTTCCGGTAAAAATAAGGTTCGCCATCAGCTTGTTCGGCTTCAATCGTCAGGAAGTACCAGAGCGCATTCAAAGCGTTGATAGAGCGATTAACAGCCTGAAAGGAGAGCTTGTGATTATTTACTTTTCGTTTATTCATTAAAAAGATCTTATAGAGTTCGATATCTTCTAATTTCATCTTATCAAGCGCAACAAGAGGGATATCCTTAGTCGTTTGAACAGTAACGATTTGTTCGTCAATTAACCAGGAGAAGAAGCGGACGTATTCTTGGAGATATTGATAGAGCGTTGCAGAGGAGTATGCATTGGCTTGCCGATTAATATAAAATTTACGGACGTAATCGGGAAGATCCGCCAAGCGTTGTTCACATAGTTCGAGATAACGTTGTTGGTCCATGATTGAAACCACCTTAATAGAGAATTATAGTTATTTTAACAAAAAAGCGGCGAGAATACTACAAGTGTTGTTAAAACCATAATTTTAACAACACTTGTTTGGCGAATTTTAACCACTAACCCGATAAATCTGTTTTCAGACCATCTGCAGCAGCCATTTAAAAACGAATAAAATGCCTGTTTAACGGTCTTTCATTCTATTAAAACGTTGATATAACAGCATTTATAGCATGATTAGGCCAATTTGAGCATCAAATTAGCGTTTTATTGAACTCGGATTATGTTAATGATTATCAATTTGAGCCTCAAAATTATGGATTTTACAGCTGTATAAATCAATCTTGAGTTATTTAATGAATTTCATGTGGTTATTGAGCATTAATGATTAGGCAATGGTTTTAATTTGCGATCAGATCAGTAATTTAGCATTGAGATTTGTTAATCGTAGTTGAATTTTTTTAATGATTGCTACTTTAGGGAAAGTATTTTAAAACGTTGCTAAAAGGATTTGCTAAATTAAAGACTTAAATACAACTTAATAAGTTAAAATCAGCCACTC
This sequence comes from Latilactobacillus sp., assembly GCF_033176295.1. NCBI lineage: Bacteria > Bacillati > Bacillota > Bacilli > Lactobacillales > Lactobacillaceae > Latilactobacillus > Latilactobacillus sp. The sequence continues at coordinate 226,706 of NZ_JAMQEX010000001.1, forward strand.
TTTTAAAATAAATATATACTTCCTATAATATATATTATGTAAACTAGAATATTTTTTTTATTTAATAGGTCCCCCACACCGTCTTTAATCACCGTAATCGATTATTTTTATGTTGAAAACTAGATTAAATTTAATTGAACTGCTTGGTTATTTGAACTAGCTAAAAATGGCACCAAACAGTACTTTAGAATTTAGCACAGGCCATTTAAAAAAAGCCCAGATACTGGTTAAATACCAATAGCTGGGCTTTTTAGATTTACTTTAGTCAGTTAGTCGAATTACAACTTTACCGGCTAATTTACCATTAGCAACTAATTCCAGTGCATCTTGAACGTGATCAAGATCAAAATCGTGTGGATCGATAGCTGGTGTAATGTGATGTTTTTCAACTAATTCAGTGACTTTTTTAAGTTGTTGGCCATCCGAACGCACAAAGATGAAGCGGTAGTCAACTTGAGCTTTACTAGCGAGTTTATCCCACTTCTTACCGACTAAACCAAATAAAAGTCGTTTCCAGGCAGGTAATTGGTGCGTGATAGCAAAATGCTTATTAGGACCTGCCACCAAACTTAATAAACGGCCACCGGGTTTCATAATTGAAAGTTCACGTTCGATATCTTGAGCCCCACGAGTATCGATAACGTAATCGACATCGTTTAATACCTGCCAATAATCGGTTGTCCGGTAATCAAGGTATTGGTCAGCACCTAATTCTAGAATATGCTCACGTGCTGCAGCGTTCCCTGAGACAATGACTGTTAAGCCTAAAGATTTAGCGACTGGCACGGCTAATTGACCAAAACTGCCAGAACCACCAGGAATGAAAATCGTCTTCCCTGCTTCAACAGCTAATTCTTCCGTGAGGCCTTGATAAGCGGTTAAACCGGTCAAGGGGACAGCAACGGCCTCTTTAGCTGATAAATTGGTAGGTGTATACCAGATAGCATTGGTATCGACCGCAACGTATTCTGCAAAATCACCAATCTTAGCAAGTGGTAGACGTGTGTAAACTAGGTCACCCGGTTTAAAAGGCGTTACGTTAGAACCGATAGCGGTAATTTCACCAACGACTTCATTGCCAAGGGTTAATGGCATCGAATAGTCTTGAATCAACTTAACACTGCCGTGAATATTCATTAAATCTAACGGATTGACTGCGGCATAGCTAACTTTGATGAGTACTTCGTTCGCTTGGGGTTTGGGGGTGGCAATTTCCTTCACGGTCACATTGAGATCTTTACTATATTTTGTAATTTGAGCTGCTTTCATTTTAAAGTGCCTCTTTCCATGGGAGTATTTGAAGTGTTTGGTGTGCTGTTACGATTAGCGCCTCTGAATCTGGATTTACTTTAGCCATGACACGAATGCCAACCAATGCATTTTGAAGCGTTGCGGCTAATAGCTCGCTCTTAATAGGAGGCTGCAACTCAGCTTGCCCTTCAATCAGTAATCGCTGCAGCATTGCTTGTTCCTGCTGTAAATAGCGTTTAATAAGTTGTTGGATATCTTCTTCTAACGTTGATAACGCGGTTGCCGTATTAACGACTAAACAGCCGTCTGGTTGTTGTGCCGGATGGTTAATGAACGCCTCAAAAATGGCTGTCAAACGACTACTAAGGTCGCTATGCTCATTGATGATTTGATTAAATGTCGCGGTGATTTGATCGTGATAATGCGCTAAGACTGCGATAAATAGCTGGTGCTTATCACCAAACGTATCATAAATACTACGGCGATGGATGCCCATTTCGTCGACTAGGTTTTGCATCGACGTTTGTTCATATCCCTGGCGCCAAAAAACGAGCATTGCTTTGTCTAAGACGGCTGTTGTTTCAAATTCTTTCGTGCGCATCTGATAATCTCCTCTTATTAGAACGTTCATTCTATTATAGAGGATGACTCTGAATAACGCAACTAGATTTTGCACAATTTTAAACGCAAAAAAAGAACGTCTCATGAAGACGTTCTCTTTGGTGATACTATTTCGTAAGGTAAAAAATCCCGAAGGCCCCCAGACCAACGTGACTCATAATAACGGGACTCGTTAAAGCGACTGTATAAGGGACGTGGGGCTGGGTTTGTTCTAGCGTTGCTTGGATTTTGGCGGATAGTTCGTCAGTGATGCCGACGTGTGAAATGCCAATTTCAGCAACATCTTGAGTGGCCAAGTGTTCGCGAATATTATTGATTTCTTTGGTGAAGGCCTTTAGCCCCCGTCCCTTAGCAATCACTTCTAATTCCGTATCTGTTAAGCGGACAATCACCTTGAGTTTAATCAGTTTTGTTAAGAGCCCCGCCATCCGGCTGATACGTCCGCCGCGTTGGAGTGCATCTAGTGAGTCTAAAAAGACGTAGGTTTCTGTCTTGCTACGAATCTCATCGAGATGGGCAATGATTTCAGTGAGTGTCTTCCCCGCTTCAACATCTTGAGCGGCTGCGACAACTTGATAAGCAAGCCCGCGATCAATTTCTTTACTATCAATGACGTGGACATCACTTGTTGATTGTTGGGCCGCTGTATGCGCCCCTTCGATAGTCCCGCTGAGTAACCCTGTGCAGTGGATTGATAAGATCGTACTGCCATCAGCCCCCAATTGGTCATATAGTTCAACGAAACTGCCGACTGTTGGTTGACTCGTTGTTGGAAACTCAGTCGTTGCATTTTGCAAGCGGCTTAAAAATTCAGCACGGGTAATCGTTTGACCGTCAACGAAGGATTCAGCACCTTGTTGAATCGTTAAAGGCACAATATGGATATCATAACGTTCTTGTTCTGCTGTAGTTAATTGAATTGATGAATCGGTTACTATTTTAATTGTCATGTGAGTTGTACTCCTTTAAGTCAATAATTTAGATGTTCAGATAAATTGAAAAGAACATTAATGTCGTTCCAAGCATTACGAAAAAGTGCCAAATCAAATGTAAACCAGGAATTTTAGGAAAACTGTAGATCAAGGCGCCAACTGTGAAGACGATACCACCACTGACGAGTAACCAAAAACCTGAGGGTGATAAGTTAGTGTATAACGTCTTGCCCGCCAATAAGCATAACCAGCCCATAATAACGTAAATGCTGGTTTCTAGACGTTGGTAGCGACCGTGGCTAAAAATATGTGTTAAAATGCCCGCAATTGCAAGTGTCCAAATTGCAATCAATAGACTAATGCCCGCCGTATGCCCGATAAAAATCAAACAGTATGGTGTATAGGTACCAGCGATTAACAAGAAAATGTTACTATGGTCAAATATCTGGAAAATCCGTTTGGCTTTAGTAAAGGCTAAACAGTGGAATAACGTTGATGCGAGATACAGCGCTAGTAATGTGGCACCGTAAACGATTAGACTAGCAATCGCAACTGGGGATAGCGATTTTTGAACACTCTTGACAATCAGGAGGATTACCAATGCTAGGCTACCGAAGAAGCCCACACCGTGTGTAATGGCATTCCAAACTTCGTAGATAATTTGTTGTCGTTTATTAGTCATCATATGCAAATGATCGCCTCTTTTTTCTCTATTTGTCGAGTATTATAGATTGATATAGAATATAAGTCAACTAAAAATAGAATTGTATTCTACGTACGTGACAAATGATTAATGCTATGGCATAATAAAAGAACAAACAAGTCGGTCGTTAAGGAGTATCGAAATGCAATCTCAAGAATTTAAGCAGTGGCTTAGTGACTTTCAAGCTCTGCGCCTGCCGCAATGGGGAGATTTTCCGGATCTAGAGTTATATATGGATCAAGTGATTAATGAAGTCAATAAGCAACTAGAGCCACTCTTGCACGTTAAGATTACGAAAACGATGATTAACAGTTACGTTAAGATGGCCATTATTGAACGGCCAATTAAGAAACGCTACAACCGCGATCATCTAGCTGAATTGATTATTGTCAGCATTATGAAGCTTGTTTTTCCGCTAGACGTCTGTAAAAAAGGCATTCAACAAGCCTTAGATAATACTAGTACCGGTGAAGCTTATGACCAATTTGTGGCCCTTTTTAACGATGAAATGGCCAATATTAATGCGCCTGCCAGCGTCAATGAATTTGACCTCAGCGAATCGTCGTTGGCTATTGTGCAAAAAGTAGCTGTTAAATCTGTTATTTATAAACTCATTGGCACAAAATTAGTCGAAATTGGCTAACCGCTTACATGATTATATAACTAAAAAATGGTTTACAGCAAACTTAATTGCTGTAAACCATTTTTTTAAAGCATTATTTAATGTTATTCTTTCGTAAAATCCTTAATCCAAGCTAAGGCAATTGCCTTTTCACCTAAGTGGGCACCGATAACTGGGCCAAAATAGCTGATATCAATCGGTAAATCAGGATGTTTTTCACGGAGCTTGTCACGCCATGATAGTGCTGCCGCTTCATCGTTGGCATGAATAATTAATGCCCGTAATGGGTAGTCAACACGTTCTTGTGTTTCTTCGAAGATTTGTTCAGCGCGGGCGTATGCCTTCTTCAATGAACGCACCTTCTCAAAAGCTGTAATCTTGTTGGTTTCGTCATCAAATGTTAATAATGGCTTAATTTTTAACATGCTACCGATAAAGGCAGAGGCATTTGATAGACGGCCACCACGGACTAAGTTTTGTAAGTCGTTGACGATGAAGCATTCATCAATTGTGCTTCTTAAGTCATCAAGACGGGCCGTAATTTGTTCAACAGTGACTTCTGGATCGCGCGCCATTCTGGCTGCTTCCATTGCTAGATAGCCCATTAACATCACGGTAATCCCAGAGTCGTAAGGCACGACTTGGACATTATCGATGGTGCTGGCCGCATTTTTCAAAGTTGTCACAAATCCGGAGATCGTGCTGGCAAGGTGGATACTGATGACGGCATCGTAGCCTTCATTACCTAGATCTTCGTATAATTTTAACATCTCGCCTAGTGGAGGCTGTGAGGTGCTTGGAAATGTTTCGGCTGTTTTTAATTTTTGATAGAACTCTTCAGATGTAATGTCGACGCCTTCATCGTACACTTGTCCATCGAGAATCACTGGGATCGGAACAACGTAGAGATGATGGTCTTTCACTTGCTGTTCTGTGAGATAAGCAGTACTATCAGTGACTACAGCAATTTTCATGTTGACACCTACTTTTTTATTATTCGGTAATAACTATATCATAAATGACGGGCTAATTCCCCTATTAATCGCTTTTTTCAAAAAGTTGTATAGGCCCTCTCCCTTTAGTTTATCGTTATAACGGCGATGATAACGGTTTAGCTAATTATGTAAATTTTAAACACCTGCAGTTAGTTAGCAGATACGTTAATTTCTTTGAGGTTCTGTGCCAAAACAGTTACAATAAGTAAGATAATTCTATTATAGAAAGTGTGACCAATAATGACCTTTGACGGTTTAATGACTCACGCCGTTGTCAACGAGCTCAATACAACGCTTGCCGACGGTAAAATTACTAAAATCCAACAGCCTTATGCCAATGAGGTAATCTTAACCATCCGGGCTAATCGTAAGACATACCCCCTTTTGTTATCTGCACACCCTTCTTATGCACGAGTGCAAGTAACGCGGGTGCCTTATACGAACCCTGCAACGCCACCAAATTTTGCGATGACGCTTCGTAAATATTTAGACGGTGCTATTTTAGAACAGATTGAACAAGTTGAAAGTGACCGAATTTTGCGTCTAACCTTTAAATCCCGTAACGAATTGGGCGACATGCAGAAGCTATGTTTGATTGTCGAATTAATGGGTCGGCATAGTAATGTCATCTTGATTAACCTTGAAACTCAAAAAATCCTGGATTTAATCCGCCATGTCGGGGTTTCACAAAACCGGTTCCGCTTTTTAATGCCGGGTGCTGATTACGTTAATCCACCAGAACCAACTGGTCTAAATGCCTTTACGATCGATCTAGGAACTCTTGATTGGTTAAGTTACTATAATGAGGATGCCGATGAACAAATTCACTGGCTACAACAACAATTCCAAGGCATGAGCCGCGAAAGCGCCCTTGAATTGCAAACCCGTTTAATGGACCACGATAACTATTTAGCAGTCGTGACTGATTTCTTCAAGCAATTTGACCAAGCACAACCAACGTTAACAATTGGTGAAAAGAAATCATGGTTTACCGCCTTCCCTTATCAGAGCCTAACAGGGACGCAGAGCCATTTTGAAACGCTGAGTGAACTGTTAGACCAATACTATCTTCATAAGGCTCAGCGCGACCGTGTGCAGCAACAAGGTGGGGCCCTCATTCACTTCATTCGTAATGAGATTCAAAAGGATGAAAAGAAACTTAAAAAACTACAAAAAACGCTTAAAGCAGCTGATAGTGCCGACGATTATCGGATCAAAGGTGAAATTTTAACCACCTACTTACGCCAAGTTGAACGTGGCATGACCGAAGTGACACTCCCTAATTTTTACGATAACAATGAACCTATTAAAATCACGTTATCCAATCAAATTAGTCCTTCTAAAAATGCGCAGAAGTACTTCTCGAAATATCAAAAACTAAGAAACTCGATTGCTTATGTGAATGACCAAATGGCTAAGACAGAAGCTGAATTACAATATTTCTACACCATTATGGCCCAAATTGAGATCGCTGAACCTAAGGATTTGGAAGATATCAAGGCCGAATTACAGGCTGAAGGCTATCTTAAGATTAAGAAAACAGGCGCTAAGAAACAAAAACGCTATAAGATTAGTGAACCAGAAGTTTTCTATGCGACAGATGGCACGCGAATCTTTGTTGGGAAGAATAACTATCAAAATGATCAGTTGACCTTGAAAAAAGCGCATAAAACCGATATCTGGTTGCATGTTAAGAATATTCCGGGTTCCCATGTGATTATTGATAGTCCGACACCGTCTGAACAAACGATTCAAGAAGCCGGTAACTTAGCGGCTTACTTCTCGAAGGCCCGCTTATCAGCCGCTGTACCAGTTGATTACATTCAAGTTAAGAAAATTAAGAAACCAAACGGTGCCAGACCCGGTTTTGTCATTTACGAAGGACAACAAACCCTCTATACAACACCGGACGAAGCACTCGTTCAGCAGTTACGTAATAAACCAGTGCAAGCCTAATTAAAAAGCGTTCCGCCAAATTAAATTTTGACGGAACGCTTTTTTGTTGGTTTAGGCATATGACTTCCGCCACTTTCTAAATGTGTTCTATTAGTCATCCTATTCAGGGTTAATCCTCAAAGCATACCCGACTGGTGTCACGCTCTTTTTTTAATGTGCGTCTGACCATGCTTGTGGATCTTGGCGCCATTCATTTAAGGATGTCGCTTGTTCTGGTGTCAGATTATCGGCAGCTTGTTCAACGGCTAATAATGCTGAAAAGTTAGAAAGGGTCATCAGTGGGAAACCGGCTTGTTCGAAGTTCTTGCGACCAGCAGCTAATTCGTATGAGAAAATCCCGAAAACGCCTAGGATTTCAGCCCCTTCTTTTTGAGCAGCTTGAGCAGCTTGGAGCACGCTACCGCCAGTTGAAATTAAATCATCAATTAAGACCATTTTTTGACCGGCTGTAAAAGGCCCTTCGATTTGACGCCCTTGACCGTGGTCCTTTGGTTTAGAGCGAATATAGACCATGGGTAGATTGAGTTCAGCTGCAATCCAGGCAGCATGTGGAATCCCAGCGGTTGCGGTGCCACCAATGACTTCAACTTCTGGGAATTGCGCTTTGATGGCAGCGGCTAATTGACTGGCAATTAGCTTGCGGACCTGAGGATAACCAATTGTAAGTCGGTTGTCACAGTAAATGGGGCTTTTGAGGCCACTCGCCCAGGTAAAGGGTTGATTTGGGCTTAGGCTCACTGCTTTGATATCGATTAAGGCTTGTGCGACTTGTTCGGCAATTGTTGTCATTTGAAAGACTCCCATTCTGATTTGATAGCTTGGTAAGCTTGATAAGGATCACTGGCCTGCGTAATTGGGCGTCCAACAACGATGCCGTTACTATGCATCTGAGCAGCTTCAAGTGGTGTGACTGCTCGTTTTTGGTCGTTATTTTGGCTCGTTGCGGGACGAATACCCGGTGTGACGCAGAGAAAATCTGTAGCCGTCTTGCTTTTAATAGTGGTAATCTCTTGTGCAGAACAGATCACTCCGTCACAGTCGGATTGTTGCGCGAGTTGTGCGTAATGTGCTACTGACTCAGGCAGGCTGACAGAAACGAGTTGTTCCTGCTGCATTTGGGCCTCATTGGTTGATGTTAATTGCGTGATGGCTAATAACTTGGCGGGTTTGACATTGGCTTGTTTAGCACCCGCTTTTAACCCAGCGGCGCCGGCTTGCAGCATTGTTTGTCCGCCTGCTGCGTGAATCGTTGTGTAATCGACGCCTAATTGGCCGATGACGGTCATTGCGCTCTGAACCGTATTGGGAATATCGTAGAGCTTTAAATCGAGGAAGATCCGATAGCCGCGTGCTTTGAGCGTTTTAATAAGCTGCGGCCCTTCTTGATAAAAAAGTTCCATGCCGATTTTTACGAATAGCGCTTCATCTTTGGGGAATTGTTGGAGAAATTGGTCTGTTTTTTGCCAATTGGGAAAGTCTAGCGCGATAATTACGGGATTTGTCATTAATTATAGAACCTCCTGGTTAACGGCGAACGTTTTAAAGTCATGTAAATCGTACTTAGCAAGTTCATCAGGGAGCGCCTTGATGATATTGGGACAAGCAAATGGTTCACTGAAATTAGCCGTGCCAACAGCAATCGCGTTAGCACCAGCTGCCATCAGTTCGAGTGCATCCCCCGCTGTTGCAACCCCACCCATCCCAATAATCGGGAGGTTGGAAATTGAACGCACTTGATGAACTAGGCGGATTGCGACTGGCTTGATGGCTGGGCCTGAGAGGCCTCCAGTTTGATCAGCGAGGATTGGTTGCCGGGTCTTTGGATCAATGCGCATCCCAACTAAGGTATTGATTAGTGAGAAGCCAGCTGCCCCCGCTGCTTCGACTGCCTTAGCTATCGGTCGAATGTCGGTGACGTTTGGTGAGAGTTTGACGTAGACGGGGACCTGGCTAACTGCAACACAGGCTTTCGTTAAAGTCGCGGCGGCCTCTGGTGAAGTTCCGAACTCTAAGCCGCCGTGTGCGACATTGGGGCAAGAGATGTTTAATTCAATCACATGAACGTTCGGTGCTTGGCTAATCCGTTCACAGACAGCGACATAGTCTGCTTCTGTATTCCCCGCAACGTTGGCGATAATTGGCAGGTCTGGGTAACGTTCTGCTAACCAAGGTAGCTTTTCAGTCATAATGGCTTCAATCCCTGGGTTTTGTAAGCCGATTGCGTTTAACATCCCACTAGGTGTTTCTGCCACTCTTGGTGTGGCATTCCCTAAGCGGGGTTCTTTGGTCGCGGCTTTAATGATAATTGCGCCGAGTAAATTAAGATCATAATAACGGCCGTACTCTTGGCCAAATCCAAAACAACCTGATGCTGGCATAATGGGGTTCTTCAGTTCTAAGCCGGGTAAAGACACGTGTAAATCGCTAGTCATTAGAGTAACACCTCGTTTGTTTTAAAGACTGGTCCATCATCGCATATTTTTAGCTGGATTGTTGGATCGACTTTTAGTTTCGTGACGCAGGCGTAACAAGCACCAATTCCGCAGGCCATTCGCTCTTCTAATGAGATATAAGCGTTTGGATGTTCGCTGAAGCGATTATCGACAGCCATTAACAAGCCTTTAGGCCCACAGGCATAGATTGCGTCGTAGGTTGTGGCGGCATCTGCAAATTGCGCGTCGAGTAATAAGCCGACGTGACCTTTGTAACCGTAAGAGCCATCATTAGTTGCATAGGCGGTTGGCCCTAGTTTTTCAAACTCTGCTTGATAAAAGATAGCCTCTTGATTGGCAAAGCCAAAAACGTGTTGGACTTGAACGCCTTTAGCGACTAATTGTCTGGATAATTCGTGTAACGGTGGAATGCCGGTTCCCCCACCGATGATTAAAGCTTTTTGCTGAGGCTTAAGTTGATCAATTGGATAGCCGTGTCCGCCTAATGGACCTAAGACGGATAATTCAGTTCCCTGTGAACACTCACTGAGAATTTGGGTCCCTTCGCCAACCGTCCGATAAAGTAAGGTAATGGTGTTATGTGCGGCATCGACATTGGCAATCCCAAATGGGCGTCTCAACAGGAGCGCATCGCTAGGAATTTTAACATCGACGAATTGTCCGGGTTGCACCTTTTCTTGGGCTAAGTCACCTGATAAACGGAGTTCGAAAATACCAGGCGCAATTTCAGTTTGGTTTTGAATCGTTAACAGCCATTCTAGTGGCAACATAAGCGTGACTCCTTTGAATTTTTATGTAATAAAAGCGCCAAGAGACCAAGGCGGTCCTTGGCGCTTTTATAATGCTCAGAATATAACCAGTTTGAACGCACTTCCTTTATAGTGGTTTTGTAAGGAGTGATTGTGATTCTAGGACCGTTAAGATGGCATCCGTCGTGTCGAGCGATGTTAATAATGGAATGCCATGTTCAATAGCGGTTTGGCGAATGACAATACTATCTTTAGCCACTTGGGGTGCTTCGTTTAAACCGGTTGTATTGATGACCAGTTGGATATGGCCGGCCTTAATCTTGTCGAGTAAGTCGCCTGAAGTGGCGTTGATCTTGTCGACTTGTTGGACTGGGATGCCCGCCGCTTTAAATTGTTGTGTTGTTCCCGGGGTCGCGATGATTTGGTAACCAACCTCTCTAAAGCGTTTTGCTAAAGCAAGTGCTTGGGCCTTATCTTGGTTCGTGACTGTCATTAAGACGTTTCCGTGACTGGGCAGATGCATGCCACTAGCTTCAAAGGCTTTATAAAGTGCTTTTTGCATCGTGACATCTGTCCCCATCACTTCACCGGTTGATTTCATTTCAGGTCCTAAGAGACTATCAACACGGGTTAGTTTTGAGAATGAGAAGACTGGTGCTTTCACGTGGATGAGTGGGCCTGCTGGTAACAAACCTGTTGGACTCTTCAATTCAGCTAAGGTGCTGCCTAAAATTAATTGGGTCGCGAGTTGTGCCATTGGAATTTGAGTAACTTTACTTAAGAATGGCACTGTCCGGCTAGCACGAGGGTTGACTTCGATGACGTAAACTTCGTCATTTTGAATGATGAATTGGATATTCAACAAACCATGACAATCAAGTGCGAGACAAAGTTTAGTGGTGTAGTCGATAATTGCTGCTTTTTGATCTTCTGTGAGGTTTTGTGGTGGATAAACGGCCATTGAATCGCCTGAATGGACGCCGGCCCGTTCGATATGTTCCATGATACCTGGAATTAAGACCTCTTGACCGTCACAGATAGCATCGACTTCACATTCTTTCCCCATTAAGTAACGATCGATTAAGACTGGGTGTTCGTCTGAGACCTTAACGGCTTCTTGCATATAGTGGGTTAAGTCTTCTGGGGTATGCACAATTTCCATTGCCCGGCCACCTAAGACGAAACTAGGCCGAATTAAGACGGGATAACCAATCTCTGTTGCAATCGTTAACGCATCGGGTGCGTTGGTTGCTGTTTTACCGACAGGTTGGGGAATATTCAATTCTTGAATTAATTGGTCGAATAAATCACGGTCTTCAGCGCGGTCTAAGTTGGCAACGCTCGTCCCTAAGATCTTAACGCCGTTTTCTTCAAGTGGTGCGGCCAAGTTAATCGCTGTTTGACCCCCGAATTGAACGATAACGCCTTCTGGTTTTTCTAGTTCAACGACGTTTAAAACATCTTCGAGTGTTAATGGTTCAAAGTAAAGCTTGTCGGAGATTGAAAAATCGGTAGAAACAGTTTCTGGATTACTATTCATGATGATTGCTTCGTAACCGGCCTTTTGAATGGCTTGTACACAGTGGACGGTTGCGTAATCGAATTCAACCCCTTGACCGATCCGAATGGGGCCAGAACCGATAACTAAGATTGATGGTTTAGCGGAAACTAAACTTTCATTTTCTTGTTCGTAGGTTGCGTAGTAATAAGGGGTTTGTGATTCAAACTCGGCAGCACAAGTATCGACCATCTTATAAACGGGTTGAATACCACTTTCTTGGCGCATTTGGCGTACTTGAATTGGCGTGATTTGCCATGTTTTGGCAATCTTTTCGTCTGAAAAGCCGTTTTTCTTAACAATTTCGAGTAATTCGACGTCGCCTTTTTGACTACGGAGTTGTTCTTCTAGTTCAACGATGTGGCTGATTTTATCTAAGAAGAATAAATCGATCTTCGTTAATTCGGCTAATTCCTGAATGAGATACCCGCGACGTAATGCTTCTGCGAGGTAGAAAAGACGGTCGTCTTGCGGATGAATAATCCGTTGGACCAGATCGTTGTCGCTGACGCTGGTTAAACCATCTAATTCAAGGTGGGCTGTGCCGATTTCAAGTGAGCGAACGGCTTTTAGGAGTGATTCTTCGATGTTCCGGCCAATCGCCATAACTTCGCCAGTCGCTTTCATTTGAGTGCCTAATTGGCGGTCACCCTTATTGAACTTATCAAAAGGCCAGCGGGGAATCTTGGCAACAACGTAATCCAACATCGGTTCGAATTGCGCGTAAGTAGTCCCGGTAATTGGGTTATAGATTTCGTCGAGTGTTAGACCAACCGCAATTTTAGCGGCCATCTTAGCAATTGGATAACCTGTTGCTTTTGAGGCTAAAGCTGATGAGCGACTAACCCGAGGGTTAACTTCAATGATGAAGTAGCGCTCGCTGTTAGGATCGAGGGCTAATTGAACGTTACAGCCCCCCTCAATCTTCAAGGCCCGGATAATTTTTAATGAAGCATCCCGAAGCATTTGTACTTCGCGGTCACTTAATGTTTGAACTGGGGCAAAGACGATTGAATCACCGGTATGGATACCGACTGGATCGAAGTTTTCCATATTGCAGACGACTAAGGCGTTGTCGTTGCGATCACGCATCACTTCAAATTCGATTTCTTTGTAACCAGCAATACTTTGTTCAACAAGGACTTGACCAACTGGGGATAATGCAATCCCGTTTTTGACGATTGTTTTGAGTTGGCCTGCATTTTCGGCAATCCCACCGCCTGTCCCACCAAGTGTGAAGGCAGGGCGAATAATTACGGGGAAGCCATTTTGTTTTACAAATTCTTGTGCATCATCTAATGAGTGCGCAATGGCTGATTCAGGAATGGGTTCATTGAGTTGGTTCATCAAGTTCTTGAATAACTCCCGATCTTCAGCTTGATCGATGGCGCTTAATTTTGTCCCGAGTAATTCGATATTGAGTTCAGCAAGAATCCCACAATTAGCGAGTTCTAAGGCCATGTTTAAACCTGTTTGACCCCCAAGTGTTGGTAAGATCGCATCTGGTAGTTCTTTTCTTAAAATTTGTGTCACAAAATCAAGTGTGATTGGTTCGATATAAACCGTGTCAGCAACTGTTTTATCAGTCATAATCGTCGCAGGGTTTGAGTTGATGAGCACCACTTGGTACCCTTCTTCTTTAAGTGCAAGACAGGCTTGGGTTCCTGAGTAATCAAATTCGGCAGCTTGACCAATCACGATTGGACCGGAGCCAATGACTAAAATTTTACGAATATCGGTTCTTTTTGGCATCACTAAATCCCCTTTTTCTATTTTTGGCGGCGATTAAAATCATCAATCATGTCGATGAATTCATCAAATAGGTGGACAGCATCGTGTGGACCAGGTGCTGCGTCTGGATGGAACTGAACGGAAAATGCTGGGTACTGACGATGACGGAGTCCTTCGACAGTGTGGTCGTTAATTTCAACGTGAGTCACTAATAGTTGTTGTGGGTCGATTGAGTCTGCGTCAACAGCGAAACCGTGATTTTGTGACGTGAAATCAATCCGGTTAGTGGCAATTTCGCGAACGGGATGGTTAAAGCCGCGGTGACCAAACTTCATTTTGTATGTTTTAGCACCGTTAGCGAGTGCGAACAATTGATGGCCAAGACAAATCCCGAAGATTGGTAGCTTGCCTTGAATGCCCCGAATCATTTCGATTGCTTCTGGAACATCTTCTGGATCCCCAGGGCCATTGGTTAGCATGACGCCGTCCGGATCGAGGCTGAGAATTTCTTCAGCGGTGGCATTATAAGGTAGGACGGTTAAATTACAGTTGCGTTTTGATAATTCGCGTAAAATACTGTGCTTCAATCCGAAGTCGATAACCACGATATTGCGACCGGTCGCAGGACTAGGATATGGTTTAGCCGTTGATACTTGTTGGACTTGATTTTTAGGTAATACCAAAGCTTTTAATTGATCAAAAGCATGATCGTCGGCGGCATCCACGATGCTGGCCTTCATAGTACCTTTATCCCGTAAGCGACGCGTTAAGGCGCGGGTATCAATGCCCCAAATACCGGGAATTTTCTTTTGTTTTAAGAAGTCGTCAAGGCTCATGTTCATTCGCCAGTTATTAGCTAAGCGTGGGACTTCATGAACGACCACCCCTTTACAGGTAGGTTTGATTGATTCAAAATCATCGCGGTTAACACCGTAATTGCCGATTAATGGGTATGTAAAAGCAATAATTTGGCCGTTGTAGGATTGATCCGTAATGGTTTCTTGATAACCACTCATACCGGTATTAAAGACAATTTCACCGGTTGAGATTGTAGGTGCACCGAAGCCAAAACCGCTAAAGACGGTGCCGTCTTCTAAGATGAGATAACGTTTCATAAGCTATTTACTCCTTTGATAAGCAACTTGACCGGCAACTAAGGTCAATTCTGTACCGCCAAGTACCGTTTCACCGATGAATGGCGTGTTGTGACCCTTAGATTGAAAGTCGGTTGCTTGAATAGTAGTGGGTTGTGTCAGGTTAAAAACAGCGATATCGGCTTGGTCGCCAACGCGTAGTTGACCGGCTGCTGGTAGATTGAAAACCTGTGCCGGAACGGTCGTCATTTTAGCTAATAATTGGGCTAAGCTAAAGGGCCCATTAACGACCAGGTGTGTATAGAGTAAACTGAAGGCTGTTTCACTCCCTACTATACCAAATGGTGCTTGTAATAACGACTGACTTTTCTCAGCCGCGGTATGTGGTGCGTGATCAGTCGCAATCACGTCGATTGTACCGTCCATCAGACCTGCCCAGAGGCTTTGACGATCTGCTAACGTTCTGAGGGGGGGATTCATTTTTAACATGGTATCGTCACTAATGATTGAACGATCGTCGAGTAAAAGATGATGTGGTGTGACTTCGCAAGTGATATTAACACCATCTGCTTTAGCGCGGCGGACAAGCGCCACTGTTTCTTTAGTTGAAATGTGGCAGATATGATAGTGAACGCCGGTTGCACGAGCAAGTTCGATATCACGTGCGACTTGGGCGGATTCGCTCACACTAGGAATGCCAGGAACGTTTAACCGTTTAGCCGCGGCACCGTCGTGAATGACACCTCCGTTGACTAATGAGATGTCTTCAACGTGCGCGACGATTGGCGCATCAATTGCTGCTGCTTGTTGCATGGCGAGGTACATTGTTTGGGCATCTTGCACACCGTGACCGTCATTGGTAAAACCGGCGGCGCCTGCTGCTTTGAAAGCCGGCATATCAACTAGGTCATTATTGACTAAATCGCCGGTGATTGGTGCAAATTGATACGTATGGACGCTTGTTTCCGTTTGGTTACGGGCAACTAATGTTTTGAAATCGGATAGATTATCGGGCACTGGGTTGAGGTTCGGCATTGCAATGACACTCGTATAACCCCCGTGAGCCGCAGCCTGACTACCTGTTTGGAGGGTTTCTTTATCGGTGAAACCTGGATCTCTGAAATGAACATGTCCATCAATTAACCCGGCACTCACGAGCGCCCCTTGTGCATCAAAAATGGTTTCGGTTGGCTCGTCAGTTGGTGTAATTTGCGCTTCAATCGCAGTGATCCGTCCTTTTTCATCAATCGCGATGTCTCTTTTGACGAGTTGATCGTCAATTAATAGTTGACCATTTTGGATAAGTCGATACATACTGCAGACCCCTAATCTTTAATGAGATTTTTTTGTTTTAATAAGTATTCAATCATTGCCATGCGCATGAAGACCCCGTTATGCATCTGCTTAAAAATTCGTGATTGGGGTGCTTCGACTAATTCATCGGCGATTTCAACGTCGCGGTTAACTGGTGCTGGGTGTAACCAGATAGTACTTGCTTTTAATTGGGCGGCCCTTTGTGCTGTTAGGCCGTATTTAACGTGGAAGGCTTCGTCGGTCATTGTTTCGGCTGAATCAAAGCGTTCGTGTTGAATTCTGAGTAACATGACCACATCGACTTGATCTAAGATGCTATCGAGGGCGACGTGTTGACCGTAATCGTTGAATTCAGCCGTAAACCATTCTTCAGGACCGGCGAAGTAGAGTTGTGCGCCCAGTCGTTTTAAAAGTTGCATGTTAGATTTAGCAACTCGTGAGTGGCGTAAATCACCGCAGATAACGACTTTCAAACCGTCGAAGTGCCCGAACTCTTCATGAATGGTCATCATATCGAGTAGACATTGTGATGGATGTTGACCACTGCCATCCCCACCGTTAGCCAAGGCTAAGTGAAAGGCTGGATCGGCGAGTAAATCGTCGTAGTAGTAGTTTTGCGGATGACGAACAGCGACAAAATCGACGCCGATTGCTTGGACCGTCTTAAGTGTATCGCTGAGTGTCTCTCCTTTTGAAACTGAACTGGTTTCGGCTTCAAAAGACATTACTGATAATCCGAGCTTGCGTTCGGCCATTTCAAAACTCGTTTTGGTTCGAGTGCTATTTTCAAAAAAGAGGTTCATCGCGTATACGGGACGCGTTAATTCGCAAGTCGCACCTTGTTTAAAGGCTTCTGCCCGTTCAATTAAATTTAAAACAGATGAATTTGTTAGTTGTTCAACAGATACAATCGCCGTTTGATTAGTCATTTTGTTGTGCCTCCAATTCGATTTCACTCTTTGATTTTTGTGGTAAGATCAGGTTCATTGCGATGCCTAAGACCGTTGCAATCGCTAAGCCTGAGAATTGATATTGACCAAGTTGTAAGTAGGCATTCCCAATCCCAATCACTAAGATTGATGAGCCAATCATTAAGTTCCGTTTTTTATCGAAATCGACTTGGTTGTCGATTAAGACCCGGAGCCCACTTGAGGCGATAACGCCGAAGAGTAAGAAGCTAATCCCGCCGATAACAGGTGCCGGGATGCTTTGGATGAGTGCGCTTAGTTTACCGATGAAACCGAAGATGATGGCAAAAAATGCGGCGCCGCCTAATACCCAAACACTGTGAACTTTAGTAATGGCCAAGACGCCGATGTTTTCACCATAACTGGTGACAGGAGGGCCCCCAACAAAAGCGGCGATGATTGAAGCTGTTCCGTCCCCTGCTAAAGTCCGGTGAAGACCAGGATTTTTGAAGAAGTTGCGTTTCGTTAATTTATTTAAGACCATGATGTGGCCCATGTGTTCCGTCATTGTAACAAACGCAATCGGTGCCATACTGAGGATTGCGCCCCAGTAAAGACCGGGTTTATAGGTGACAAATGGCACTTGGAAATCCGGTACCTTGAACCAAGGAGCGTTTAAGACCGGTTGGAAATCAACGATGCCGAACAAGACGGCGATGATGTAACCTGAGACAATCCCGAGTAAGACCGGAATCAAACTCATGAAGCCTTTGAGATACATGTTAAAGGCGATTGTGATTAGTAAGGTTAAGATAGCGACTGCGAAGAATTTCAAGTCATAGTTACCAGCGGCATTGATTGTCGCTTGTTTAGCGGCTGTACCGGCTAATGAGAGGCCGATGACCATGACAATCGGGCCGACAACAATCGGTGGCAAGGCTTTGTCGATCCAGCCGGAGCCAATTAAACTTACTAAGACAGAAACGATGAGGTAAACCGCACCGACGGCCATTGTCCCTTGCGCAATCCCGGGATAACCAGTTGTTTTCATTAAAGCGAGCATTGGGACGATGAATGAGAAACTCGATCCCATGTAAGCTGGAATCTTCCCTTTAGTAATTAATAAGTACATCAGGGTGCCGACCCCGGAACTAAAGAGTGCGATACCGGGGTTTAAGCCGACCAAGATAGGCACTAAGACGGTTGAGCCAAACATGGCGAACATGTGCTGGATGGATAAGCCAATCCATTTCCCGGTTGTTGGACGCTCGTTCACGTCTAACACCGCATCGGGATTGCGGTAAGTTGATTTTGTCATATGAAGACCTCCGATAATTAATCATTAAGCGATAATGGCGATAAAAAAAGGACATCCCTACTCTGCGGGTATGTCCTTTGGACGCATAGTGGGCGAACTGATGCTAGTCAGTTTTCGCCAATTATGCGGGCAAACCCTTTTGCTCTCTCTGGAGACAATTAAACGGTTCTAGCTTTAATTCAATTTTTCAATGGTAATGCCATCATGTTCGTCAATTTCTTGCATAGCGACTTTAATTTGTTCGTTAAGAGCAGTTGGAATGTTTTTACCAACGAAATCAGGTCGAATTGGTAGTTCGCGGTGACCACGATCGACTAAAACAGCGAGTGAGATTTTTTTAGGGCGACCAAGATCCATTAAGGCATCAAGTGCGGCCCGAATTGTCCGGCCAGTATATAAGACATCATCGATGAGGATAACGTGTTTGTCCGTAATATCGACAGGGATGTCATTGCCATTTAGTTGGGGTTCATTATGACTATTTAAATCATGTTGATCATCACGGTAGAGTGTAATATCAAGTGTCCCCACTGGTACCGTAACGCCTTCGAGTTGTTCTAAACGTTTAGCGATGCGTTCAGCGATAAAAACGCCCCGTGTTTTGATGCCGACAAAGACAAGGTCTGAAATCCCCTTGTTTTGTTCGATAATCTCGTAAGTAATCCGTGTAAAAACACGTTTCATTGTTGTGCTATCTACGACTTCTTTCACCATGTTCATGACACTCCTTCCAACAAAAAACCTCTCAACCGATATTGGTTGAGAGGTTACAGTTTGAGACTAGTCCTAGAGTTCTAATCTAATGGATTAATTCACCGTGCCTTCTCAGCCTCACGGGACTGAAATTAAAGGTTTCTATTAAGTTGTGATAATCATAGTTGATAAATCGCGGTTTGTCAATTGTTTTCGCGTAATTCCTGCAACGTTTTTTCAAAAATGGCTGGTAATGGCGCTTCAAAACGCATGTTTTCACCGGTTGTTGGGTGCTTAAAGCCTAAAACAGCAGCATGTAAGAATTGCCCTTTACCAGGCAATGTCTTCCGAGGACCATAAGTTGGGTCGCCGGCTACTGGGCGGTTAATATAAGCGAGATGCACACGGATTTGATGTGTCCGGCCCGTTTCTAAGCGACAACGAATTAAAGTATAATCCGTAAAGCGTTCGACAACTTCAAAATGAGTGACCGCTGGGCGGCCGTCTGGGACAATTGCTTGTTTCATCCGATCCAGTTTTGAACGGCCAATTGGTGCATCGATTGTGCCTTCGTCTTCTTCGATATTACCATGCACTAATGCGAGGTATTCACGGAGATTAGACTTAGCCTTTAATTGTTCTGATAATGATTCGTGGGCTTCGTTAGTCTTAGCGACCATCAATAAACCGGAAGTATCCTTATCAATTCGATGCACGATTCCTGGGCGGAAAACACCGTTGATTTCAGAAAGTGGTGTATGTGCTAATAAAGCATTCACCAAAGTGCCATTAGGATGGCCTGGTGAAGGATGAACAACCATCCCTTGTGGCTTATTGACCACAAGGACTTGGTCATCTTCATAGACAATGTCTAAGGGAATATCTTCTGGTACTAAATCGAGTGAGACAGGATCCGGAATCGTGACGCTAATTTTTTCATCAGCAACCACTTTATGGTTACCTTTAGAAGTTTGCCCGTTGATTTCAACGAGGTCCTTTTTTAACCATTGTTGGATTTGGGAACGCGAATAATCAGGTAGTAATTGGCTTAATACCTTATCAATCCGGCCAGTTTCGGTTGTAATTGTAAATTCTTTTTTTTCAGTCATGAGTCACTTTCTCTTTCAACAAGATGGCAATAAAGACGCAGATAACACCACAAGTAAGGGCGGTATCTGCAACATTAAAGATGGGAAAATTAATAAATTCTAATTGGAACATATCGACCACGTATTTTAAATGTAAACGATCGATGAAATTCCCTAACGCGCCGGCTAACATTAACGTCAAGCCGATGCGATATAGTTTTTCAGATCGTTCAGAGGTATAAAATAAATAGCCAATAACACCTACTGCGATGATGGTAACAATATAGAAGAACCATTGCTGACCAGCCAACATACTCCAAGCAGCGCCGTCATTTTGGACGTAAGTAAGGCCGAGAATGTTAGGAATCACAGTGTGCAACGCGCCATAGCTAACATTGGCGACAATCCACCCTTTTAAGAGTTGATCACCCACCAAGATTAATAGGCCTAAAATAATATAAAGTAGCATGGTTGCCTCCTATTCATACTGATTAACATTGTCCTTAAAAAGAGCGCGCTTGTCAATCAGTTTTCGTGGTGGGGTGCAGGATTGTGCAATTTAGGTGCAGTCTCGTTAGAATAAGCCACTAATTTGGCCGTCTGCAGTAACATCCATATTGAGTGCGGCTGGTTTCTTAGGTAACCCGGGCATCGTTAAAACGGCGCCAGTCATTGCGACGATAAAACCGGCCCCGAGCTTTGGAATCAATTCGCGGACGTGAATTGTAAAGTCGCTTGGCGCACCGAGTGCTTTAGGATCATCTGATAATGAATATTGTGTTTTGGCGATGCAGACCGGTAAGTGAGCCCAACCATTTTTTTCAATTTGTTTTAGTTGATTGATCGCTTTGCCTTCGAACACGACGTCGCGGCCACCGTAAATTTCGGTTACAACGGTTGTTAACTTAGATTTGATGTCAGCTTGTGGATCATATAATGGTTTGAAGGCCTTAGGTTGTTGTAAGGCTGCTAAGACTGCTTTGGCTAGTTCAATCCCGCCTTGACCACCATTGGCCCAGACACTAGTTGGGACCGCAGTGACCTTCATTGCTTGGCAAAGATCTTGTAGCAATTGGACTTCGGCAGCCGTATCGCTTATAAATTCATTAACTGACACGACAACGGGGACGCCATAGCGTTGCATATTGGCAATATGTTTGGCTAGATTACTGAAACCAGCTTTCAAGGCATCTAAGTTTTCAGTGGTTAAATCGGCCAAGGCCACCCCACCGTTATACTTCAAAGCACGGATAGTCGCCACAATCACGATGGTATCTGGTGTTTTCCCTAATTGCGGTACCTTAATATCGAGGAATTTTTCAGCGCCTAAATCAGCCCCAAAGCCAGCTTCAGTAATGGCAATATCGCCTAATTTCAAGGCTGTTTGAGTCGCTAAGATACTATTACAGCCATGGGCAATATTGGCAAATGGGCCACCATGTACGAGTGCTGGTGTATGTTCTAAAGTTTGGACCATATTAGGCTTGAGTGCGTCTTTTAATAACATGGCGATGGCCCCGGTGACTTCTAAATCACCAACAGTCACGGGTTCGCGATCATAGTTGTAGCCAATCACGATTTTGCTAATCCGGTTTTTGAGGTCGGTAATATCGGTTGCTAAACAAAGAATCGCCATCAATTCACTGGCAACGGTAATATCAAAGCCGTCTTGTCTTGGCATCCCTTGTACTGGTCCACCTAAACCAATCACCACTTGGCGTAAAGCACGATCGTTAATATCGAGTGCGCGTTTCCAGATAATCCGTCTAGGATCGATGTTTAAAACGTTCCCTTGTTGTAGATGATTATCAATTAAGGCTGCTAGGGTATTTACGGTGGCAGTTAAGGCGTGCATGTCACCGGTAAAATGTAAATTAATGTCAGCCATTGGTACGACTTGGGCATAACCACCACCAGTCGCGCCCCCCTTCATCCCCATGACAGGGCCTAATGAAGGTTCGCGTAAGGCAATGACTGCTGATTGATCAAGTTGGCGTAAAGCATCCCCTAGGCCAACAGTAACGGTTGACTTACCTTCTCCGGCTGGTGTTGGATTAATCGAAGTGACTAAAACGAGTTTGCCATCTTCTTTTTCTTTTAACCGATTGATGGCTTGAAAGTTAAGTTTTGCTTTATAAGGGCCATATTGTTCAATATCGGTGGCCTGCAACCCGATTTGTTCGGCAATTGCCGTAATGGATTTCATTTCTGTAGCTTCATTTGCTTGTGCGATTTGAATATCTGACATAACGACCAGCTCCTTTTGTTTATGATAGTACCTAGTATAGCCGATTTTGTACGGAATTGGCAGATAGTAATCCGATAAATTTTATCTTCGACACGTCTCGACTAAAGTGGTAAGATGTAATTGTGATCAGTTAAGGCCTACAACTTAATTGGCACAATGACAATGGTGTGTTGACACACCACTCTTTAGAGGAGGGATTGTGATGGAACGAGGAATCGTGAAATGGTTTAGCAATGCTAAAGGTTATGGCTTCATCAATTACCGAGATGATGAGGAAATTTTCGTCCACTTTACCGCAATCCAAATTGACGGCTATAAGACACTAGACAAAGATGATCAGGTCTTATTCGAAGTCAAAGAAGGCGCCCGCGGTCTACAAGCGGCTAACGTCCAAAAAATTGAAGCTTAACGATATTAAAAAAGAGGACCCGCGCCAAAACGATTTTACGTTTTGCACGAGTCCTCTATTTTTTACTGTTTATTTTGAACTGGCCAGTTATTTGCTTGTAATGTGGTAATCAATTGTTGCTTAACTTTTTTCGATAATAATAATTGCTCTGGTTGATAGTCAAGCTCAGTTGTCTTAATTAATAAGCCGTGTTTTTGAACAATTACGGCTGTTGTTTGTGCCAATTGAATTGTTCGGTTATATTTAAATAATGGTCGTTTAAGCGTTATCGTCTGTGCAGAGATGTCGAGACGGTGACCAAATAGATTAATAATGGTTAAAATAACCGCGATGATCCCCACCGTAATTGATTGCCAATTAAGATTAATGAGTTCAAGTTGCAGAATTAAAGCTAGCGTATAAATAAAACCAATCCAAGACCAAATCGTGACGCAATAAGCGTAGTTTGGCTGATAAAATAGGCGTTTGTTAGTTTGCAATAGAAACACTCCTTATGCAGTCCATATTACCATTAACTAGGGGTCTCTGTCAGTGGAAAGGTGGAAACTTTACGAATGATTAAACTTTATACGGATGCGGCCACACTTGGCAATCCCGGTCCCAGTGCAGCTGGGATTTTAATTGTGACCGCCAAAAAGCAATATCAATTTAGCATTCCCTTACCGCCGGTTGATAATCACATTGCCGAATTTATGGCGGTTCAATTAGGTTTAGAAAAGATTGCCACACTCGCTTTGACCGAGTCACTGCTTCAAATTAATGTTGATAGTAAAATTGTCTGTCAAAGCCTCGAAAAACAATATGCGAAACATTATCAGCAATATGTTGATCAGATTATCGCCTTAGAACAGCCCTATTCCCTCGTGCTACATCAGTGGTTACCTGATCGGCAAAATAAAGGTGCGCACCACCTCGCACAACAAGCCTTAAAAAAATAGTCATTAAAAACATGGCGTTTCGAAATGGGTTTTAGTAGACTGTTTATAAATACACTTAATTAGTTTCTGGAAGGATTGGTTGCATATGATACTACTAACGGAGATTATTTCCGCAATTATTTTAATTAACGGCCTCTTTGCGGTCATTACCGTCTTACGACAACCGCGCGATATTGCGGCGACTTGGGCATGGCTACTAGTTTTAATCTTACTGCCTGTTGTCGGCTTTATTTTGTACCTTTTTACAGGGCGGGGGTTATCCCGGAAAAAGATTTTCCAAAGTCAGTCACAAATCAACGATGGGGTTTTGGCCTTAGTTGATATTCAACGTCAAGAAAATCGGCGGAATGAGTTATTACCTAAGAAGGTGTTGTCCAGTGAAGCGACTGAAATGGTCAATCTTTTCTTAAACATCAACAACGCACCGGTTTTAAAGGATAATCACGTAACGTTATATACTGACGGGACCGAAAAATTCGCTGCCTTGTTCGCCGATATTAAAAAAGCGACTAAGAGTATTCATATTGAGTACTACACCATTTACAATGATCAAATCGGTAATGAGCTACAAGCACTATTGGTTCAAAAAGCCCGAGAAGGTGTCGCAGTAAACGTCTTATACGATGCTTGGGGTTCTCAAGGGGCGACCCAAAAATGGTGGCGGCCACTTGAAGAAGCAGGCGGACATGCCCGGACCTTCTTTAGTTCGAAACATTCAATCACGGATTTTCGTTTGAATTTTAGAGATCACCGTAAAATCGTCGTTTTAGATGGCACAATTGGGTATATCGGCGGTTTTAACGTTGGCGATCAATATCTCGGCCGTAGTGCTAAGTTCGGCAATTGGCGTGATACACACATGCGCATTACCGGGAATGCGGTTTTGGCGCTTCAAGTACGCTTTTTGATGGATTGGAATGCCAGTGTTGAAGAAGCAATTCGTTTAACTTATTCTGAAAGCCACTTCCCGATTGCAGCGGAAGCTAACCGCGGCACGGCAGCGATGCAAATTGTTTCGAGCGGGCCTGATAAATTAGACGAACAAATCAAGTTGGGTTATTTGAAGATGATCAGTTCAGCTAAGAAAAAATTATGGATTCAAACCCCTTATTTGGTACCCGACGATAGTATTATCGATGCGCTCACGACAGCAGCGATGTCTGGTGTCGATGTGCGGATCATGACCCCTAGCATGCCGGATCATCCTTTTATTTATCGGGCCACACAGTATTATAGTCAGTTATTACATGAAGCTGGCATTAAGATTTACGCTTATCAAGACGGTTTCTTACACGCCAAAACAGTTGTCATGGACGGTCATATTAGTACGATTGGTTCGGCTAATATGGATATTCGTAGTTTCAAATTGAATTTTGAAGCCAATGCTTTTATTTATGATCCTAAATTGGCTCGTCAGCTCGAGCAGATTTATTTAGAAGATATCAAAAACGCGGTATTATTAACAGATGAAATGATTGCCCAACAATCTGCATGGTTACGTTTCAAACAAAAATTTTCACGACTTCTATCACCCATTTTATAAATCGTTCGGTAAAAAAAAGACCTTTGATTTTTCAGGGGTGAATCAGAAATTTTAATATTTTTTAGGAACGTTGCTACGGCTGAAACGGTGTCGGTTTCAAATTGCTTGCAATCGAATTGGGGATTGACATTATCCAAGATAATGGTAACTTTAAAACAGGAACACTACACAAGTTGAATTTAGAATCATTCGCGAACAGCCACTATAATTAGTGGCTGTTTTACTTTTAACTACCATATCTAGTATTTAAACATTGCATGATTCTTTTTTAAACGGTATACTAAAATTACTAATTAAGTTCCACAAGGAGTTAATCACAATGGCTAACATTACACTATATACGAAGAACGGCTGTCCTCAATGCCGTATGACGAAGCATTTTTTAGAAACACACAATATCACTTTTAGCGAACATAATATTAATGATGAACCCCAATATATTGATTACTTAAAAGAAAAAGGGTTCCAAGCTGTTCCTGTGCTTGAAGCTGACGGTGTTGAAAGTTTCTCCGGTTTTAGACCAGCCGAATTACAAAAATTGGCCTTTTAAGTTTAAGTGCTGTCCTTAAAATAGGCATCTACGAGTGGGACCAACTCCTTGAAGAGTTGGTCTTCACTTTTTTTACACCCAAAATCGGGCATTTTATTAATTTTTTTAAGAAAGTGGTGCGCTAATGTCTTTAAAAGAGATTAAAACTGAAAACGTAACTTATTATGAATTGAATAACCAAATCAACATTCCGGTTAACGGTCAAATCCCCCTTCAAAAGGATCAAGAAGCACTAGAAGCCTTTTTAGAACAAAATGTGCAACCCAACATGGTGACTTTTAAATCACTACAAGATCGCTTAAATTACATGGTGGCTGAAAACTATTACGAAGCGGATTTTCTAAAGGCCTACTCAATCGATTTTATGGAACGCTTAAACCAATATTTAATCGATCAAGACTTTCATTTTAAATCTTTCATGGCAGCTTATAAGTTTTATGCGCAATACGCTCTTAAAACAAATGATAACGGCTTTTACTTAGAAGACTTTAAAGACCGGGTCTTCACCAACGCGCTCTATTTTGCGGATGGTGACGAAGCCCTTGCAATGAGTGTTGCTGATGAAATGATCCATCAACGTTACCAACCAGCGACGCCTACCTTCTTAAATGCGGGACGTTCTCGTCGTGGTGAATTAGTGTCATGTTTCTTATTGCAAACAACCGACGATATGAATTCAATTGGCCGGACCATCAACTCTGCTCTTCAATTATCACGAATTGGTGGTGGCGTCGGGATTAGCTTGTCTAACTTGCGTGGTGCTGGTGATCCAATCAAAGGCATCGACGGTGCTGCAAGTGGTGTCTTACCTGTTATGAAATTATTAGAGGATTCATTCTCTTATTCCAACCAATTAGGGCAACGTCAAGGCGCTGGTGTTGTTTATCTGAACGTTTTCCATCCAGACGTCGTGGCTTTCTTGGGCGCTAAAAAAGAAAATGCGGACGAAAAATATCGGTTAAAGACCCTCTCACTAGGCTTAACAGTGCCAGATAAGTACTATGAATTAGTCAAAGAAGACGCTGATATGTATCTCTTCAGCCCATATAGTGTTGAACGTGAATACGGCCAACCTTTCTCATACATCGATATTACGGCCGAATATGACAACTTAGTGGCTAACGACGCGATTAAGAAGACGAAAATTAAAGCCCGTGATTTAGAAAATGAAATTAGCAAGCTCCAACAAGAATCAGGTTACCCTTATATCGTGAATATCGATACGGCTAATAAAGCCAACCCAATTGACGGTAAAATTATCATGAGTAACCTTTGTTCTGAAGTCTTACAAGTGCAAACCCCTTCTCAAATTAACAATCGTCAAGAATATGACGTTTTAGGAACTGATATTAGCTGTAATTTAGGTTCAACTAATATTCCGAACATGATGACCTCTCCTGATTTTGGCCATTCAATTGAAACGATGGTTCGTTCATTAACTTATGTGACCGATCATTCTGATATCGATGTTGTCCCTTCTGTGGCACATGGGAACCAATTAGCCCACACAATCGGCTTAGGCGGCATGGGCTTGCACACCTACTTCGCTAAGAATCAAATGATGTACGGTTCAGAAGAATCAATCGACTTTACAAGCAATTACTTTATGTTATTGAACTACTGGACATTAGTTGCTTCAAACAAGATTGCTAAAGAACGTGGGATTACTTTTGATAATTTTGAAAACAGTAAGTACGCTGATGGTAGTTACTTTGATCAATACCTGAATACTGAATGGGCGCCTAAGACGGCTAAAGTCAAAGGATTATTCGACGGCGTCTTCATCCCGACCCAAGCAGACTGGGCCGCTTTGAAAGAAGCGATTATGCAAGATGGGTTATATCATCAAAACAGACTCGCAGTTGCACCTAATGGCTCAATCTCATATATTAACGATACTTCGGCTAGTCTCCAACCAATTGTCAACCGCGTTGAAGATCGCCAAGAAAAGAAAATTGGGACAATTTACTACCCAGCACCAGGTCTATCAAACGAAACGATGCCTTATTATGAATCAGCCTATGACATCGATATGCGTAAAGTAATCGACATCTATGCTGCTGCACAAAAACACGTTGATCAAGGGATGAGTATGACACTCTTCATGCGTTCAACAATTCCAGCTGGCTTATACGACTGGAAAGACGGTCGCACAGATAAGATGACGACCCGTGATCTTAACATTCTCAGAAACTACGCGCATCATAAAGGCATTAAATCAATCTACTACATCCGCACATATACGGACGACGAAAACGAAGTCGGCGCAAATGCATGTGAAAGCTGCGTAATCTAAAAGAGTGCGCAATAAGCCGGGTATCTTCTGAGGATTAGCCTAGTCAGGTGAATGACCAACTTGTTGGTCGTTTGACAGACGTAGCTAACCGGAAGAAGCTGCCAATTAAACCCCAGCTGTTCCTCAGCTGGTCTACATACCTCAAAGGAGTTCATAGACGATGACAGAAAATTATCATGCAATTAATTGGAATCAAGTTGAAGATCAAATCGATAAAGCGACTTGGGAAAAGCTAACCGAACAATTTTGGTTAGATACACGAATCCCCCTTTCAAACGATTTAGATGACTGGCGTAGTTTACCAGACAATGAAAAATGGATTGTGGGTCACGTTTTCGGCGGATTAACGCTACTTGATACATTACAATCGCAAGATGGTATGGCGAGCTTAAAAGCCAATATCAGAACACCGCATGAAGAAGCTGTTTTGAATAACATCCAATTTATGGAATCAGTGCATGCTAAGAGTTATTCATCAATCTTTTCAACGTTAAATACGCCTAATGAAATTGATGAAATTTTTGACTGGACAAATACTAACGAATACCTGCAATACAAAGCCAATAAGATTAATAGTATCTATCAAAATGGCTCACCACTCCAACAAAAAATTGCCAGTGTTTTCTTAGAAACATTCCTCTTCTATTCTGGTTTCTACACTCCTCTTTATTACTTAGGGAACAACAAATTGGCTAACGTTGCTGAAATCATTAAATTAATTATCCGTGATGAATCTGTTCATGGCACTTACATCGGTTATAAATTCCAACTCGGCTTTAACGAATTAGCAAAAGCTGAACAAGAAGAACTTCAAAACTGGATGTATGATTTACTTTACGATCTTTATGCCAATGAAGAAAAGTACACTCACGAAGTTTATGATGGCACTGGCTGGACGGAAGAAGTCTTAACTTACCTCCGTTATAACGCCAATAAGGCCCTAATGAACTTAGGACAAGGCGCTCTCTTCCCAGATACAGCCGAAGATGTGAACCCAGTTGTCTTAAACGGGATGTCAACATCAACAGCGAACCATGATTTCTTCTCACAAGTTGGGAATGGTTACCGCTTGGGCAATGTTGAAGCCATGAACGACAGCGATTATGACTTCGATTAACAATAAATCTAACTAAAAAAGCGAGCTTCACTAAGAAATTAGTGAGACTCGCTTTTTTGATTGCCATTTATTTTTTAAATTGATTTAAGTACCGACTAGCCAATAACTTATGGAATTTAACGCCCAATGTGGGATTAGACGCGTCGATATCAGCGTACATCGCTGTTGTGATTTTTGTCAGTAACGGTACGAGTTGATCTAGTTCTGCTTCAGAAAGTGCGTTCACAAAAGGTGGCACTTCTCGACTAGCGGATTCGATTTCCTGGCGACCAGCAGCGGTCAGATTTACTAAATTAACCCGCCGATCACTCGGTAACTTGGTCAAAGTGACCAATTCACGTTTAACAAGTTTCGCAACAAATTCACTGGTAGATTGTGGCGACATGCCTAAACGTGAGGCGAGTTCTCGTTGGGATAAGTGATCCTCATCAGCTAGTGCCAATAAGATTTTCCCTTGACCTTCGACAATCAGATGGGGTCGCGCTTGTTTGACGATATCATCATAGATTTTACTGAGTTGTTCATATTCGGCTAATTTACCAGCAACTAATTCTGCTTTGACGCTGTTTGTCATGTGTCATCTTCCCCTTTGTCTTTCATCCAGTATACACCATTCTAAAATTTGAAAATAGCAATCCTTGACATTTTGGTAAGGGGGACTTACTATATTGTTTAATCAGGTGACCTGATTAAATATGAGGAGGCGCTAATATGCGTGAGGATAATGTCATTGAAGTCAGAAATGTTCAAAAAAAATTTGGTCAAAAGAAAGTCGTTCAAGATATTTCTTTCAATGTAAAAAAAGGCGAAATATTTGGCCTCTTAGGCCCAAATGGCGCTGGCAAAACGACCCTTTTAAAAATGATGACGACTTTATTACGCCCTGATGAGGGGCAGATTACGCTGAATGGCTTTAATACACTAAGCCAAAGTCGCCAAGCACGCCAACAATTTAGCGTGACGAATCAAACGGCAGCGATTGATCAAGACTTAAGTGCACGTGATAATCTCCGTTTATTTGGACGGTTAAACGGACTTAGCAGTCAAGCCAGCCGGATTCGTGCAGACGAGTTACTGACGGCTTTTGATTTAACGCAATCGGCTAATCAAGCGTTGGCCACTTTTTCCGGTGGCATGCGACGCCGTTTAGACTTAGCAGTCAGTTTAGTGGGTCGTCCGAAGATTTTATTTTTGGATGAACCGACTACCGGTTTAGATCCTAGAACAAGAATTCAAATGTGGCAAGCAATTCAAGCATTGGTGGCCCAAGGATCGACTGTCTTTTTAACCACCCAATATTTAGAGGAAGCAGACCAATTTGCCGATCACATCGCGCTCATTGATCACGGTCAACTTATCGCCAGTGGTACACCTAATGAATTAAAGCAAAAATTAGGTGGCTTACAACTTTCTTTAACCGTCACTGAGCTAGCACAATTATCCCAAGCACACGCGATTGTCCAGGACGTTTTAAAGCAACCAATCAGCGTTAGTGAACAGACATTAGTCAGCCCACTTGGTGGCGACGCTCTTCCAGCGATAATCGTAATATTAAATCAATTACAAATTGCTAAAATTACAGTTAGTCATTTAAAACTTGAGACACCTTCGTTAGATGATGTTTTCCTAAAAATGACGGTTGGTAAAAACTAAGGAGCTCAGATAATGAATACAAATATAATAAAACGTCATACTATACGTGATATTCTCACTTTAACCCACCGTAACTTATTAAAAACGCGCCACAATCCCGATAACGTCAGTGATGTGCTCATCCAACCGATTATCTTTACCCTATTGTTTGGCTATCTATTCGGCGGCGTCATCGCCGGTAGCGTTCACGCCTACTTGCCGATGCTGGTTTCTGGTATTTTAGTTCAAAGTATTTTAAATGCAGCTTCTGGTTCTGGCCAACAATTACGAGAAGATATTAATAACGGTATCTTCGACCGTTTTAAAACATTACCGATTTCCCCAATAGCACCACTGGCAGGGCAATTAGTAGGTGATATTTTGCGATTAGTGCTTTCTGGCGGAATGGCGATTCTTACAGCGGTGATAATGGGTTGGCGCCCCACCGTCAATCTGGGGGCACTGATCGGGGCATTACTACTGGCGGTCTTTATCGGCTGGTCAACTTCTTGGATTTTTGCCTTAGTGGGGTTAATGGTCAAAAATGCAGAGCTGATCAGCAGCTTATCGATGATTATTATCCTCGTGTTAACGTTCTTATCGAACGCCTTTATTCCCATCAAAACGCTGCCCCATTTTTTACAGCCAGTTGTTAGGATTAATCCGGTCAGCACAACAATTACCGCTATTCGGACGATCTTAAATACTGGCAGTTGGAACAATACAGCGACAATGGTCCTCATCAGTGGTGCGCTGATTATCAACACCGCTAATAGTGATTATTAACAAAGTATTAATTTATCGAAAAACGATAAAAATTAATTGTTTATCGATATTAAAATGTTATAATCAAGCTATTAATTCATTCAATGAGGTGTTTGATATGTTAAAAAAATGGCTTTTACGTTTAGCACTTTTAGGAATCGGCGCAGTCTTCTTCCTTTTTAGCTTTTTAGTTACCGTCCAGATTGTGACGGCAGCTAAATTAGACTATCCTTTTGAAATTATCACGTTGGCCCTGGCCGCTTATAGTGTGACGATTTGTGTGTGGGTTGCTTTATATGCGCTGCATCGCATTCTCAATACGATTGAACAACACCAAGTGTTTGCGCCAAAAACATTGCGTTATGTATCATCGATTAGAAATGCGGTCTTAATCGCAAGTTTTGCTAGTTTATTGTCACTTCCCTTTTTCTATCGGATTACGCAACTAGAAGATGCGCCGGGTTTGTTGTTACTTGGGATTGCGCTCATCTTTATTCCGTTTGCTTTGGCCATTCTGATGCAGATCGTTGAAGACCTATTTAAGAGCGCTATTGCATTGCAGACGGAAAACGACCTCACAGTCTAAGGAGGATTTAAAATGCCAATTCGGGTTAATTTAGACGTCATTCTGGCCCAACGAAAGATGAGTGTCACTGAACTTTCACAAAAAGTTGAGATTACCATTGCCAACCTTTCAAACTTAAAGACGGAAAAGGCAAAAGCGATTCGTTTTTCGACATTAGAACGTCTTTGCCAAGTGCTTGACTGTCAGCCAGGCGACCTATTAGAATATGTAGATGATTAAGAAAACCCGGATAAATGACCATTATCCGGGTTTTTTAGTAACTTCCTTTTTGTTAGTCCCTTTTTTTGAATCTGTAGTATAATGAGAAAGTAGTGAAAATGAAAGGGGTTTTATGCTGATGTATTACGTTGTTATGAAGTCAAATGATATTCGCCGTAACCTGGCCACCGAACAATATTTAATGAATCAAAAGAACTTTGATGAACCATTATTGCTTTTCTATATTGAAAAACCATGTATTATTGTGGGTCGGAATCAAAATACGTATGAAGAAATTAATCAAAAATACATTGAGGATAATCACATTACGGTGACCCGCCGCTTATCTGGTGGTGGTGGTATTTATCAAGATCTCGGCAACCTTTGTTTTAGTTTCGTTGTCGATGCTGATTCAGAACAATTTGGGGATTTCAAATCTTTTACGCAACCAATCGTCGATGCACTTCACGAAATGGGCGCAACATCGGCTGAAGTCTCTGGTCGTAACGATATGTTAGTCGCTGGTAAGAAATTCTCTGGCAATGCGATGTATACCAAAAACGGCAAAACGTTCTCTCACGGGACCCTTTCATGGAACGTCGATCTAGATGTCCTCACACAAGCGTTGAACGTCCCTGCTGATAAGATTGCTTCTAAAGGCATCAAGTCCATTCGCCAGCGGGTAACTAATTTAAAAGACCACGTGAACCCTGAATATCAAAATATGTCGACCGAAGAATTTAGAGATGTCTTACTCTTGAACCTTTTTAATGCCAAAAGCTTACCAGAAATTGCCGATCGTGAATATCAATTAACGGCGGCAGATGAACAAGCCATCGACAAGATTTTCAATGATCTCTATAGTAACTGGGACTGGGTTTATGGCAAGTCACCTAAATCAACAATTCAAAAGCGGAAACACTTTGATTTTGGGACGATTGATGCCCGCTTATTGATCGAAAATGGTAAGATTGCCAACGTTAAATTCTACGGCGATTTCTTCGGTTCAGGTGATGCTAATGATTTAGCAGAAAAATTAGCCGGAACGATTTATGACCGTGAACACTTAGCAGCAGCCCTCGAACCAATTGACACAACACCTTACTTTACAGGCATTCCTAAAACAGAATTAGTAGAATTATTAGCGCAATAAAAAAAGTGTGCCGTAACTCGGTTAGAGTGTTTCGTCAGCCGGGCAGGTCTTGAGGATTAACACAAAATAGCGAATGATTGCGTAGCAATCGTTTGATATTTAGGGTTAACCGGAAAGAGTTGGCTGACAGAACACGTTTAGACTATAAAAGTTCAGATAAATAAAAGAGGCTGAGACAAAATTTACTTTTGTCTTAGCCCCTTTTTCTTTTACGCGATGATTTCAGTTGTGATTTCTTCTGGGTTAAAGGCTGCCTGAAGGACGGTTTTAACGGTTTGTTCAATTGCCGCTAATTGTGCTGGTGATTGTCCAAAAGCATAGACAACAAGCATCGCTTCTGTCGTTTCAGGGGCAATCATGGCGCGTGTGGAATCCGAAATTGGACTGCCAAACGCACCTTGTTGATCGACTAGTGTTGGAAAGTGACTGATATTAATCGCGCCCTTACCAATTCCAGCATACTCGGCCCCTTCTTCAGCGACTTGATAACTGATTGGACCGTCGATTTTAGCTAAGTCGTAACTGCCAATCGGTAGTTGTAGCTTCAAAGAGAGATAATTATTCACATCAACTAACGCATTAATTTGATAGAGCCCCTGTCCTTTAACGACGCGGCGTAATAAACTATCCGAAGATGGTCGATGACGTGTTGCATCAAGACCGACTGCTTTATACGCTTTTTTCGTCGCAATAATGTTAGGCAACTCGCGAATTTGTTCGAGTGTTAAATCAGCTTCAATCTCCTTGAGTAACGGGGTTAAAGTCGTCTTCCAAAATGCAGTATCTTTTTTAGAATTAGTAAATCCAAATGTTGCGGTTACCAATTGTGCTTGCTCTAAGATTGCTTGTTTAGTGATTGTCATGTGTAAATCCTCCAATTTGTGTTAAATGCACGGAATTAGCGGATTGTTGGCACATCGCATTCAAAAAGTGGTGAATATAACATATTGATAGCCTCCTTAGTACTGATAAGTATTCATTATAATCAAAATAACACTAAAAAACAATCTGGGAACAAAAAGTCGGGTAATGACTATCATCATTACCCGACTATATTCAATTAAGCTGAACGACGCCACTTGAGCGCGATTTTTTTGGTTTGCATGAAGTATTGGCAGACCCACGCAACTAACAATGGGAAAACAAAACTGGTGAAAACAGTTAGCCAGAAATACGGACTCATCACAACCACTTTAGCAGCTGTCATAATGCTAACGTTATTGAAATTGAGCGCTGTGAGCTTGGTCCAAGTGGGTAAGATTGAATTAATAACGGGATGAACATAATGTTCAAAAAGAATATCTAGTACTACCCATAAGGTAATCACAATCCACCAAATCTTACGTTCAAATAAAGTGATAAAACTGCTAATTTCAATCCCACTAGCAATCACAATCCAAGCACCAATAATCATGATAAACATGAGATACGGATCAAATAGATTCGTATTGTCTTCAATGTGTGATTGAAAAATGGCGGCTGTTGCGGGATAAAAAAGCATAAAGGTCACAAGCTGACTACCTAATAGACTAACCAGATGTGTTGCATAATTCGTTTTTCTGGAAATGCCATTTAGAATCCCAAACTCAAAATAGGGTCGGGTCATTGTGAATGAAAGGACAATGAGACAGAGTTGTGTGACGATTAAACCGGTCATTGCTAAACTAGCGCCTAGTAATCCTATACTAAATGCTTGTTTGCTTAAAATTAATTCACTGGCAGTTGTTACGACGGCACCAATCGCTAACGCAATTAGCAACGTTTTCCAAATGGCCGTTAATCGATATCGTAACATTGCTTTAAACATGCTGTTCACGCCCCTTTTCAGTTAATTTAATGAAGATTGTTTGCAAATCGACATGTTTGATTGCTACGCGATCGGGGATCACCCGGTCTGCGGGTAACTCAGTGTAGAGATAGTTAGTGTAGAGTGTCCCGATTTGTTCACTCGCTAAGATTGGTAATTCCTGGCAATATGCCAAGACGTCTTCTTTGGGACCGCTAATTTGATAACTGTGATCAAGGACCGTTTCTAGATCATCATCAACAATGATTCGAGATTGATCAAGGATTAAAACGTGTTCGATTAAGTTAGCAATCTTTTCGATAATATGAGTTGATAAGACAAATGTCCGTGGTCGATTTTCGTAGGCTTCCAAAATATAGCGATACAATAAAACGCGGTGATTAGCATCTAACCCGAGAATTGGTTCATCTAGAAAAACGTAATCCGCTGGCACACATAATGCGACAATTGTTTTGAAAATTGTCCGATACCCAGTTGAGAGTTGATTAAGCTTTTGTTTGGGATTGAGTTCGAAATCAGCTAACATTTTATCAGCAAGCGTTTGATTGAAGGCCCCTTGTAATAAGGCGGTATCTTTCATAATCTTTTTAAGCCGATTTTCTTTATTGAATATGTTTTGTTCTGACATGAGATAAATGGCTTGTAAAGGATGATCACGCCCGGTTAACGGTGTTTTATCCCAATTAATTGTGCCACTTGAAGCAGTTATTTGGTTCGCTATAATGCTTAATAATGTACTCTTACCAGCACCGTTTCGCCCTAGTAAGCCATAGATCGTATTTGGCTTTAAAGTTAAATTGATATCATCTAATACAACCCGATTACCGAATTGCTTAATCAAATGTTCAGTTGTTAATTCAGTCATTTTGATAGCCCCTTTCAATCAGTGCAATTAAGTCGTCCTTCGATAATTTTAGTTGTTGCGCTTCTGTAATGAATGCTGCAACGTAATGATCTAAAAATTCATCTTGTCGTTGTTGATTAATTTGTTTTTGTGCCGTTGTCGTGACAAACATACCGCGCCCTCTTTTCTTTTCAATTAAGCCTTTTTCGACAAGTTGATTCATGCCTTTTAAAACAGTGGCCGGGTTAATATTAAATTGTCGCGATATCTCGGTTGTTGAAGGTATCTGACTCTCTGGTGGGAAAACGCCCGTAAAAATCCCTTCTTCAATTTGGTCGGCAATCTGTCGATAGATAGGAGTTTCGTTATTAAATTCAAAAAACAAAGGATCACCTACTTCCGTTAGTTGATTGGTTAGTTACTTATGTAGTTAACTATAACACTAACGTATAAAATCGCAAGTCTTTCAATTAAACATTTGATTTTAAGGATATATTTAGCTATTATGTACTTATAATCAAATGTTTTCCAAAGGAGGTTCATTATGCAAGCTGCTTATTGTTTTATCGATTTAGTTGGTAGTCGAACGAATTTTGCCGATCAAACGCAAGTTTTAACGTTATTACAGCACCTGCAGAAAAAACTGAATGATCGTTTCCCGGATTTACTCACCCCTTTCATGGTAAAAGATGGTGATGGGTTATTAGGTGGTTTTCAAGCGGCAGACCAAGCGCAATTGGCAGATTTATTTATTTTCTGTAATGCCTATTTGCGCAGTGTGGCTTTTAGACAATTTTGGGAACCGCTTTTTGGGTCAGTAGACCTTCCTGAATTCTATTTTGGCGTTGGTTTAGGAAAACTAGTTACAGTTGAAAAGGCAGATTATCAGGATGTTAATCGCGTAAATGGTTCGGCAATTGTTAATGCCTTAACTGCGGTTGATCAGGCAAAACGCCTAATGCAAGGCGCAACTTTACCCCTCGGTTATCCATTTTCAACCTCTCTTTTTAAGTGGCAATTAGTCACTGATCAGGCTGCAGAAACCGCTAATGGCATTAGTGCCCTTTTTTATTTAATTTATGAACGGCTATTAAACACGAAGCTGCGAAAAGAGACGTTTGCTCTACTTTATGCGCAACCGAACTTGAAACGTTATGAGCTGGCTCAAATTTTATGGGAAGCATATGGTAATCTGACTTATCAAGTGGATTATACGCAGCAAAAAGAGCGTGCTGTCGCTTCTAGTAAGATCAGTCGGTTGCTCAATCAGATGGATTATCCGCTCATTGAGCAGACGTTAACAACGGTTCGAGCGCAACTAATGAGTTTGGCGGAGGTGAACGCATGACGTTATTTGCGATTTTGCTATTGGCCCATTTCTGGACGGATTTTTTAATCCAATCCGATCAGATGGCCCGGTGCAAACGCTCAACAAAATTGGCCGTTAAATGGTACCCATTATTGGGGCACGCGTTGACGCAAGTGCCAATGGTGGTTGGCATCTGGTTAATCGGAACGCTACTGCGTGTTGCAAACTGGCCTTTTCTTGAAACGTTCGGCATTAGCTTAATAATCGTCGTGCTAACGCATTGGCTAATCGATGTCACTAAGCAGAATTGCCAACCCATTTTGAAACGTGCATTACGCTTAAAACCCAATCAAGTCCCTCTAATCAGTTACGTTTTAGATCAGGTTTTGCATTTAGTTGTGATTGTCATTGTTAGTCAATTATTAGGGACTAATTGGCAGTCAACCACGATTAGTCGGTGGTTATTAGCCGCAAGTGTGATAATTGCGACATTATATTTTGCCGATTATTTCATCAGCTTATTTTTAAAAAGCTTAGATTTAAATGTGGAACGACTACCAGACCGAGCACAACTGGGTCGGCACATCGGTCTCTTAGAACGTTTGGCGATTCTGTTATTATGCTATACCAATAATGTTGCGAGTATCGCGGTCGTCGTCGCAATCAAAGCCCTCACGCGGTTTCGCGCCATTGAAGCCAATGAACATCATTTTGCAGAATACTACTTAATTGGTAGTTTATTAAGTCTTATCTTTGGTTGCTTAGGTGGTTATTTACTTAAACTCATTTAAAAATACATAAAAAGCCGTCCGGATAAATTATCCGAACGGCTTTTTTGAGCTATATTAGCGTGTTAGTCGCTGATGTCGATCAACGAAATAGTAAGTAAGACCATATATAAGAATCATAACTGGTCGGTAATCATTGAAAAATGGGATTTTAATCCAGAAGCTAAGCAGTAATAAAATGACAAAAATTAAACTAATTAACCGGAAAATCATGCAACCATTCCTTTCAAATGATTAATCGCTAATCACTAATAATGATTTGATGGCTTGGCGTTGATCCATTGCTTCGTAAGCAGCTTGAATATCATCTAGGTTAAAGCGTTGCGTGAAGACCTTACCAGGGTTGATTTCACCCTTTAAAACAGCGTCGAGTA
This sequence comes from Latilactobacillus sp., assembly GCF_033176295.1. Taxonomy (NCBI): domain Bacteria; kingdom Bacillati; phylum Bacillota; class Bacilli; order Lactobacillales; family Lactobacillaceae; genus Latilactobacillus; species Latilactobacillus sp. The sequence goes on from NZ_JAMQEX010000001.1 coordinate 265,249, forward strand.
ACCGTGCTTTATCATGGGTTGTGACTGCCGCAATCCCACCACGGAGGCCGATGTTCTTCCGGAATAAGACGTTGGTATTCATTTCTGCCTTTTGTGGAATCCCAACACGACCGATAACAGCACCCGCGCCAGCAACGGCTACCGCTGTTGCAACGGATTGTTCAGTCCCGACACATTCTAAGACGGCGTTAGCCCCAGCGTTGTCAGTTAGTGCCATCACTTTTGCAACAGCTTCGTCCCCACGTTCAGCAACAATATCAGTTGCACCGAATTCTAGTGCTAGTTTTTGCCGATCTTCATGACGACTCATGGCGATAATCTGTTCTGCACCTAATAATTTAGCACCGATTACACCACATAAACCAACTGCACCATCTCCCATGACGACCACTGTGTCACCAGGTTTAACTTCAGCAGAAACAGCGGCGTGATACCCAGTTGCCATAACGTCTGAAAGTGTTAAGAGATTATTTAACATTTTGTCCGAATAATCAGCTGGTTGGCCAGGGATTTTAACCAAGCCCCAATTAGCATTGGTATAACGGAGGAATTCACCTTGATAACCACCATTGCCACCGCCTTCTTGGTTTGTACAATCACCATCGAAGCCAGCTAAACAAGCAGCACAGTGTCCGCAACCATGCGTAAATGGGACAATTACAAAATCTCCAGCTTTAATATCAGTCACTGCTTCACCAACGGATTCAACAACACCGATTGCTTCATGTCCGACTAGTGATCCTGATTCACGTTTTGAAAGGCCACGATACCACCATAAATCAGAGCCACAGACGCAAGCCCGAATAATCCGAATAACGGCATCTGTCTTCTTTTCGATTGTTGGTTTAGGTGCCTCAGTAATCACCATTTTTCCTGGTTCAATAAAAGTTGCTGCTTTCATAAAAACATCTCCCAAAATTTTTTTGAACGTGTTTCTTCCTATTATATAGCGAAATTTCTAAACACAATTACAACTTATATAATTGATATCTCTACTATACACCTTGAAGCTCACTTTAAGGCAAGCCTTTTTTAAAGGCCGATTGCCAATTGTTGTTTCTTACTTAAAACTTCATCTTGGGTAATCCCAATATAATGTAAAGTCGTTTCCTGTGTTGAATGGCCAAAATCAATCATTAATGATCGCACATCACCAAATTGTTTATAGAACCAATACCCGTAAGTTTTGCGCATTGTATGTGTGCCAATATCATTGCGGCCGAGTTTCTTACCCGCCTCGGTTAACATACGATAAACACCATTGACTGTAATGTGACTATCACCGACGCGACTCCCGAATAACCAGTCGTTACCAGTCAGTTCATTATTTTGAATATATAAACTAATGTAGGGTCGCAAACTGGTTAAACTAATTTGGCGCCACTTACCTGTTTTTTGTTCGACGATGACCGGGTTGTCTTCGATTACGTCTTTCACTTTTAATTGGACAATATCAGAACAACGTAAACCGGTATTGATGCCTAATAAAAAAAGTAAATAATTCCGACTACCAATTTGGGAGTGTCGTAAGATAACTTTCATGTCCTCAATCTCGTCTTTGGTCCTTAAAGGCTGTACGTTTAATTTTTTACCTTTTTTAGTTCGTGATTTTCGCATTAAAATTCCGTCCTTTTGACCGCATTCTTTTTACTTATATCATTATAAACCATGCGGTCGTATTTTGCACCCCTGACTATCGTTGATTTAAAGGGATTCCGAGCGCATTCTTTCTACCAAAAGCGTGCGCTCATACCGATAAATACCAGAAGTGGTTCAAAGGCCGGTCTAATCACGTTTAAAACACACTAATTACGAGAGGCGCATTTTAAGCGCATTTCAGATTAACTAACGGACAAGTGGTCGTTAAAACGTCTCAAATCACGGATTTAAAAAAGGCGATTTTACTTGTTCGAAATTCGTAATTGTTGTACGCTAAAAAGAAAAAATAGAAATGAGATTAGTGATGTTAAATTATAACGCAATTCAAAAAGCGGTCGACGCTGAACAGAATGCTAGTGACTTTCCAAAATTAATGCAGGCCTTTAAAAAAAATGGGTGTCCTTAAATATGATTACCTTGTTGAATCCGGAAAATATCGCTATTACGATAATGACGGTTATCTTGATTTTAAAATGAATGGTGTGCCACAAAAGGTTGCCCCTAAAAGTAATGCCACTCAAATTAAAGCTGCGGTCCAAAAAGCGCAGACTGGTCAAATCACTTTTGAAGTGTTTTGTGAGCTAGCTGCAGCTGCTGGCATTATTTATTGGCGAAGTGATCTAACCCAAAAAGTTGTCAGTTATTACGATCGAACAGATGACTGTTTATTAGCGGAACCAATTCCTGGTCTATAGAAATTTAACCACAAAAATAAGACTTAACACTGATATAGTGTTAAGTCTTATTTTTTAGTAACCAGCCGATAAATCAACTTGGTTAACAGCGAGTTGCCCGTCCGTTAAGAAGACTGGTAAATTCTGTTCGAAGATTCTAAAGAGTCGTTCGTGAATATCTGGAATGTAACCCGAGATATGTGGGGTGATAACTAAGTTGGTTGTCGTCCAAAGTGGTGATGTTTCTGGTAATGGTTCAGTTTGTGCAACATCAATTGCGGCCCCTGCGAGATGACCATTATTCAATTGTGCCATGAGCGCTGTCTCATTAATTGAAGCACCACGACCTAGGTTGAAAAAGTAGTGCCCTTCACCCATTGCATTAAAGAATGCCGTATCGAAAAAGTTTTCCGTTTCCGGTGTTAACGGCATCATGTTCACAACGAAATCCGCATCAGCTAATTTCGTTTGATAATCTTGATCCGTTAAAATTTCGTCAAACGCATCGCGTTTTTCACCGTGACGATTAATCCCGATGGTTTTTAACCCCAACGCTTTAGCGTAAACGGCAATCTGATGACCGATTTGGCCGGTACCAAAGACCATAATTGTTCGGTGCTCAAGTGTTTCGGTCGCGCGCCCAATCTCATGATGGCGCCATTCCTTGTTAGCTTGAGAACTCAAACTTTGACGAATACCGCGAGTGAAATATAAAATATAACTCATCACAGTTTGTGCAATCGGAACAGCGTGCATACCCTTGGCATTTGAAACGATAATGCCTTGTTCGCTCAATGTTGCTAATGGTAAATAGTCAACACCAGAGCTAGCTGCTTGAATCCATTTCAAGCGATGATTTGGTGTTGCTAAAATTTTAGGCCCCACCATTTTATTCCAACCAAACATAATATCGATGGTTGCCAATTGTTCGGGTTGTACGTTATCCAAATTAATAATGGTTAACCCTTGTTGCTGTAAATCTTCTACGTGTTGTTCAGGAATTGGTTCTGCTGCTAATATGACTGTCAAGTCGATCCCTCACCTTATTATTGAAGTAATCTTAATTATAATGGATTTTGGGCAAATAAAAAAGCATTTACCCCGATATAATGGGAAAATACTTTAAATTTCTTATTTTTCGGCTTTTTCAGCACGTGGCCATACTGGACGACCCCAATATTGGAATAAATCAGTCTGAATCCGACCATTATAAAGTTTACGACGTTTTGTTGCGCGTTGGCCGAAAGATTCTTGGAATTGTAAATCACTTGTTAAAATGTATTTACTCCAAGTTTTCAATGAACGATAAGTATCGCCCATTTCTTTATACAATACCCGCGCTTGAGTTTGATCACTCAAACGTTTACCGTATGGTGGGTTAGCAATGATGACCCCGTTCGTTAAATCCGTTTTAAAATCTTTAACAGCTAATTGTTTGAACTGGATATCATGTAAGACACCCGCTTCATTAGCATTCAACTTAGCGATATCAACCATATTTTGGTCAATATCATAACCGAAGATTTCAAGTTCTTGATCTGGTTTTTCTTGTGCTTTAGCATCAGCCTTCGCATCAGCTAAAACAGTGGCGTCAATCCAGTCAAAGTCTTCAAAGGCAAACTTACGGTGCATACCAGGCGCGATATTACGACCAATTAAGGCCGCTTCAATCGCAATTGTTCCTGAACCGGTCGTTGGATCAACAAACGGCATATCTGGTTGCCAACGACTAAGGAGAATTAATGAGGCCGCGAAGTTTTCCTTCAATGGCGCTTCCCCTTTTTCAAGACGGTAACCACGTTTGAACAAACTAGGACCAGTTGTATCTAAACTAATTGTCACCATGTCTTTTAAGATGCTGACTTCTAGCGGATAGACAGAACCAGTTTCAGCTAAACGCGTCCGACGGTGATAAACGGTACTCAACTTATCAACAATCGCTTTTTTAGTGATGGCTTGGACATCTGGTTCACTATGGAGTGTTGAACGCACAGAACGACCAGCTACTGGGAAAGCAGCATCTAGTGGTAAATATTGATCCCATGGCAAAGCTTTCACTTGTTCAAAAAGGTCATCAAATGTCTTTGCTTCGAATTGACCGATGGCAATCTTCACACGATCGGCACTGCGTAACCAAAGGTTAGTTTTGGCGATATCTGCCAAGTCACCTTCGAAATAAACCCGACCGTTATCTGAACGCGTTTCGTAGCCTAAATTCTGTAGTTCTTTAGCCGTAATGGATTCGATACCACTTGCCATTGTAGCGTATAGTTGGTAAGTCATTTTTTAAAGATCCCCTTAGGAAATTATTTTTTAAATAAAAAGAGCTTGGGCAAAAGCCCAAGCCACCTGTTTGTAAACCTCTATAGGCCATGTTTTGTTCCAGAACTTCCCCAGGAAGAAAGCTCCTTCAGTAATCATCTATCTGTTCTTTCGAACTCTCATTTTTAGTTCATTTCCATAAATGAGACGCCCCTACCAAAGTTTGGGTTACTCGCTCGCGGGGTTTACCTCGTTCCATCGTTTGGGTTTCCCCAAACGCTCCGTCACTGTGGCACTATTTAAGGATATTAACGCATGACCGAAGTTTTAGCGCTTTTTCCGCCGTTACCATTAAGGTACCCTGGCTTATTGGGCCAGGCACGAACACTACAAGCATCTCAGCCTGTGCGGGCATGGACCTTCCTCAGCCTACTGATGTAGACCGCGATTACTCAAGATTTACAAATGTTAATCAATGTATATTATTATAGTACATCTTAAGCGATTTGTCTAATCAAATTGTGAATGATTTTGAACTCTTGTTTGAGCGGCACCATTTTGGTCACTTAACTTAGCACCAAATACGTGACGTTCAAGATTTGATAAACGTTTCAAAATATCATAGTTAGTTGCTGCTGAAGCCTGTTGTGGCTTGACTTCTTTAACACTGTCAGAAGCACTTAGTTGACGATTAAGTTCTTCAACCTTGTTAAATAAGCGGGTATTATCGGCCGTTAAACGATCGATATTTTCTTGATAAGTTTGGTAATCTTTAATCACTAAATCTAAATAACCGTCGACTTCTTCAGGATCATAGCCGCGCATCTTTGACTTAAATTCTTTTTTCAAAATTTCAGTTGGGTTTAATTCGATTTCTAATTGATTATCCATTTTGACACCTCATTTATAATAAATATACCATAAATCCCATTATAGCAAAGTTATTAAAGTTATTAAAGAATTAAAAGCCCTAAAAAGCTTGATTCTCTAACTCCGCCAACTCGTTTGCTAAATCTTGTAGTTCAAAAAAATCGACCTGATTATTGGGATACTCATGTTGTTCTTGATAGGTCTCAATTGCTTTAGCATCGTATTCTGGTTTACCAGGCGCTTCACGATCATAGTACAATAATGCACCATCTGTATGCGTCAGCATAAATTGCTGATATTGGCGCAACTGTTGGGGCCCAGAATACGGGGCTTTAATGACGGGTTCACAAAAGTCGACCTGGGCTTTTAACGTCATCAACGTACCCTGATTTTGTTCGTTCCACTGTTGACCAAAATCGCTAAACGGTAGCATCATCGCAACCTTCAATTCAGGATAATCTATTTTAAGTTCCTGTGCAACTTGAATCCCCCACTGCTCAATACCCATCTGACCCCCGGTGATAAGCCATTCTAAGCCATCATCGAGGTAATTATTAAGTTGCTTTTTTAAAGAATATTTAATAACTTTAAGTTTCTCATCGGAATCGCCAAAAACGCCGAGTTCATAGCTTCGATAACCGGTTAACCATAATCGCTTCAATTGTCAGTCCTCCACCTAATGATTTTAAATTTGAGTGAATATTGCTATAATAGTTTCACAGGAGTGTGATTCTTGATGGCCTTTCATTATCCAAACGGACAGCCCTACTCAAATCATGAAACAAAACAGCCTAAAAAGCAAGGGCGACATACTAGTCCAACCACCTTATATGGTAAACGCGGTATGTCATTAGAAGAAGAGATCAACGATAGTAATCAATATTATCGACTACGTGATGCTGCGGTTATCTATAAGAAACCCACCCCTATTCAGATCGTTAAGGTTGATTATCCAGCACGTAGTCAAGCTGTTATTAAGGAAGCCTACTTTAAGCAAGCTTCAACAACGGATTATAATGGCATCTATCAGGGGCACTATGTGGATTTTGAAGCGAAGGAAACTAAGAATAAAACGTCATTTCCGTTCCAAAACTTTCACCAACATCAAATTGATCATTTTAGAGCTTGCTTACAACAAGGCGGGGTTTGTTTTGTGATTATGAAGTTCGTCCCACTTCAACGTTTATTTGTGTATCCGGCAAACTTATTGATTACACAATGGGACAATCAAGCAACTGGTGGTCGGAAGTCAATTCCACTAGCGGCGATCGTTGCCGATGGGTTTGAAATTCAGTATCAATTAAACCCAAGTATTCCCTATTTAGAGGCCGTCGATCAATTAATCGCACGCCACCACAAAGGAGTTTAAATTAACATGTCTGCCAATCAAACAGGTAACACACGTGTCACAAGACACCAGAAACCGGCCAAAAAGCGTACTAAATCGCTATTTGGCCGTATTATCAAATGGGGGTTATTAGCCCTCTTAGCGCTAATCATCGCGGGTATTGGCTTATTTGCGTATTATGCAAAAGATGCCCCGGAGATTACACAAGCGAAATTACAAAACGGTAATGCAAGTGTGCTCTATGACAGCAATAACAAAGCTTTTAAACAATTAGGTGCTGCTAATCAGACTTATGCTAGCAGCGATCAAATCCCACAAACGTTAAAAGATGCCGTGGTTTCAATCGAAGATCGTCGCTTTTATAAGGAGAAATTTGGGATTGATCCAGTCCGAATCGCATCGGCGGCCTTTGCTAACATTACTGGGCACTCTTCGTTAGGCCTACAGGGTGGGAGTACTTTAACGCAACAATTAATCAAGTTATCGGTCTTTTCAACAAAAAACAGCGATCAAACCTTCAAACGTAAAGCACAAGAAGCTTGGTTGGCCGTTCAAGTTGAACGACAATATTCTAAGGATCAAATTTTGGAATATTATATGAATAAAGTTTACTTGAATAATGGTGTTTATGGTATGCAAACAGCTGCCAAGTACTATTATGATAAGACGTTAAAACAATTGAGTCTCCCACAATTAGCATTGATTGCTGGTATGCCACAGTCCCCTGCTAATTACGATCCTTATGCACATCCGGATCAAGCCAAGACGCGTCGTGATTTAGTAATCGATGCCTTACAACGGAACAATAAGATTTCTGAAGCAGAGGCGACTGAAGCTAAAGCTGTTCCGATTAACACTGGTTTAGTCGCACAGAAATCTGAAACCAATGAATCAACGAACGCTAAAGCAACTGATGCCTATGTTAAGGAAGTTATTACAGACCTCAAGAAAAAAGGCTATGATCCTTATAAAGACGGCTTGAAAGTTTATACGAATATCGACATGGATGCGCAAAAGAAGTTATATAACACCGTTAATGACGATACAACCGTTCAATTCCCTGATGACAAAATGCAAACAGCCGTCACTATTACTAACCCTAACAACGGTAAGATTGTTGCGATGATTGGTGGTCGCAAAACTGGTGATGTCCAATTGGGCTATAACCGGGCAGTCTCTTCCGGACGTAGTAATGGGTCTTCTATGAAACCAATGATGGACTTTGCACCAGCGATTGAATATCTTAATTATTCAACGGCTCAAAAACTTCAAGATACAGCTTATATTTATCCAGGTACCAACATTCAACTGCACGATTTCGATAACCGCTACCTGGGTACAATTACAGCACGTAATGCGCTAGCTAATTCTCGAAACGTACCCGCAATTCGCTTATTAGAAGATGTCGGTATGACGCGTGCACGTAAGTTTGTTAAAGGCTTAGGGATTACGATTCCTGAAGATACCGGTCTTGCTTATGGGATTGGTGGGAACGTTTCTACCTTAGAAGAATCGGCTGCCTATAGCGCTTTCGCTAATGGCGGGACTTACTACAAACCAACCTACATCAATAAAGTTGAAACGGCAGATGGTGTTACACATAATTACAATTCTGAAGGCTCTGACGCGATGAAAGACTCAACTGCCTATATGATGACTGATATGATGAAAGACGTCATCAAGAATGGTTCTGGGACGTTAGCACAGATCTCAGGGTTACATCAAGCTGGTAAGACCGGGACAACCGATTATTCGAGTGAAGAATTAGCCAAATCAGGACTCAGTTCAGACCTTGCGAAAGATAGTTGGTTTGCCGGTTACACGAAGCACTACTCCATTACTGTTTGGACGGGTTACGACAAGCCACTCGAAAATGGTTTAACGATGGAGGAACGAAACATTGCGGCCTATATTTACCGCGCAATGATGGTTTACCTTTCACAAAATGTTTCAAATACGGATTGGACAATGCCTAGTTCAGTTCAAGCTAAAACGATTGCCGGTGTTAGAGAGCTCTTCGTTAAAGGTACGACCGCCGCAATTTCAGATGCTTCAACGAGCTCCTCATATTCATCAACCCATAGTGTCATCGAAACACCAACACCATCGATTTCGGTACAAAGCTCAAGTCAAAGTGTTCCCTCTTCTGAAAGTAGTGAATCAGTAAGTAGTAGCTCTGTTGAATCTAGTTCAAGTGTGTCATCGACACCAAGTGAATCATCTTCAACAGTAAGTTCTTCTTCTGAAGCCCCCGCTAGCTCGTCAAGTACACCCGCAACCAGTCAATCGACGAGCCAACCATCAATATCAACGCAAACAACATCACACTAATTAAAAATAGCCTGATTGTCACTCTATTAATAAGAGTACAGACAATCAGGCTATTTTTTTATTATTAAGACTTGGAAATAGTGTTTAACCGCGTTCTTGCAGCATTCGTTGCCCTGCCGGACAAATACTTAACAATGGGCATTGATCACACTTAGGGTTGCGTGCTGTGCAGACTTGGCGTCCAAATAAAATTAATGTGTGGTGCGCTTGCACCCATTCTTTTTGGGGGAGCTTGGTTTGAAGGTCAGTTTCAATTTGGCGTACAGAGGCGTTTTCAGCACTAATCGTTAAGCGCTTGGCAATTCGACTAACATGCGTATCGACAGCAAACGATGGCACATTAAACGCATCGCCTAAAACAACATTAGCGGTCTTCCGACCAACACCGGCTAATTGCTCGAGTTCTGCGTGGGTTTGTGGGACTTCGCCACCAAAATCCGTGATTAACTGCTGACAACAAGTGCGGATATGTTTCGCTTTATTGTGATATAACCCAATTGAACGAATGTCGGCTTCGATTGCGGTTAGATCTGCGGCCGCAAAACTGGCTGGGGTTGGAAAATGTTCAAAAAGTTGGGGTGTTACTTTATTGACTGATACATCGGTCGCTTGCGCACTTAACATCACCGCAATCAATAATTGAAATGGACTGTCCGCAATTAAGGCCCCCTTTGCATCGGGAATCAGCTCGTACAGTTGTGTCATGGCCCATCTGGTTTTTGCTTTTGATAACATGTTCAACTACCTCCCTTATCAGATTAACGTCGTGGATGCGCCTTTTGATACGCTTGTAAATCTTCCTTAGTCTGAATATTTTGTTTCTGCCAATTTAATAAAATTTTGTCGACATATTTAAGTGAATAAACTTGGTTTAAGACCGCTTCGCGAACTGCGAGCTGAATTAGTTCAGCTGAATAATGATCTAAATCCAACCAATTTGAGATAATTTCAGATTCAAGTGGCGACAATGGGCGCCCAAAGGTTTGCTCAATTTGGTTAAAAACGGACAGGCGTTGATTTGTTTCTTGCGAATTTAATGCTGCCTGATTTTGTTGGACAGCTAGGACACTGAGCTTGGACAATGCTGGTGTTAGATCATAATGATCAACTGGCTGGCCTTGTTCATTAACCGTTGAGTTCAACGTGATAATTTTCTTTTTAAGTAATTGATGGATTAACTCATAAATTTGCGTTGGCGCCAATCCCATCCGTTCACCAATCACCGCTAAGTCTGGAAAAGTATCCCCTTGGCTGGCAAAATCACTCAGTTGTAAATAAACAACCAGTTCGTCAGAAGACATTCTGAGCGTTTGGTAGTGTTGTAATAATAAGCGCGACACGCTAAGCTGACCGCCCTCTATAAATGCCGTTAATTCGTTCATATACTAGCCTTCTTTTTGAAAAATGATTACTTCTATTGTAACGGGTTTTGAGAAAATAAAAAAGCATGTCGGTCAATAATTGACGACATGCTTTTAAAATATACTTTTCAAAATTTAATTTATGGTTTGATTCTGTTAATCATTCGTGGGAATGGAATAGCTTCGCGTAAATGATCGATACCACAAATCCATGTGATTGCGCGTTCAAGGCCTAAACCGAAACCAGAATGTGGCACTGAGCCGTAACGACGTAAATCTAGGTACCATTGATATTCTTCAATATCTAAGCCCATTGATTTGATTTCAGCTTCTAATTTATCGAAGTCAGTTTCACGTTCACTACCACCGATAATTTCACCGTAACCTTCTGGTGCTAATAAATCAGCACATAAGTAGACATCATCACGTGTTGGATGTGGCTTCATGTAGAAAGGTTTGATAGCTTTAGGGTAGTTTAAAATGAAGACAGGTTGTTCGAATTGATCAGATAAGTAAGTTTCATCTGGTGCACCGAAATCATCGCCCCATTTAATATCGAAGTCAGCTGCTTGTAACATTTCAACAGCCTTATCATATGAAATACGTGGATATGGTGTTTGTGTGTACTTCTTCAATTGGTCAATATCACGGTCTAATAATTTTAATTCATAGGCACAGTGATCGATAACGTTTTGAACAAGGTAAGCCACGTATTTTTCTTGGACTTCAAGACTTTCATCTTGTTCCATGAAGGCCATTTCTGGTTCAATCATCCAGAATTCAGTCAAATGACGACGTGTTTTTGATTTTTCAGCACGGAAAACAGGTCCGAAGGTAAAGACTTTACCAAAGGCCATTGCACCAGCTTCTGCGTATAATTGACCACTTTGTGTCAAATAAGCATCGTTGTCGAAGTATTCGATGTGGAATAATTCAGTTGTGCCTTCAGGTGCACTACCCGTTAGGATTGGTGGGTCCATCTTCATGAAGCCTTCTTGGTTGAAGAATTCATAAGTAGCACGAATGATTTCATTTCTGATCTTCATGATTGCAAATGGGCGTTTTGAACGTAACCATAAGTGACGGTGATCTAATAAGAATTCGATCCCATGTTCCTTAGGTGTAATTGGGTATTCACTACTGTCACCAATTAATTCAATATTTGAGACTTCAATTTCGTAACCGAAATGTGAACGTGTATCTTCATGAATCACACCTGTAATCCACATGCTTGATTCTTGTTTAACGTCTTTAGCCAATTGGAAGACTTCTTCACTTACTTGGCTCTTAACAACAACCCCTTGGAAAAAGGCTGAACCATCGCGCAATTGTAAGAATGAAATCTTACCGCTAGAACGCTTATCGGTTAACCAAACGCCGATTTTGACTTCTTCATCGACATGGTCTTTAGCGTCAATAATACTGATTTTTTTAACCATATACTCTGTCTCCTTATGCTGACTTAATTTAACTTAAACAGTTCAAAATAACTGATAATTATTATTATATAACAAAACACTGACGACAACAGCCCTAATTAGCAAAACTCCTAGATATTTTCAATTAATTGGGTCGTATTACCGGTCTTGAAATCAAGCGTTAAATAACAAAGGCGGCCCTTGTCGCTGCGATAAACGACTTCCCAAACAGGTTTATTCTTATAAAAACCAAAGTTAATATTGAGGACCTTTTGAGGATTCTTAGTGGACCACGTCTTTTTAAGGGCTTCGTTTTTAGTCATCCCTTTTGATTGACGATAAACGGTCACATGATTGCCCTTTTCGTTAATTAATACATAGATACCATTTTTATTTTTATCTTGACCACTGACTGTATAATACGTGCCATTGCGATGGTACGTGTAAAAACCATCTGGATTTTCTAGCTTAGCGTATTTCTTAGCAATCTTGGTCGCCTTCGCTTCTGCGGTGACTTCGGGTGAGCGCGCTTGGTGGTAGACGAAAAACATCGTGCCCATCAAGACTACTAATAAAAATACCCATATCCATCTCTTATATTTACGCACGGCGCATTCTCTCCTTGCTACATTGAATAGCTTTATTATAGCAAAAAACAAGTTTTGCTACGGTTAAATCCCAGAACTTAGTCAGAATTTAACCAAAATAAATCACTGAGCTCTCTAATTGTCTGCACAGGTGCCGCCTTTTGAGGCAGACTCGCCGGTAAAGCACGGCGCATTTGTTGACCATATTGCGTCGTCAACAACCGTGGATCCAGGCAAATGAATAACCCCCGGTCATTTGGCGTTCGAATTAAGCGGCCAAATGACTGCCGCAACCGGATTGTTGCCTTAGGCAGTGCTTCAGCCTTAAACGGATTAATCCCTTGGGCTGATAATTGTGCATAACGGACACGCGTCTGTAATGCATTGGGTGCATCAAATGGTAATTGAACCAAAATAACCATTTCAAGGGCGGCCTCAGGAAAATCAACCCCTGAGACAAAACTACTAGTTGCTAGTAAGACCGAATCGTGTCCTAACATGAACCGTTTAGTAATTTTTTCGGCACTGCCGGTAATGCCTTGAGCCAACACTTCACGATCGAGTGATAACCCAGCACGACCTAATGCGTAATAAACTTGTTCTAATGTTTGATTGGCATTAAACAAAATGAGCGTTTGATGCGGATTATTGGCAATTAAAGTCATCACTTGCGCTGCTACCTGTTGATGGTAATCGCTTGGTGTTAGTTCTTTTTGAACCGGGCCATCCTCTGCGATATAAAAACGGGCTTGTTGTTTAAAGCGGAATGGACTTCTTAACTTCTTAGTTTGTAAGGCTTGCTCTTCAGTAAAACCAAATTCACGTTTGAGATAGTCGAAATGGCCATTAACCGCTAGCGTCGCGCCTGTTAATGTAACAGGTTCAAAGTGGCTTAATACTTGTTGCATTTGGGGCCCAGCCGATAACAATTGCCAGTGTAATTTAAATTGCGGTAATTGACTCGGTTGACTAGGCCGTGTAATTTGAATCGCTAACGCATGGCGTTCCTGCGGTTTCGTCGCAATGAATAGTTGTTCAAAGCGTTGATAATGGTCAACATCTGCTAATAAGAGATTGAGTTCATTTTCAAAAGATTGCCAAATTGCTAGATCAGATTCGGTATAACGTGCCAACTGATCTTCTAGGACATAGCGTAACGCCAAGAAATGATCTTGAATCGTCAACAATTCTCGATTTAACTGGCCAAACTCACGCTGACTAGCATTAACGAATTGAATGACTTCGTCTGGATTTAAATACCGTTCACTAAAAGTTTGTCCATCTGTTGGTTCATCTGGCTTAAACTGCTCCGTTAGATAAGTTTCTAAATGCGTTAAGGTCCGTGTCAACTTACCCAATGTCTTATGCAATAACTTCAATGAACGATTCTGCGGTGTTTCCGCTGGAAATAGTCGCACCAAATTATTGGTTTGGGCCCCTGTCGTATATTGGAGTCCTTTTTGGGCCCAAAATTGCCAACTGGACAACGACCAAGTCTCTTGTGAAATGGTCTGCACGTTAAACACCATGTTTTGAGCTTCATCTAAGACCAAGTAAGGTTTTGGCCCCCAAATTTGTTGTTCATCCGCGTGACTTGCTAAATAAGCATGATTGGTCACCAATAATTCGGCTTGTTGCTGCCGGTGTGTCAATCGTCTTAGGAAGTCTTCATGATAAAACGGTGCTTGGGGGTTCAAACTAGCCAGACCTCTATGTTGAATGCTGACAAAAAATGGGGTTTTGTAACTGGTTAAATTGAGCTCATCTAAATCACCAGTCGTCGTTTGCGTTAACCAAACTAAAATTTTCATCTGCAACAAGCGAATCATTCGATTTTTATGCGGTAACCGCAATGATAATTCAAAGCGATGCAAATCAATATAGTGACTCGCACTTTTGACAACCGCCGCATTGATTTGCCGACCAACCAAGCGCTCTAGCAGTGGCTTGGCCTGAGTTAGGATTTGTTCTTGTAATAGCGTCGTTGAGGTCGCAACCACTAATTTATGATCACGTGACATCCGATAACTATACGGGAGTAAGTAGCCAATCGTCTTTCCTAACCCAGTTGCTGCTTCAATTAACAATGGTTCCGGCTTTTCCAACTCGAAATTATCGTGGATTAAATCCATCATCGTCGCCTGTGCCTTACGCCATTTCAAATGTGGTTTTAAAAGACGCTTTTTTTCAGCTTCAGTCACTGGATACTGAGCCGCATAGCTCGAACCAGGGTAGATTTCAAAATCAACCGGTGCGGGTTTACGGAGTGCAATCTCCTCTTGAATTAACAATTCGTTGGGGAGTGGCTGCGATTTTTCGCGCATCTGTTGGGCAGTATCGGTAAAGAAATCACCGGTTTGCCGTAATAATCCTTCACCAAGTTCGCTCAGGCGGTTAAGGGTGACCGATGGCAAAGCCTGTAAGCGGGCGCTTAACTTCAAGAAAAGTTTAGCCGTTACAAGCGCGTCACTGTCGGCTTGATGGGGATTATCGTGTTCAATCTCTAATAGTTGGGTTAAATCCTGTAGTCGATAGCTAGGCGCCTCGGGCAAGATGATTTGGGCCAATTCAACCGTATCGATTCCTGCTAAATCTAATGGTTGTAAGCCGACGCGCGTTAATTCGCCATTTAAGAAAGGTAAATCAAAATTAATATTATGGGCCACAAAAACAGTGCCAGATAAAATTTCAACTAATGTGGGCGCCAAATCTTCAAAGATTGGGGCTAACTCTAACTGATCAGCCGTAATATGCGTCAAATGTTGAATTTTAGTTGGTACGTCGCGTAGTGGATTCACATCTTGTGAAATGGTCTGAATAATTTTGCCGTTTTGAACAAGGGCACAACCAAATTGAATGATGCGGTCCCCATCTTTAATGTTCGTTCCCGTTGTCTCCAAATCAACAACGGCATAAATAGTCTCTCGGTTCATGCTGTCACCAATACTTTACTCATAATTAATGTTAATCATACTATGAATGGCGCTGATAAACCAGTCTAGTTAATCTCAACCAGTTCGCCAATTGACAATAAATAAAGATATTTATGGGTCACTGGCTTTTGGACAATCTGATTTAAAGCAGCGCTATAGAGGTTAATCTGGCCAGCATAGCGGTTTTTAACCCGTTCAATCGCCGCTTCTTGATCACTGGGGTCAATAAAGTCGGTTTTGTAATCAAATAAATAACAACCGTCGTCAGTCAATAAATAACCATCCATAATCCCATGGATTAGGACGTGGTCGTCATCTGTGGGACGAATGCCTTCAAAAATCGTTTCTGCTGGTAATAACAACGAAAATGGCACTTCCCGCTTAACCGCTTCTGGATGGGCTAATAATTGCTGTCCCAAGTCACTTTCAAAGAAGGTTAATAGGTGATTAAGATTAATCTTAGCCGCAACATTGGCGCTTAAACTATTCTGTAAAACAAGTCGATCGACAAGACCTTGCAAACTCGCTAGCGTTACTGGTTGCGTTAAATCAATTTCTTGCAAGACCAAATGCGTTGCGGTCCCCACTTCTGCTGCCGTTGGTTGTTGAACGGTTTGTAAGAACTGTGGTTGCGCTAAGCTATCCGTTACGTAGCGATTTGCTTGGCGCGGTTGTTCAGCCGCTAGGTCTAATTGTCCCAATCCGGTATTATCAGGGTCTTCAAAAAGGCGTTTGACTTCCGAAACAGATTGATAAGCCGTCGTTTGGGTCGCAACATTAGCGGGATACTTAAAGGTTAATTGCTCAGCAATCGCTGTTGCTATCCCACTGTTTAAATCAATTGTTTGAAGTGCCTTTTGCTGTTGTTGCCCCCAGTCCTGATCGTTATGCAGGCTACCTGGTATTTCACCAAGTAAGGCTTCATTAGTCATAATCAACTTAAACTCGGTTTGATCACCACTTAAAGCCAGTAGTGGCTCATAATCAGTGATCCAATCTTTAGCTTGTGGATGGCGAATTAAGCTAAGACCTATCCAGTCCAGTAAACTTGCGGCATCGTTGCGAACACCATCATCTAATATTTGGTGGGTACTATTTTGCCCTTTTTGCCATTGCTTCATCAATTGGGCCTGGTTATCACAATGGCCAACGATGATTAACCATTGTTCCGCACGTGTCAAAGCAACGTATAGTTTTCGCATTTCTTCTGCTCGTAATTTTTTTCGTTTCTGGGCGGTAATCGCTAATTCTGGCAGTGTTGGTACCTTCAACCGCTTTTGGCTATCTAAATAAACGACCCCTAAACCACCATGATTATCCAAAACATATGAGCGTTGTAAATCCTGTTGGTTAAAGCGGCGACTAGTATCGATTAAAAAGACGACTGGAAATTCAAGTCCCTTACTCCCGTGAATGGTCATAACAGAGATGGCGTCTTGATTTTCTAAGCTCGTTGGTTGTGCTAAATCCTTATCTTGTTTTTGAAGACGTTCGATAAACTGAATGAACTGGAAGAGTCCTTTAAAACCATTTTCTTCATACGCCGTGGCACGTTCATAAAGCGCGTGTAAATTAGCTTGACGTTGACGTCCAGCTGGCATCCCCCCGACATAATCTAAAAAGCCAGTTTCTTGGTAGATCGTCCAAATTAAGTCCACAATCGGTTGTTGACGAGCGATTGTTCTAAACGACGTCAATAAAGCCATGAAGTGCGTCAGCTTCTGCATCACTTGTTGGCCTAAGTGGCCGACTTTCTGCTCATTATATTGGTCAATAAAGTTAAAGACCGCTTGATAATAATCATCCGTCTTATCGTTAATCCGAATTAATGCCAATTCATTTTCGTTTAACCCGACAATTGGTGAGCGTAAAACACTGACCAGTGGAATATCTTGGTTAGGATTATCAATCACCTGAAGTAGGGCTAACATAATTTGGACTTCAGTCGTTTGGAAATAATTTTGCGCATCCTTAATCACAACCGGCAAGCCGAAGCGTTTAAAGTAATCCAGGATAAACAAATTATTACCGCGGGTTGGGGCTAGTAAAACGATGTCCCGATATTCAATCGGCCGCATTTTTTCGAGTTTCTTATCCCAAATCTGTTCCCCATTAGTCATCATGGCTTGAATCCGTTTAGCGACCGCCACGACTTGGCCCTCACTCTTATCTAATTGCGGGTTGGCAACTGCCTCTTCCGGCTTAGTTTCATAAAGCAAGAGTTCGGTTGGCGCGGTTGGGTGCTGGTCAGGATAATAACGAGCACCATATTGTAAGGCGGCATTTTCGTCATAGTCTAATTCACCAAGATTTTCGTCCATTAATTGTTTAAAAATCAGATTGGTAAAGTCATCGATATTGCGGCGCGAACGGAAGTTTTCAGCTAAGATGATTCGTTCACTATCACGTTCAGCTTCCGTGACACCAAATTCGTTATACTTATTCTTAAATAAGCTTGGATCGGCCAATCGGAAAGCATAAATTGACTGCTTAACATCCCCGACCATGAAGAGATTGCGTGGATGATCAGAAGTGACCTTTTGGATAATCGTTTCTTGGAGCGGATTGGTATCTTGGTATTCATCAACTAGCACTTCGCTAAATTTTTGTTGGTAAAAGGCTCTTGCTGGTGAATCTTCTGCCGATAAAATTGTCAGACAGAGTTGTTCTAAATCACTAAAGTCCAATAAATGGCGTCGTTCTTTTTCGGCTTGAAAGGCTTCTCTGAAAGTTAACGTGACGCGCACCAATTTTTGGACCAACTGGCCAGCTTGGCGCTGAATATTAGTGGTGGTTGCTTCATCAAACACAAAATAAGTGTCTAATAACGTTTGGATTTTCTTTTTGACATCATCTAAATCGGCTTTCAGACGGTCTTTATTAATTTGTTCATCAGGCTCTAATTTCTTAGTGCGTTTAGCAGGTCCTAGCTGGGCATCCGTTAGTTGTTGGCGCCATGCTTGCCAATTTAACGTTTTGGCATCTGCTTTGATTTGTGTTAAGGCTGCTTGCGTAGTGGTAATTTGAGGCGCATAAACCATCAGATTTTCGCTAGTTTGACTGAGCTGTTCAGCTTCTTGTAAAGCTTCTAAGCATTCGGTGAGTGTTTGCTGTAATATCGGTAATATTTTTTCTTGGAAATAGCGACTGGCAGTCAAACCAGTCTCATCAACAGCATAGCTTTTGGGTAGTTCGTTTAACCATTTAACCGGGTTTGGATTGGCATTTGCAAAATCGAGCAACTCAAAAACAATGTCGGTTAGGCCGTCATCGTTACGATCATTCGAGAAATTTTGGGCCAATTCGTAAAATAAGGTGTCTTGGGTGCCCTTTTCAACATACTCGTGGCTGTAGAATGCTTCTCTCACCCGTTGCCATACTTGATCCGCTAAGAGGAGTCGTTCTGCAGTATCACTCAATAAGCGGAATACGGGATCACGGTCAATCACGTAATAAAATTGTTTAATGACTTTTAAACAAAAAGCATGCAGCGTACTGATTTGTGCGGTTGGCACGAGACTCAGTTGTTGCCGTAAACGTTGTTTAACAGCTGGCTCGGTCGCTTTCTCACTGGCATCGCGTAGTGCGGCTTGAATCCGTTGGCGCATTTCAGTAGCAGCGGCTTCCGTAAAAGTCACAACAAGCAAGGTGTCGACATCGGTGCCTTTTAAGATTTTCTGGATGACCCGGGCAACCAGGACGGATGTCTTCCCTGAACCAGCTGATGCGGATACTAAAATATCGTGGCCGTCATGATTGACAGCCGCTTGCTGTGAAGGTGTAAATTGCGGGTTACTCAAGATTGCCATCTCCTTTTTTACTCATTAAGCGTTCAAGAACTGCTTTTTCGTCTAGTGCTTCTAGTTGGCGATAATTATTTTCCGGTAACATCGCATCAAATTGGAAAATCGACTTAAAAGGCGACAAGGTTAAGGCATTCGTTCGATCTGGACGCATAATCGGATTTAATGCTGTTTCCCCAGCAAAAATCGCCCGGCCCGCTTCTTTGATTAATTCTTCGTTGTGCGCCATCAATAAATCGAGTTGATCTAGCGTCACCAGTTGTTTAGAACTAAATTTACCGCTCTTTAACTTACTGAAGGCAAAGAGTGGCGATTGGCCGTTGACAAGCGTTGTATCGAGATTTTCGAGTAATTCCTCATCGTTGACGATGAGCCCGTTGTATCTAAATTGATCTAATAACATTTGATCGAACTCGCCTTTTTGGAGTTGACCCATTTTTTTCTTAGTTAATTGTTTGAGGGTCAATGTCGGATTCTTCAGATGTAAGTAAAAGGCACCGGCAGGTTTCACCGCACTATTGGCCGGCAAAATAGCCTGTTGATCTTGCAAAACTGTTTCGAGATAGGTCAACATCTGCAGGGCCAACCCGTAATAAGCATCCCGGAAATTAAAACTATGCTGACTAGATTTATAATCAACAATCCCTAAGTAAGGTTGGTTATTAATAGTCAATTGATCAATCCGGTCAATCTTTCCTCGGACCTTTACTTCACGATGATCGTCTAACATGAAGTTTAACCCTTGGAGCCCTTTTTCTGCACCGACTTGGCCAAATAAAACTTCGGTCGCTAACGGCCGTAAGTTAGTTGAAAGACTCTGATTACGAAGCGCTAGGCTGACGCGTTTAACTGTTTGTGTTAATTGCTGACGAATATAGCCCATCCGCGCTGTTTTATTGAGAATCTTAAACTCGGGTTGCTCATAGGTTTTAGCCAAGACTTCACTGACAAGTTTATCAATTTGCTGATCATCCAATTCTGGCAGGGCAATTTGTTGGCCTTGAATCAGCTTAATAAAGCGATCCATCACTTCGTGGTAAAAGTTCCCGGTATTAGCCGGTGTTAATTCAAAAACAGGCCGTTCTTGTAATTTCAAACCGTATTTCAAGAAATAAGCGTACTGATTTTGATAGAACTCTTCTAGTTTTGAAATCGATGTGTGGATTTCATTGCCGTATAAACCAGTGACAATTTCCGGTGTCAAGCGCTCTGGCTCATTACGATAATTGAGACTTTGGAATAATTGCGTTGTTAAGAACTGACTTTGCGGTGCTTGTTGCAAGAGTCGATAGGTCGTTAACCACTGTTTCGGAATCAATGCTTGATTTTCTTGCGCTTGTCGACTGACTTGAATGAGATCACTTAACAAGCTACGCCATGATCCTCGGGGAATTTCTGTGGTTTGTAATGCTGGTTCAGCCGTGACCTTTTGAACGGTCAAATTAAAATAATTTCTAATGCGTTCAACATAAGGTGACATTTTGAAAGTTGTTCCCTCACCATTGCCTAATGGATACGTAAAATAAACCGCGGTTTGACTACTTAAAAAAGCGAGGTAGTTCAAGTAAGGTTCAGCGTTCATTTTACCGACACTAGATTCGTTTAATAACGGCGTGGCTTGCCCTTCATTATCCAACAATCGCTGACGATCCTGATCGGTTAGTAATGCCGTATTCTCAATTTGATCAGGCATAACTTGATCAGTCGCCCCAATCATAAAGGTGATCTGACGTTGCTTGGTCTGGACCATTCCGGATTCTGAGAGAACCACTTGGTCAAGCGTTGAGGGAATCTGTGCATATTGAGCTGCCGCAAAACCGGCCGAAAGAAGTTGCTTAAATTCATTTAACCGGTCGGTATCTTCTTCTTCAAACGAAACGTCTCCTAACAAGGTGACATAGTCATCAAGCATTTGTATAAAGGTCGACCACGTCTGCTCCGGTTGACCGGCTTGAGCCACATGATTGGCAGTCAATGCTTGGTCCCGCCAATTTAATAGTTGGCGATCAACGCCTTGGTCAATCAAAAATTGATAGAGTACTTGGGCCACTTGGCGCCCCGTTTTGGCTGCTTTCAGTGCACGATAAAACGGGGGCAAAATTGTCTGTACATAGCGCCGAATACCATTAATGCGTTCCGTTAAGGCTTCATCTTGAGTCGTGCGCGTGCCTTCTTGGTAAGAACCGAAACGATAAAATTGCCAATCTAAATCACTTAACCAATCTTTACCTTCATAGCCATTTTTTAGAATTAAATTTTCATAGAGATCTAAATCAGCCCTAAAATCGATGATCGACATCCCTTTAGGAATTAACAATTCGGTTTTTAATAAGGCCATGACGTCTTCGTACCGGTAAAAATGCAGATTAACATCCAATAATTTCTCCAATAGTGATACTAAGGGATGGGCTGCCATTGTTTGTGGTAAATCACAGAAGTACGGAATCTCATATTCCGTTAAAATCGGGGCTATCATCGTTTGATATGGTGCTAAGTGACGCGTCAAAATTAAGAAATCCTGGTAGCGATAACGGCCAGTTTGGACTAAGCGCCGGATTTCACGAGCCACATAGCGCAACTCTGCATAGCGATTTTCAGCAGCCACAACGTGCAAATGCTCAGTAACCGGCACGGGGCTTAGTTTTCGATTACCGGAGCTTTCAGAATTAATCCAAAATTGATCAAGCGCTGCTAAAGCTGGCGTTAATCGCTGCTTGGCCGCCATTTGATCCACCATGACTGGTACAGCATTCAGGCGTGCTTGTTGATATAAATTATAGTAGGTCCGCCCAGCTTGAAAGAAGAAATTTAGACCATCAGGTTGCTGATTAGGGTAAGCCCGATCTAAGATAAGCGCAATTTGCACTTCTGCTTGTTGCATCAAGGTGGTTAATAATGCCTGTTCTTGTGCTGTAAATTGTGCAAAGCCTTCAACATAAAAATGACAATCTGTTAGTGATTGTTGCTGCAAAAAGATGGTCAAGGCATCAATTAGCGCGGTATTTTCAATAAACCGTTTCTGCATGGCTGCTTCAAAAGCGGTCGCAATAATGGTTAGATCATGTAATTTTTTAGCAAGTTCAACTTGTTGGCCACCGAGCTTTTCCGCCATCACGGTTAAATCTTCTGGGGTGATACAACCAATCTTAAGTTCAAGTAATTGTTTCGTTAATTGGGCCACAAAGCCGGTATGTCTGACTTCACCCCGGAATAATTGCAGTTGGTCTTGATGTTCTTGCAGTAGCCGAAAAACTAACATATTTAAGCCAGCCGTCGAGATACGTGGAATTTGGTAATACGGCGTGTTTTTCATAAAATACCAAGCTAATCGCGTCAATGAAAAAACTTGAATTTGAGAAGCTGCGACGTAATCATTTTCATCTGACTTGAGTGCTTCTAAAATCGAGACTTCTGATTCGAATTTAATGTGGTTTGGTACTAAATAAAAAAAGCGTTCTTGTGGCTTTTCTTGAAAAGTAGCCTTCAGGTTAGTGACGAGTGCTTGGTGGTGATCATAACTTGCGGTTCCTAGAATAAATTTTAAGCTCATTATTACCACTCCTTTGGGCTAATTTTACCATAAAATCACCTGGTTTTATGCTGTGACTTATTATGACAGCAACCTATAAAAAACTTTAAAGTTCACAATTAAGATGGCTATTTCAAGTATCGTTCTGGTAAAATGATAGCTTCGAGGTCAATCATCACTAGCTACTAGTGTTTTAAATAGTTTTCACTATTTGCGGACTGTTTGTGGCAGTCACTTTTAAATTGCAGTATAGTAGTAACAGTATGATTAAGTTCAGAAATTGATGATTAAGGGTGATACGATGCAAACGAGTGTGGGAAACAGTCACGCTAAGATTATTTTGATTGGAGAGCATGCTGTCGTGTACGGGCAACCCGCGATTGCGCTTCCTATTTTTGCAGTCCAGACAACGGTTCATGTCACGGCACAACCAACACTGAGCGAACCCTTGATTAACAGCCCTTATTACAGTGGCCCTTTAAGTCAAGCGATTGGTCAGATGCAAGGTATTCGTCGATTAATCGAACAGCTCTGGCAACAATTAGACGACCAGCAAACCGCTTTTGAACTGACAATTGAAAGTGAATTACCAGCTGAACGGGGAATGGGCTCTTCTGCGGCC
Organism: Latilactobacillus sp.; assembly: GCF_033176295.1. Classification (NCBI taxonomy): domain Bacteria; kingdom Bacillati; phylum Bacillota; class Bacilli; order Lactobacillales; family Lactobacillaceae; genus Latilactobacillus; species Latilactobacillus sp. The sequence continues at coordinate 288,646 of NZ_JAMQEX010000001.1, forward strand.
ACCGCCATTGCGATTATTCGCGCCCTCTTTACTTTTTATCATCAAGAATTAAACCAACGCGACTTACTTAAACTAGCAGCTCTTTCAGAAAATATGATTCATGGTAATCCAAGTGGCATTGATGCGGCCACCACGGGTGCAACGACCCCCCTTTGGTTTGTTAAAGGCCAACCGCTACAACCATTACCGATTGACCTTCAAGGCTACTTGGTAATCGCTGACAGCGGACAAAAGGGGCAAACCGGTCCCGCCGTTAAAAGCGTTCAAAATCAAATGATGTCAAATCCTGAACGTACTCAGCCGCTCATTACCCACATTGGGGAATTGAGTCAAGCTGTCGCAACCAATATCGCTCAAAATCAGTTAGTGGCACTGGGCCAGAATCTTAGCTTAGCGCAAGATGATTTACGAGTCTTAGGGGTCAGCAATTCACGTATCGATGCTTTAATCGAAACTGCCAATCAAGCCGGTAGCTTGGGGACTAAATTGACTGGTGGCGGACGTGGTGGTTGCATTATTGCACTGGCTAAAACACAAACAGATGCCAAACGGCTTGCACAACAATTACGCCAAGCCGGCGCGATTAAGACTTGGATTCAACCATTACACGCACTACATACTAATTAAACAACAATTGGGAGTTATCACTATGGGACAATTAGCCACAGCGAGAGCGCACACTAATATTGCGCTCATTAAATATTGGGGAAAAAAAGACGCCAACTTGATTATTCCGCAAAATAGCAGTTTATCATTGACGTTAGATCATTTTTATACAGATACGACTGTCACGTTTTCAGAAACATTGACGCGTGATCAGATTATTTTTAATGGCCAAGAAGCCGACGAACAAACCCAAACTAAAATGAGTCAGTTTTTAGACCTGATTCGCCAACAAGCAGGTCGGTCAACTTTTGCTAGTGTTGAAACCACTAATCACGTGCCAAATGCGGCCGGATTAGCTTCTTCAGCTTCTGGCTATGCTGCTTTAGCAGCAGCCGGCAGTCGTGCGGCCGGTTTAGATTTAGACAGACGGGACTTATCCAGACTTGCACGTCGAGGTTCAGGCTCTGCGACGCGCTCAATTTATGGTGGGTTTGTCGAATGGCAACGAGGCACGAATGATCAAGATTCATACGCGATTCCCGTCCAAGAAGAAATTGATTGGGATATTCAAATGATTGCGATTGTTTTAAATGATCGTCAAAAACGGGTTGCCAGTCGAGCCGGTATGGCAAGCGTTGTGGCAACTTCACCATATTATCCTAGTTGGGTCGAAACAGCTCAAGCGGACTTACCTAAGATGAAGGATGCAATCGTTAAGAAAGATATAAATTTAGTGGGACAACTCGCTGAAAAGAGTGCGATGCAAATGCACGCAACGACGCTTAGTGCCATCCCACCTTTCACTTATTTCGAACCTGAAACCCTCCAAGCAATAGAAGTCGTTGAGCGCTTGCGTCAACAAGGGGTTTCTTGCTATTATACTATGGATGCAGGTCCAAACGTGAAAGTGATTTGTACGAGTCGCGAAACGCCACAGATCTTGGCAGCTCTTGCGCCCTACTTTACAGCTGAGCAATTATTGGTTGCAAAACCAGGACCGGGCGTGACCTATCTGTGAGCATAATGAATAAGTTAAATGTGAAAGGTTCTGATGGTTTGATAACGGCTAAAGCACCCGGGAAGCTGTATATTGCTGGCGAATACGCAGTAGTAGAAACTGGTTTTCCGGCTATTATTGTGGCTTTGAATCAATTTGTAACAGTTTCAATTGAAGAGAGTCAAGAATACGGCAGTATTGTTTCAAAGCAATACCAAGAAAATTCTTTATATTGGCAACGACAAGGTGATGAAATGGTTTTTGATAACCGTGACAATCCTTTTCATTATATTTTATCCGCCATTAAATTAACGGAACAATATGCCCGCCAAGCGGGTAAGAAATTAAGTATCTATCATCTACGGGTTAACAGTGACTTAGACTCGGCCGATGGTAAGAAATATGGTCTTGGTAGTTCGGCAGCTGTCACTGTAGCGACAGTCAAAGCGCTCTGTGCTTTTTACGAACTCGAATTAACTAACGACCAACTCTATAAACTGGCTGCAATTGCCCATCTTGATGTGCAAGGCAACGGTTCTTTAGGTGATATTGCAGCTAGCGTTTACGGTGGTTGGATTGCCTATCGTTCTTTTGACAAGCAATGGTTGGCAGAGACTAGACCAACGATGACGTTGAACGAATTATTGGCGATTCCTTGGCCGTCATTATCAATCGAGTTATTGACACCACCTGTTGAATTATCACTCTTGATTGGTTGGACGGGTTCCCCCGCTTCAACGTCTCATTTGGTCGATAAAATCGCACTGGCAAAAACAGAACGCCAAGCTGACTATCAAAACTTCTTAAAGGCTAGCAAAGCCTGCCTAGAAGACATGGTTGCAGGATTCCGAGCTAACAACTTACAACAAATCCAAACTGAATTGCGCCACAATCGCGTACTATTACAAGAATTAGCCGACTTTAGTCACGTCGCAATTGAAACCCCCGTGCTCCAGAAAATGGGCGCCCTTGCTGAAGAAGCTGGCGGTGCTGCTAAAACATCTGGTGCTGGCGGCGGTGATTGTGGAATTGTGATTATTGATCGGGCAATTGATACAACGTCACTCTTTGAAAAATGGCGTGATAATCAAATCGAACGGTTAAACCTTGCCGTTCACCTTGTAGATTAGGAGTTGACCAACATCGTGAGACCAAAACAATCCATCCAATCGCATCGTAAAGATGAACATGTCTTTTTAGCAGAAAAATTTCATCAAGAAGATCGTCAAAATGATTTTGACGGGCTTCGTTTTATCCATCAAAGTTTACCTGAAATAGCGATTGCCGACGTTGATATTAGTACTCAATTTGCTGAAACCACTTGGCAAAGCCCCTTTTACATTAACGGGATGACTGGCGGAAGCCAACAAACTAAAAAACTAAATGCCCAATTAGCACAAGTGGCACAGATTACAGGGTTACCAATGGCGACCGGATCACAATCCGTAGCCATTAAAGACCCGACACTTGTTGATACATTTAGTGTCATCCGTGAGTTTAATCCAGCCGGTTTCATCCTCGCTAATATCGGTGCTGGTAATGATTTAGCAGTGGCGCAAAAAGCGGTGGCCATGACCCAAGCCAATGCCCTCGAGATCCACGTTAATACCGCGCAAGAAGTAGTGATGCCAGAAGGCGACCGTGAATTCTATTGGCTCGACCAGATTGGCGAAATTGTCGCCAACTTAGATGTCCCCGTAATTATTAAGGAGGTCGGTTTTGGGATGAGCGCCGAAACGATTGCTAAATTGCAAAGTGTTGGGGTCACCAATATCGATGTTTCCGGCAAAGGTGGCACCAACTTTGTCACAATCGAAAATGAACGCCGCCGAGATAAAGCTTACGACTACCTCAGTGATTGGGGGCAATCAACGGTTGAATCACTCTTCGAATCACAAGCCTTCCAAAATGAATTAACAATTTTGGCGTCTGGCGGGATTCGTAACCCGCTTGATATCGTCAAAGCATTACGCCTTGGCGCTTCTGCAGTTGGGATTTCAGGTCAAATTTTACACATGCTGCTCAAAACTGGTCCTACTGAAACTGCTGAACAATTATTAGCCTGGCAGGCTCAAATCCAGTCAATCATGGCGATGTTGGGTGCAAGAAACCTAACAGCACTTCAATCAGCACCCATGATCTTAAGCCCTAATTTACGACATTATTTAAACGAACGACATTTATCACTTTAAATACAAAAAAAGCAAGTCTGAAGTGAACCCTAAATATTGGACGAAACTTTAAGCAGCTTTCTGGGTTGTAAAAATTCGGTATTCAACCGGACTTTTACAACCCAGTTTTGTTTTAA
>NZ_JAMQEX010000020.1:0-25000 GCF_033176295.1 Latilactobacillus sp.
CTGAGCCAGGATCAAACTCTCGATTAAAAGTTTGTAGCTCTTGTTTTGTTACTTAATTTATTTGCTAGCGAAATTGACTTCGCAAATATGTTGTGCCCCAAAGGGCGACCCTACACATTTGGTTTATCAAAACTTTGTTCAGTTTTCAAAGATCTACTGTGTTGAAACAGCTTAATTAATATATCATCTTTCATAGTGAACTGTCAAGCGCTTTTTATAAATATTTTTTGAATAAATATTCAAAGTTCTTAACATAAATCACTCGTTATCAGATGAATATCTTTTATCTCGCTGACAACATAGACTACTATACCAACATCTATAGCCATCGTCAAGTAAAAAATGCAACTTTTTTGCTTTTTTCTAAATATTCACTAAATTCACCTAATTAGCGATTGACCAACTGACATTCTGGGCAGATACCATGAACTTCCATCCGGTGGCCCGTCACCATAAAACCAGTTAAGTTCTGGGCAACTATTTCAACATCTTCTAGTCCTGGGTAAAAAATGTCAACTACTTTCCCACAACGATCACAGATGGCATGGTAATGTTTAGTCTGCGCAAAATCAAAATGACTCGAGGCATCGCCATAGGTCATTTCTTCTATGACACCTAGCTCTGTAAATAACCGCAAGTTATTATAAATTGTTGCAACACTCATATTCGGAAACCGGCCTGCTAATGCTTGATAAACATCATCAGCAGTTGGGTGCATATGCGTACCAATCATAAATTCCAAAACGGCCTGTCTTTGCGGTGTAATTCGTACATTGTTCACTTTCAACTTTTGCAGCGTCTGTTCCACAATTGTTTGACTCATATCAGATAAACTCCTTTCTTAATTGATAATCATTATCATGTGTATTGATTGATGTAATCGTACCTTTTTTTAACGACGCTGACAAGTAAAATGATTGAAAAAAGACAGCAAAAAAGCCAGAGTGATTAACCACTCTGGCTTTACTACCTTTATTTCAATTCAGGTGCATCTGTTTGATAGAGATTCATCGTCGATTTACCATTGTTCTTTTGGATAACACTCGTTTTAGTCTTATCAGCTTTTAGTTGTGCCTTAGCATCACTAACCTTGTAACTCAACTTCGTTTTATCAGTTGCTTCAAAGCCTGTTGGCGTATAGAAACGAAGTAAATCACCGGTAATGACTTTATCCGACAATGAGAGTTCCTTTGTCACGTGTTCACTAAGCGCTAGGACGCGGAGTTTTTGCGCTTTGGTCATCTTAGTCAATTCCTTACCTGTCTTGGTATCGTAGTAAGTACTACCGACCTTCGTGTAATCTGGTGCCACGTAATCCCCATTTCTAAAGACGACGGTTTGATTACGGTTAGCCGCTAGAAGATCGGACCCGAATTGAATGGTATCGTTATTCTTAACCCCTAGCAGATTCAATAAGGTTGGTAAGACATCGATTTCACCACCATACGTATGGTTAACGCCGCCTTTTAAGCCAGGCATATGCACCATGAATGGTACGCGTTGGAACTGAGCGTTATCGAAGTCATTGAATTCATCCTTCTTCAATAACTTGGCAACGGCCTTCTTATGATTACCAGAAACCCCGTAATGATCCCCGTATAAGACCAACATACTATTCTTATCCAAACCTGTCTTTTGCAACCAAGTCATAAATTCGCCTAGTGCTTGGTCTAAATACTTAGCCGTTTGAACGTAACCATCAACGGTATCATCACCAGTATCGGTTTTAGCAATCGATTGGTTCTTCTTATCCAATAAGTATGGATAATGGTTCGTAACTGTGATTAATTTTGCATAGAACGGTTGTGGTAATTGTTCAATGTAGCGGGCTGAATCTTGCATGAAAATCTTATCCTTCAAGCCGTAACCAACATTATAGTCCTTACCTTCTTTGAAGTACTGTGAACTAAAGAAGTAATCATAGCCCCATGACTTGTAGGTATTATCCCGGTTCCAAAAACTTGGGACATCCCCATGGAATGAAGCTGTTGTGTAGCCTTGTTGGTTTAAGATGGCTGGTGCTGCTTGGAACGTATTGGTTGTCCCCTGTGTGACCATGGCGGCCCCTTCAGGTAACCCGAATAACGAGTTTTCAAGCATTAATTCAGCATCAGCGGTCTTCCCTTGACCAACTTGGTTAAAGAAATTATCAAAGCTTAACGTATTTTGATCATGATAGAGCTTATTGATATTTGGCGTAACTTCTTGATTATCCCACTTGTAGTCAATCAAGAACTGTTGGAAACTTTCCAAGTGAATCACAAAGACGTTTTTACCTTTAGCAACCCCTGTATATTCAACATTAGGTGCAACTCGATTATCCTTCATATACTTCAAAACACTGCTCATACTACTGCTATCAGCATTGGCCTTAATGGCATTATTCTTAGTCGTCTTAACCCCATCATAAACCGTGTAAGCATTCATCCCTAGATATTTGACAATATAGTTATTATCAAAAGTCCGGGTTAATAACCCTGAACGATCCGCTTCAGCAATCCCTAGGTTAGCGCCGAATAAGACAACTGATAACCCAGTAATCGCAAAAGCATTCCGTTTCATGAAAACACGCCGATCAATCTTAATTATTTTAGTTGCCAATAAGATTAATAATAACAGCACATCTGCAAAAACTAAGAAATCGGAATATTCAATAATGCCGGCAATGCTCTTCCCCAGGTTATTAGAAACCGCGCCTGAACCTTTCATTAAGTTAAAGGTTAAAAAATCAGAAAATTCTCGGTAATAGAGAATATTCGAGAACAACCAAATAGACGTTAATAAATCAATAATCATTAATGTCACGTACGACTTACGGCCATTCATAAATAGGGCAATCCCAAATAACAATAAGGTTGTTGGAATCGGGTTAATTGTCATCAAGAAGGCTTGCATACCGCCTTTGACGCCTAAGTTAAATTTTGTTTGGTACGCATAAATCGTTTTAAGCCAGAATAAAGCCACCGCAAATAGGAAAAAGCCCCAGCGCGTACTTAATCCGGCCTGAATTTTATGACCAATCTGTTTCATCGATACAATAGCCTCCGTTAAAGGTCATTTAGCTTCGTTAAAAGCTATTGACAATCTGACAGTTAGTTTACACATGTCAGTATTAAAAATCAATACGAAACCGAGTGCAGTTTCAAATATTAACCCATTTTTAAGAATCTCAAGAGCCGTTAGATAAAGCGCTAACCACTCCAAGTAGCAAAAAAACCACCAAGTAATTTGATACTCAATGGTTAATTAACTAGTCTGCTAATAAATCGTATAGTTCCATTGCGACTAAATCAATATTGTCAAATTGGAATTGTTGATGTGTGCTACTGTCTTCAAGTTCAAAGGCTTGTGCTTGTGGATCATAGCTAACAGTCGCTTTTAAATCGCCTTCCTTTTCAAAACGTCTTTCTTGAACCTCAGCGCTTTGATCTTCTTGCATTGCTACCAGACGTTTGATAATCGCAACTAACTGTGATGATTGCATGGCGAATCCTCCTTTAATAACTATCTACCAGTTTATCAGAAAAAGGCCTCGACTGCACCGTTTATATGCAATTATTTTATAGAATCTGTCCATAATTTAATCAAGGCTTGTGTCCCATCATTGCCAAGGCCCGCTTCATTCACTAATCTCGCGTATAATTTCTTAGCTTGACGTGTGGCTGGTAAATTGAGACCCATTTTCTCAGATTCCTCTAAGGCAATCTTCAAATCCTTCAAGAAATGTTTTGCAAAAAAGCCAGGTGTATAATCGCCCGCTAGAATCCGAGGACCATAATTTGCGAGGCTCCAATTTTGAGCGCTCCCACCGTTGACCGTTTTTAAGACGGCTGGTAAATCTAAGCCGGCTGCTTGAGCATAAACCAACATTTCTGTCATCCCAGTCATTGTACCAGCAATCATAATTTGATTGGCCATCTTGGTATGTTGGCCCTTACCGGCTTCGCCAAACCGTTGCACAGTTTGTCCAACCGCTTCAAAAACGGGCTTAACTTGTTCATAAGCGGCTTGATCACCACCGACCATCACCGTTAAAGTACCGTTTTGAGCACCGATATCCCCACCTGAAACGGGAGCATCTAATGCTTGCAAGCCTAATTCACTGGCCGTGGCCGCAATTTTTTGGGCCAAAGTTGGGGTACTGGTTGTCATATCGACGACAATTTTATCCGGTGTAACCGCGCTAAAAATACCGTCATCCCCGTAATAAATGGCTTCCACATCTTGTGGATAACCAACCATTGATAAGACAACATCACTTTGGGTCGTAACAGCTGCTGGTGTGTCCGCCCATTTTGCACCTAAGCTGACCACTTCATCCGCCTTTTGTTTCGTTCGATTGTAAACGACGACTGAGTAATTTGCTTTCAATAGATTTTTAACCATACTGCTCCCCATTACACCGATACCGATAAAGCCGATTGTTGGTTGCATGTTAATAACCTCCTATTTTTTAGCACTTAACTTAGGTTTGACCGCCAAAGCGCCAATCCCCATAAACATTCCTAGATAATAAGTAAAAAGTCGCCATAACAACATGGCTAACACTAGTTTACTCGAACTGAGCGTAAAGGTGGCAAATAAAGTCTTGAAACTATATTCTGCACCCCCAGAACCACCTGGTACAGGGAACAGCGATACAATCATGACAATCATCACGTGTAAGACCATCACTTCTAAGTAGTTTACGTTCGGACTGCCCAACGCTAATAACACGAAATACGGCACACTATAGTAGAAAAAGAGTTGGCATAAAGTTAGTAAACAGCCTTTGACAAGTTTCTTCTTTTCTTTTTTAAGGTGCAGACTCTCGGCATAAAACGTATCAATTTTGGTTAATAGTACGCTACGCCATTCAATCATCCGTTTTTTGGAAATAAACCAGCTGACCGGAATTAACAACCAATGCACCAATTGCTTAGTAAATTTATTGTAATACATCACCAACAACAAGACGACTAAAACCACGACGTGAACGATTAAACCGAAATTAATTAAAATCGCCAGCGTCCCAAAATGCTTAGAAACCTGTGAAAAGCCAATAATCATACTCAGTAAAAAGTTGACCAAAACCATAAACTGATAAACGATAAATTTCATTAATAAGACAGAACTCGCCTGACCAGCTTCTACTCGTGATTGCATTAACGCGACCAACTGAGCAGGTTGCCCTCCCGAAGAAAATGGCGTAATCGCATTAAAAAGCTGCGCAATCAATGGAATCCGCAAGGCATTAAATAGTGAAAAATCCGTCGTCCGGCCCTTTAAAAAGACCCGCAATACTAATGCTTCAAAGAACCAAGAAATTAACATACATGAAAGTGCGACAAGTAACCAGCCGACTTTTAACCGCCTAATATCTGCCACCAATTGATTTAATTGTAATGTGTGACTCTCGTAAGCAAATATGCCACAGCCAATCGCTAACATGACTGCAAACACAATTTTATTTGTTCGACTCATAACCGACCCTTTTTCTAATGATAATTGACCAATAAAAAACTGCTGATTACAATCAACAGTTCCTTCAATTATGCCATTTATTTTTTAGTATCCATATCTTCTAATTCTAATAAATCATCTTGATCTAGTTTCAGTTCATCGTATAGCACTTGTGATTGCTTGTAAAATTGGATCATCTGTTCAGCAAAGTAGTCTGCCGATATTGCATGCAACTTATTTTGCCGGGGTGCCGGATCATCAAAGGCCCCCGGATGATTCAAGTAATTCAAGATTTGGTGCAGCATTTCATCTTCAGTTGTAAAAGTCGTGCCAATCGACGGATCCGTCAATAATTCACTGGCGTAAGGGCTAGCCATCACGACAATTTTGACTTCAGCCGCCATGGCTTCAATATACGTCAGCCCTTGTGACTCAGAATCACTCGCTGAAACGAATAAATCCGCCATGTGATAATAATTAGAAACCTCATCGTTATCAATCATGCCGGTAAAAATAACGTGTTCGCTCATCCCTAATTTAGCCACTTGCGCTTCCAAATCCTCACGCGCTGGCCCTTCGCCCACAATCACCAACATTAAATCTGGCTTTTGTGCGACCAAACGTGGCAGTGCATCGATAATAATATCGATCCGTTTTTCGTAAGCCACTCGACTTAACGATAGTAAGACGGGTTGTTCCTTTGTTAAGCCTAAGGACTTCCGCACATCTAACGTTACTTGTTTTTCGTACCGACTAATGTCAACCCCGGTTGGAATAATCCGAATCGGCGCTTTGACTTGGTACCGATTCAACGTTTGAGAAACCCGTTCAGACGGTGCGACAATCCCCGACATGTGGTATAAAAAGGCCTTACTCATCTGTTTAACATGATAAGGACGCAAAAGCTTCCCGTTTAAGACGTAATGTAAATAATCTTCGTACATCGTGTGATACGTGTGCAGACAAGGAATTTTCAAATTCTTAGCGACAAACTTGCCGATATACCCCATCGAAAATTCAGTTTGGGTATGCACGATGTCTAAATCTAATTCTTTAGCAACCTGATAGGCATGAAAAAGGCCCCGAACAGCAATCCGGCGATCCGTAAATGACACAAACGGTACACTGGCAAAGCGGAAAATATTCGGTTCAATCGTTTCTTTATCAACATGGGGATCAGTTGTTGTAAATATGTAAACAGAGTGCCCCTTTTTCTCGAGCCCCTCTTTTAAAGTTTTAATGGAGGTTGCCACACCGCTAACTTGTGGAAAGTAGGTGTCCGTAAATATCCCAATATTCAATTGGTTTCCTCCTCCTTATCTTTGGACATTTGATACTATTATAGTAATTAATTAAATCATATGCAATCAATGTTCTTAATTGTAATCTATTCATACTAGCATAAAAACCGACTTAAGACCTAAAAAAGACTGAATTATCTAAAAAAGACATCCTAAACAACCGCCCGGTCATCTCGGTGTCTTTTAGTATAACCAGTAGCTTACCATTAAGATTAACACGCCCCAGATGGGTAATGCGAGTAATAAGCCATTGTGCACACCAGTGAAAAATTGCATCCTAACCACCTCATTTTTTTAATAAAAGGCAACACTTGCTATTTACGCCCATTATCTACTATGATAGGGGTAAGTTTAGACGTTGTATCTTAAGAACGTCCTTGCTTTTACTTAAGTTTTATTAAAAGGAGCAGTCATATGCAGACTTATCGCATTAAGAAGCCACGCAAACTTGAAATCACTTATGATGATCAAATTCTCACACTTCACTACCCAGGACTCTTAAAGAAAAATGACAAAGACGATCGTGAGATTGCCTTTAAAAAATTAAAATCCGTTCGTTTTTTTGAAGCCACTTATCGCCAAGGCCATCTCCAAATTCTCTATCAAAAGCCGAACCACGCCCTTGAAAAAATCATTATCAGCTTTGAAGCTACTGATAACGATGAGTTGCAAAAGCTCTATCAACTAATGAACGATTACATCGAGAAACCGGCCGAAGAAGACTTAAGTTTCGTCAAAAAAGGCGAACTAATTATGGCTTATCTCAAGATGAAAGAAGACGGCTTAATGACCGATGATGAATTCGAAGAAAAGAAAAAACGGATCTTAGGATTAGAAGATCAATAACCAAGTAAAGCCCAGGACAAAAGTAATTCTTGTCCTGGGCTTTTTATAGTGTAAACGTGTTTTTTCAGGCATCTTCCTCCGGTTAACTTTGAATGCCGCCTGCTTGCTTGTTGCAATCATTCGTCACTCTTTGTTAAGCCTCGGAAGATAAGCGCCTGAAACACACTCTTTATTTGATAAAGCCAATCGTCATCCCAATAATTAAAATCACTAAAACAATGACCGTGATCCAAACATACAGATAGTCCCCTTCTTTAGCAAAAGCATAGATTGAAACCACCACTCGTAAAACAGGGGTTAAAATCAAACAGAATAAGCCAAACATGATAACCGCCCCAGCTTTTAATTCAGCCATCCCTTGGAAAATCATTGTAAAAGTTGTAGGAAATTGGTGTTCACCATAGCCGGTTCCACCATGCATTAAAAATAGAAGCATCCCGATAATGAGGACAGTCGCTGAGACTAAAACACCCACTCGTAAGATTTTACCAATTACTAATTCAATTTGCGCCATTTCTTTTTTACGATCTGTCATTAGATGTGCACCCCGAATCCTTTAAGCACCATTTGCAGTCCCATATAAAGCAAAATTGGGATAAAAATCATCCGAATAAACTTTGGTTGCAAATGTTGCATCACTCTTGAACCAACTGTTGCGCCCGCTAAAATTCCTAGGGCTAACGGGGCAGCAATTTCTGGTAGAATCGCGCCACTAAAGAAATAAACCGTTGCTGAAGCTGCTGCCGTCACACCCATCATTAAATTACTTGTAGCACTGGAAGGTTTTAGCGGCATCTTCATAATCGTATCCATCGCGGTTACTTTAAACACCCCACTACCAATCCCTAATAGGCCAGAAGCAATCCCCGCACCAAACATCATCGCAAAGCCACCAGGTACTTTTTCAACTTGATAATCAACTTGCTTTTGGTTGGGCATATCGTAATAAGTACCATTTAAATTTAATTTCTCAGCCCACTGATCATTTGCTGCGCCAACATGTTCTTCGGCCTTTTTACCACGCAGTTTTTGAATCATATTGTAAGTCGAGAACAATAAAAAACTCCCAAATAAAACGAATAAAAAGCCGGTCGGGACAACACCGGTTAATAAGGCCCCGATAATTGCTCCGACGGTTGTCGCAATTTCAAGAAACATCGCCACTCGCAAATTCAACATATCATCTTTTAAATAAGCAATTGTGGCGCCTGAACTAGTGGCAATCACGGCGACTATGCTAGCCCCGATTGCATACTTGATATCTAGGCCAATTGCAAGTGTTAACACGGGGGTCAGGATAATGCCGCCACCAATGCCGAGAATCGCACCTAAAATACCGGCTAAAATCCCCACTGCCAATAATAATATAATCTGTTGCATAACTTTTTTCTCTCCTCTATGCCATTAAAGCATGTCCTACAAGCGTTTTTCACCTGTTAAGATCTGAATGTTACTATTTTTCAAGCCAGCCACCGTCGATTGGCACCACCGTCCCGTGGATGTAATCAGATGCTTGACTTGCTAAATACAAACTTAACTGGGCAACCTCTGATGGTTGTGCCCAACGACCAGCTGGCGTTTGACGCGCCACTTCCTTGGCCATTTCACCTGCGCCCGTAAAATCAGCAGCATTCATCGGGGTTTCAATCGCCCCTGGTGCGATGCAATTCGCCCGGATGCCTTGACTAGCGTAATCGTAGTCCAATTGCTTGGTGTAACCGATAATCGCGTGCTTGGAAGCCGTATAGGCCGCCCCGCCACCACCAGCCACTAATCCAGCAATTGAAGCCATGTTCACAAAAACACCCTTATGATGGGCCAGCATCCTTGGTAAAATTGCATTAGTCACTAAAAATTGGCTTTTTAAATTAACTGCCATCAGATTATCCCAATCAGCTGCACTCGTTTCAAGCGTTGGCGCGTATTGGTCCAATATGCCGGCTGTATTGCAAACAATATCAAATGAGTGCCCTGTCGCTAACAAGTTTTGTAACGTCTCCGTTAATTGGGTAGCGTCTCGAACATCGACTTGAACCGTTTTTAAACCGTCTGCCACCTTTGTAATCGGCGCTTTATCTAAAGCAATGACGGTTGCCCCCTCCGCTAAAAAGGCCAGCATCTGTGCTTGGCCAATCCCGGAAGCCGCCCCGGTGACTAAAACCGTCTTTTGTTTTAAATCTGTAAAATGCCCCATTAGTCAACTAACTGCCAATCTTCGGCTAATACGTCACAAGAAGTTGGTTGGAACATTGAATAAGCTGGTTCTTCCGTTGTTTTAATCAGTAAATATGGACTGATTGCTGCTCCTTGGTACGTATCACCACTAACTTGAACAATAAATAATTCTGGGCCACCCCAACCTGTTCGTACTACTTTTTTGCCTGCTTTTAACGCGATAATCGCTTTGTCAAATCCCATTTGAATCCCCTCTTCTATTTTGCTTGTATGTTCATTAAATTAATCTTATATGGTATTTTAGCACGCCCTAGAAGGAGTCGCAATTTTACAATCGTTGACAAACAAATAGACCCTAGCTGAATCATCATTCAACCAAGGTCTATTTTTAATAATGCTTTATTTTGATTGACGTTTAAAAACGCGCTTAATCACATCCCACACGCTGAGCGATTGTACTAATCTTTCAGCCGGTACGTGTTCTCTAATAGCCCGTAACACTTTCTTAGGCTCCTTTGAAGCAAAAGTATAAGTTCCATTTTTCTTAGTTTGAATTGCATACCGCGGAATCCATTTACCTTTGAACATGACCGACGCAATCACATAATCGACTTCTTCCCACGGAATTTGAATAAACTGGCGGGCATCGCTATCATTAAAGAATTCAAAACCCTTATCGCCAATCATAATTTTGCCGTAATCTGATAAGGCCGTAAAAGAGGTCGCATTGATGACTAATTCGACTTTTGTATTGATTGATTGAACCATTGTATCGACTCCATTTCCCAAGAACTTACTTTCATTATACGCTTTTATAAAAAGGAAGGGCTAGGACAAAGTAAATTTGCCCTAGCCCTTCCTTTGTTTTTGAAACGTGCTTTCAGCCCCAATTCGTCAAATCCAGTTAACCCTCAAAACGTAAACGCCTACTTACACACTCTTTTACATTAAGTGTAATAGATGAAAGACAATTCCGACTACGAATAAGCCAAGAATAATAACGATTGGTGATACCTTTTTCTTAAGTAACCACATACAGAATAATGTTAAACCTAATGCAGCTAAACCAGGAATCAAGCTATCTAAGTTATCTTGTAAAGTTGTTACTTTATGGTCTGTTAATGACAAACCTTGTGCTTGTTGTTGTAAAGCCGATTGAATGCCTTTAGCACCACTTGGTAATTTATCCCAGTCGATGAAAGCACCTTTATCTAATTTAACAGATGAAACAGTCGGTGTGAACTTGACTGATACCCATCTGTTAACCAGTGATCCCAAGATGAACATCCCAAGGATTGAAGCACCCTTAGTAATATCTTGTAAAATACCACCAGATAAATCTTCAGTAATCTTAGAACCAGCACGATAGCCGAATTCTTGTGTGTACCACATGAATGACATACGGATAGCATTCCATGCGATAAAGTAAATGATTGGGCCAAGAATGTTACCACTCATAGCAAGTGAAGCAGCTAAAGCACCGATAATTGGTTTAACAGTAAACCAGAAAACGGGATCGCCGATACCAGCTAAAGGTCCCATCATACCAACTTTAACCCCTTGGATTGTAACATCGTCAATTGGGGCCCCATTAGCACGTTCTTCTTCAAGGGCTAAAGTAACACCGATGATTGGTGAAGCAACGTATGGATGCGTATTAAAGAATTCCATGTGACGTACTAACGCAGCTGAACGTTCTTCTTTAGTTTTATATAATTTCTTAAGCGCTGGGATTAATGAGTAAGCCCAACCACCATTTTGCATACGTTCATAATTCCAAGAACCTTGAAGGAAAGTTGAACGTAACCAAACAGAGATACGGTCTTTTTTTGTTAATTTTAGTTGTTCTGCCATTTTTTGTCAGCCTCCTTCTTAGTAGTTGTCAATGATATCGCCTAGCGGATCACCAGTATTTGAGCCACCGCCGTTATTACCTGAGCCTTGTTTTGAAAGGGCTAAGTAGATAAGAGCAAGTGAAATACCGATTGCGCCAAGTCCGATAAGTGTCAATTGAGAGATAGTTGCAAGTACGAAACCAATTGCGAAGAATGGCCATACTTCTTTAGTTGCCATCATGTTGATAACCATTGCGTAACCAACAGCAACAACCATCCCACCACCGATTGCTAAACCGTCTGTTAACCATACTGGCATTGCTGTCAACATTTCTTTAACAGGGCCAGCACCGATTGCTAAGATTAAGCCTGCAGGGATAGCGATCCGTAAACCTTGCATGATAATCGCGATGTATTGCCACATTTCGATCTTACGGAAGTTACCTTCTTTAGCAGCAGCATCCATGATGTGCACGATACCTGTTGCTAATGTCCGTACGATGATTGTTAATAATAAACCAGCTACGGCAAGCGGCACAGCGATAGCGATAGCTGATGTAACGCCGGCTTTGCCTTGACCACCAAGTACTAAAATAATTGCAGATGCGATTGATGCTAAAGCAGCATCGGGTGCAACAGCGGCCCCAACGTTAGCCCAACCTAAGGCGATCATTTGTAATGTCCCGCCTAAGATAAGACATGGTAATAAGTTACCGGTTACTAGGCCGATTAATGTACAAGCAATGACTGGCTGATGGAAATGGAATTGATCTAAGATACCTTCCACACCAGCTAGAAATGCGATAAAAATGACCAAAATCACTTGAATGAAATTCAAATCCATGATTATTAATCCTCCGTTTTCTTCTGATAGTTAATTATTTATTGTTTTGTTTGTCTAATTCTGATTGTGCTTTTTTAAGGATGCTATCCATATTACCGTTTGAATCACTTGGCACTTTACGAACATCAAACTTGATGCCTTTTGCCTTTAGTTTTTCAAATGTATCGATATCATCTTGGTCAAAGGCCAAAACAGTATTAGGTTGAACTTTACCAGTTGAGTGCGCCATTGAACCAACATTAATTGTTTCTAATGGTACGCCACCTTCAACGGCTCTAAGTGCATCTTGTGGTGATTCGAATAATAATAAAGCACGTTCCTTACCGAAGTGTTGATCATCTTTTGCTAACTTGATCATTTGATCGATTGGCACCACATGCGCTTTAATGCCCCCAGGAGCCGCTTGTTTAATTAAGTTTGTCCGTAATTCATCTTTAGCAACGTTGTCTGAAACAACAATAATCCGTGTTGGGTTAGTTGTCTTAGACCAAGTGGTTGCCACTTGACCATGTAATAGACGTGAATCAATACGTGCCAAGACATATTTGAACTTACCAGGAGTCCCTGTATTAGCAGCTTGTTTTGCTTCTGCCTTTGGCGCTTCTTTTGGTTCTAAGTCTTCAGGTTTAACCCGAACACCCGCCTTAGCCTCATCAATAATATGTGCTGCGATTTCATGAGCAGATGTCATAGATAAACGTGATGCGTATGCCTCAATCAACATTGGTAAGTTCAAACCAGTAACGATTGCCCATTTATCTTTGTGAGCTTCGAACAAGCCATTTGCTTGATTAAATGGTGAACCTCCCCAAAGATCGACTAAGAACAAGACGTCATCATCTGCGTCAAACGTTGCAACGGCAGCTTCTAAATGCGCTTTCAAATCATCTGGCCCTTCATTAGGCATAAAAGTAACAGCTTGTACTTTTTCTTGTTCGCCGAAAATCATTGAACCAGATTGCATGATACCTTTAGCAAACTCCCCGTGACTTGCAATAACGATTCCAACCATTCACAAAAACCTCCTTATAAAATAGTTGTAATAACACACTGATAAAAACGCTAACAATTATAATGAAATATTATGGCATTAATCCCTATCAATCTATTATCACACCAAAACGTTTTTCTTTTTAAAACGCTTTACTCGTTTATTTTACCACAAATCTCTAATCTGTCTAATCATTTTTACGTTATCTATGAAATTGGTCTAGATAATGCCGTCGTTATCCGTTTTCATAAGTATACATTGCTCTCTAGTATTTAACGACGACAACATTTCAAGGTAGCTGATTTGAAGATGTCGCATTAATTTAAATCATTGCCAGACCGGTCTATACCCTGAGACAGTAAAAAGGACTAGGAGACAATTCTCATCCTAGTCCTTTTTTTATCGGCTGACTACTATTTAGTCTTACTATTTTTTAGCGCCTAATTGCGCTAAGTATTTCGTTCGTTTTGCTTCATCGAATTCATCTTCAGATTTAGCAATAATCACGGCTGCTAATGAATTACCCATGACATTAACTGCTGTTCGCCCCATGTCGACTAAGCGATCAATCCCAGCAATGAATGCCACACCAGCAGCTGGCACCCCAATGGTCGTAATCGTTGCGAGTAATACCACAAATGAAGCCCCCGGCACCCCGGCCATCCCTTTAGAGGTAATCATCAAGACCACTAAGAGCGTTAATTGTTGCATTAAACTAAGGTGGACATGGTAAGCTTGCGCTAAAAAGAGCGCCGCTAATGATTGATAGATTGCGGATCCATCAAGATTAAACGTATATCCTGTAGGAATGACAAAAGAAGCAATTCCCTGACTAACCCCGTAATCTTGAATTTTTTCCATTACTTTAGGTAACGCAGCTTCCGAACTGGCAGTTGAAAATGATAGCACTAATTCTTCTTTAAAGACTTTCAACAGTTCTAAGATATTAATGTGCCAAATTCGCGCCACTAGCCCCGCCACAACCACAACGAAGAAAATCATCGTTAAGTAACAAATCACTAGGAAATAAACCAATGGCTTCAATGCATCAAACCCAAATTGGGCAATCGTCACACCGATTAGGGCAAAAACCCCGATTGGCGCTAATTGCATAATCCAGTTAGTCAATTTAAACATCACTTCTGAAATCATTTCAAAAGCGTTAATCAGCGATTCACTACGTTTGCCAAATGTTGCAAGCCCTAGGCCAAACAAGACCGTAAAGAAGATGATTGGAATCATTTCCCCTTCACTAAGGGCTTTGAAAATATTCGTGGGCACAATATTCATAATAATATCGCCCAAGCCATGATTGCTAGCTGACTCAGCCGCCGCTGTATATTGGCCAATTGAACCTTGACTCAAACTATGAATATCGATTAAGGCCCCTGGCTTTGTCAAATTACCGACGGTCAACCCCAATGCAATGGCAATGGTGGTCATCATTTCAAAATATAAAAGTGTCTTGCCGCCAATTCGACCCAACTTTTTGATATCGCCCATTTTGGCGATGCCTACTACCAAACAAGAAACAACGATTGGCAATACAATCATCTTAATTAAATTAATAAACAACGTTCCTATCGCTTGCATCACCGCAATTGCAGCTTTGTTTTGGTAGAAAATCCCACCGGCAACTAAGCCAAGTGCGATGCCAATTAAAATCCGCCAGCCTAAACTAATCCTAAAATAACGTTGTTTTTTCATCTCTTGTCACTCCATCTTTTTACGCACTCTAACGGTTGGCGCTTTGATTGTCACGCTTAAAGCGTCAATAATTCTGCTAATTGTTTAATTTCATGTGTTGGCTGTAAGGCCTGATCATGATTAATTTGACCTGTTGGATTGTACCAAGCTGTTGCCACCCCCACATTTTGCCCTCCCTGAACGTCAGAAGTCAGTGAATCACCTACAATTAATGACTGAGTCATTGTAACAGTTTCTAATTTCTGGAAAACAGTTTGAAAATAAGCTGGGTCCGGTTTTTGATAACCTAATTCTTCCGATACAAAAATGGCATCGAAATAATGCGCTAACCCCGAATCTTGCAGGCGTTGGTACTGTGTGCGCGCCACACCGTTCGTTGTGATATATAACTTCGCGTGTTGCGCTTGCAAACCAAGCAATAATTCTTCGGATTGTGGCATTAAATCGTGGCCTAAAGCCAAATTATCTAAGTATTGACTTGATAACTGTTGACCGTCGACCACTTTATTAAACTGCTTTTTAAAAAAAGCCGCAAAGCGGGTGTTCAATAATATTTCCCGGGTTAATTCTCCTTGTTCATATTGGCGCCATAACCCTTGATTGAAAGTTTGATAAGTTGCTTTAATATCACTCGTTAAGTCAATGTCTTGGGCGTTAAATAGCCGTTCTAATGCTTGATCTTCATCCGCATCGAAGTCAAATAAGGTATTATCCATGTCGAAAAATAAATATTTATATTGCATTTTGTTAATCACTCTCTTTAATCTAAATATTTTAACTTGCCCTTAAAATCGGCTATTTTATTATACCCTTTTTGTTGCATGATTGTTTGTAATTCTGCTGTTAAGCGGGCAAAAATCTGTGGGCCTTCTTTATAAAGTGCAGTTCCGACTTGAACCATACTAGCACCACATAATAGATGTTCAAAAACATCTTGTCCAGACTTGACGCCGCCCGTCCCGATAATTTGAATCTCAGGTTTCAATCGTTGATAAAAGGCATGGACATTCGCGAGCGCTGTCGGTTTAATATAGTCGCCACCAATCCCACCAAAACCATGCTTGGGTTTAATGCTAACCCGTTCGGTGGTAGCATCAATCGTGAGCCCATTACCGATACTATTGACAGAATTAATGAATGCCAAGGGAAATTGGTTTAAAATAGCCGCCATCTGATCAAAATGAACAATATCAAAATAAGGGGGTAATTTGACGCCTAACGGTCCGTCATACACTTCAAAGACCCGCGTTAAAATTTGTTCAACCGTTTCAAAATCATAACCCGTTTGTGGTTTTCCTGGCACATTAGGGCAAGAAAGATTCAATTCCACTAAACCATTAAAATCAGAATCTGTGATTTGCTTCAATAGCGTTTCGTCCTCAGAGATATTGAAACCAGTAATTGATTGAAAATATCGTTTCTCAGGAAAAAGGGCTTGTTGTTGAGAAATGTAATCGAGATAATAAGGTAAGCCCTTATTAGGGAGACCCATCGAGTTAATGCTACCCCACGGTGTTGATAAATAGCGTGGTTCCGGATTACCCGCCCTTGGGACCACGGTGGCACTCTTGGTTACAAAAGTGCCTGCTGCAGATTTTTGAATCTGATTTAGTTCATCTGCATCATAACAATAAACGCCTGCTGCATTCATTAAACAATTGTCAAAATGAATGCCTGCTAATGTTGTTTCAGTTGAAATCAATATTTTCGCCCCTATTCCGATTTATTTCTATTTATTATACGTGATTTAACCAATAAATACCACCCTTTATTCGATATCAATATCAAAACACGAACTATTTAGCCCATTACTTAAATATCTCCTTAATAGAGTTGCTTTTAAGTCATCCCTAATCGTTTTATACTAATAGCAGAACGATTTTCAAATAGAAAGAAGCTTATTATGCAAACCTTAGTTAATAGTAGTGCCGGTGTTTTTATTATCATTATCATGATTGTGGTCGGTTATGCCTTGGCTGCACGGCATTGGTTTAATGAAGAAAGTACCGCGCTCATCGCTAAACTTGTGACACAAGTTGCTCTACCACCGTACATGATTATTTCAATCACTAAGGACTTTTCACATAATCAATTAGTCACTTTACTTCCTAATCTCCGTTTTCCAGTTATCTCAATGTTACTTTTATTTGGGATTTCAATTATCGTCGCACGACTTATTAAAGTCGATGCCAGTCGACGTGGCTTATTCGAATCCATGTTTTTCAATTCCAATACGGTTTTTGTAGGCTTACCGATTAACCTAGCCCTCTTTGGTCAGCGCAGTCTCCCCTTTGTCTTAGTCTATTATATGGCTAATACCACTATTTTTTGGACCCTTGGTGTTTACTTAATTCAACGAGATGGTACCGTTCAGAACGGCCTATCTCTTAAAACTATTTTACAGAAGGTTTTCTCGGCGCCACTAATTGGCTTTATTATCGGCGTTATCCTGGTCTTATTGGATTGGCACTTACCCAGTTTCTTAACACAGTCCTTCACTTATCTCGGCAACCTGACCATCCCACTATCCATGCTCTTCATTGGGATTTCAATTTATAACGCCGGACTCAAAAATATTCGCTTTGGCAAAGATCAACTAGGTGTCTTGGCCGGCCGGTTCATCTTTGCGCCTTTATTAATGACTGCGTTAGTCTATCCAAGTCACATGCCAACCCTCATGAAACAAGTCTTCATTCTGCAATCTTGTATGCCCGTCATGACAAATGCCCCCGTTGTCGCACGGCTTTATAACACAGACGCTGATTTTGCCGCTGTCCTGGTGACCGAGACAACACTCGGGGCTTTGTTGATGGTACCGCTCATGATGTTCCTCTTGGGACAACTATTTTAACCATAAAAAAGACGCCATCCATTAATTTGGATGACGTCTTTTCATTTAGATAGCGGCATACATGTGTTTGATCGTATCAATCGATGTTTGCCATTTTTGTTGTTCTTCTGTCGTTAACTGACTTGGATAATCCTGTAAGACACCCGCAGCACCAACCATTGCTGGATGGCCAACATAGCATTGGACAGTGTCATCAAAGTTAGAAACGGGTAAGACTTGCCGTGTATTTTGTAAAATAGCTGCGGCACAGTGCGCTGCTTGATTAGCAATCCCATAAGACGTATAACCCTTGCCACTGAGAATTTCCCAAGCACCTTGGCGAGCATCGACTTCAAATTGTGCCAATTGTTCTGGCGATAATTGTGCTGCTAGTGGTTGCCCACCAACATGCACCCCAGACCAAGCGACAAATTGTGAATTACCATGTTCACCTAATACATACCCTTGGACACTATTAGGCGCAACGTTCAAATAATGGCCGACTGCAACTTGCATGCGCGCCGTATCCAAAGTTGTCCCCGTCCCTAAAACGCGTTCCTTAGGAAAGCCAGTTAAAGCTTGTAAATATTGGGTAATCACATCGCATGGATTAGTAATGTTCAATAAGATTCCTTTAAAATTAGCCGCCTTTAATTTAGGGGCCCACTCTGCGACTGCTGTTTTCGTATAGGTTAATTCATCAAACCGATCATCACTATGTTCGAGGATACTAATGTCTCCTGCCGAGAAAATCACTAGGTCGCAAGTTGCTAATTGACTTTCATCATTAGCTGTAATCTTAACAAAACCTGTGTGATCAACTTGCCCGGCTTCTAAATCATTTCGTTCTGCTTCTGCTAATTTTGGCTTTTGATCAAATAAAACTAACTCACTACAAATGCGCCGGGAAACGAGCTTATAGGCCACCGTACTCCCAACGTGACCAATACCGATAATGGCTACTTTATTCATTGATCCAACTCCCAATCAAATATTATCGAACAGCGATGGCTTCAATTTCAACAATCCCACCAGCTGGTAGTTTGCCAACTTGAACGGCACTTCTAGCAGGTGCAATGTCACCGAAGTATTCTGCATAAACTTGATTAAATTCATTAAAATCATCTAAGTTGGTTAAGAAACAGTTGGTTTTAACGATATTTTCTAAGGTTAGCCCTGCTTCTTTTAGAACACTTTGTAAGTTCATAATCGCTTGTTTCGTTTGTCCTGCTAAATCAGGTGCAAGTTTGCCGTCTTTTAAGCCTAGTTGACCTGACATAAAGACAATCTTATCCGTTGCAATTGCTTGGCTGTATGGTCCTAATGGTTCTGGCGCTTGTTTCGTATAAATCTTTTCTGACATATTAATCAACCTCTCTTGTTTATTGACTACGCTTTCATTGTAGTCCAGATAGCCTCGTTTATCAACCGAGATTGTGTATTATTACACATTTATACACAAAAAAAGAACGTTAGATACTCGGAATATCTAACGCTCTTATTATGAAACTAGATGAATTGAACGATTTGCATTAAGATAGGCACAACGACGACGAACAAGACAGTACTTGTTGTAACGACGTTTGTTGCATATTCAACGTCCCCGTGTGATTGACCGACTAAGATTGGTAAGACAGCCAAACCTGGTGTTGCGGCTTGAATAATTAATGTGCTTTGTTCAATTGTTGGAATTGAAGTTGTATTCTTGAAGAACATCATAATCGCAATCATGATTGCTGGTGCAACAACGAAGCGACCTAATAGGGCTAAGATTGTATCGCGGTCGAAATGGATTGATTTCAAACCAGCATCAGCTAAGATAATCCCAATGTAGATCAATGACATTGGTGTAACGATCCCACCAACCATTGAGAATGTCTTATCAACAAGTTCTGGTAATGGTAAACCAGTTAAAAGATAAATTAATGCGGCTAAGAAACCGATTAATGGAGAAGGTAATAATTTACGCCAGTTAAATTTGCCTTTAGCAGCGCCTTTTTCTTTTGTAGGATCATCATTTGAGATGAAGAAGACACCGATTGCCCATGTTGAAACAGTGTTAGCAACATAGTAGATCAAGAAGTAAGGTAAACTCTTGTCACCGAATAGTGCCAAGTTCAATGGTAAA
The DNA here is from genome assembly GCF_033176295.1 of Latilactobacillus sp. Taxonomy (NCBI): domain Bacteria; kingdom Bacillati; phylum Bacillota; class Bacilli; order Lactobacillales; family Lactobacillaceae; genus Latilactobacillus; species Latilactobacillus sp. The sequence goes on from NZ_JAMQEX010000020.1 coordinate 20,100, forward strand.
CCAATGAAGATTGTATTGGCATTAACGAACATATTGATAAATGTCCCACGACGACCTGGACGAATCCGGAAAGCCTTTGTTAATAACCAAGCAACTAAGTAACCTAGGGCGAAACTAATTAAAACGTAGATTAAGCCGCCAGATAAACCGACCAACTTTTCACGTGTTAAGTTATCTAGAACTGAAACGAAAATTGATAATGGTAAAGCAACGTTCATGATTAAAAATGAAATTGTACCCTTAAAGTTATCATCGAACTTTTTAGAACTCCGTAGCCAAAACCCCAAAGCAATGACTAAGACGATTTCGACGACACTTGATAATGATGTTAGAAATGCTGCCAACTCTTTCACTCTCCTACCAAATTAATATTTAAATTATAGTGCTTTGTATTCTGGTTCCCATTTCATGTCTGCAACGGCTTTTTGCACGTCAGCAATTTCTTCTTTATTCAAACCTTGGTCAACAGCGCTTTGTGCAACAGCGTTAGCAACAGTTTGTGAGAAGACGTCTAATTTTGTAACAGGAGGCAATACGGCTGCGCCAGGTTCTGTTGGATCAACAATCCCACCCAATGAATGTGCTGCCTTACTAATCATTTCGTCATTTAAGACTTTAGCAGTTGAAGCAATTGTCCCTAAACCAAGACCTGGGTATACCAAAGCATTGTTAGCTTGACCGATTTCATATGTGACACCGTTGTATTCAACAGGTGCCGCTGGAATACCAGTAGCCACTAAGGCTTTACCATCGGTCCATTTAATTAAGTCTTCAGCAGTTGCTTCAGCTAATTTAGTTGGATTTGATAATGGGAAGATAATTGGCCGTTCTGTGTGAGCAGCCATTTCCTTCACGATTGATTCTGTAAAAGTACCAGGTTGTGTTGAAGTACCAACTAAGATTGTGGGATGGATTGCTTTCATAGCAGCTTCTAAGGTTGTTAATTCATCCGCATTAGCGAATTCACTACGTTTGCGAGCAAATGGTTTTTGTTCTGGTGTTAATTCTGGATCATCATCGAACAATAGACCTTGCTTATCAACCATGTAGAAACGGCTACGTGCTTGTTCTTCAGTTAAACCTTCTTGTAACATTTCTTCGAAGATGCGGTGTGTAATACCAGCACCGGCAGTCCCAGCACCAAAGCTCATGTAAACTTGGTCGGTCATCTTGCCACCAGAGATATTTAATGCACCCATGATACCAGCTAATGTGATAATCCCTGTTCCTTGGATATCATCATTGAAAGTCACGATTTGATCTTTGTACTTGTTCAAGATGTTAGCAGCATTACTCCGGCCAAAATCTTCAAAGTGAAGGTACATGTTAGGGAATAATTCTTCAGCTGTTTGAACGAATTGATCAACGAAATCGTAGTAACGATCGCCGCGAACACGTTCATGCCAGTTTCCTAAGTATAATTCATCATTTAATAAACTTTCACGGTTTGTACCAGCATCTAAAACAACTGGTAAGACTTGACTAGGATCAATCCCGGCAGCAGCTGTATAAACCATTAATTTACCAACTGAGATATCGACACCTTGTGTTCCCCAGTCGCCAATCCCTAAAATACCTTCACCATCAGTAACAACGATTAATTTAATTTCGCGACCATCAGCAGCGTTGGCTAAAGTCGTCTTCATTGAATCAGGATCGTCGATTGACAAGAAGGCTGCATGTTGTGGATTCACATATAAAGCACTGTAGTTTTCAATTGTGTCAGCAATCGTTGGATCGTAAACCACTGGCATGAATTCAGCAACGTGTTGGCTGAATAACTTGAAGAATAAAACCCGGTTTTCATTAAAAATTGACATTAAGAAAATCCGTTGTTCAAGCATGTTTGCTTTTGATTGGTATTGGGCATAAGCTTGTTTAACTTGTTCGTCAATTGTTTGAACGTGGGGTGGTAACATCCCCGTTAAACCAAATTGAGCACGTTCTTCAGCCGTAAAAGCGGTCCCTTTATTTAAAAATGGATCATTTAAAATTTGTTGTGCTTTCATATTAATAATCTCCTTTTCTTTTTATATCATGTTGGTCACTATACACGCTTCAACATTTGATAGTCAAAACTTACAACTGTGATAAAATAGATTTATATGAGTTTTTCAAATCGCATTAAATAGGAGTTTCTATGAAGATTAAAGATTTAGAATATTTTGTGGCTTTAATTAAATTAAAAAATTTTACGGCAGTTGCTGACCAATTTGGCGTTAGCCAGCCGACCATCACTTATGCGGTTAAGCGCTTAGAAACAGAATTTGAGACTAAATTAATCCGTCGGGACCAGTCGCATCAATCGATTATTATTACGGATAGCGGTGAACAACTCAATCGACATGCGGTAAAAATTCTAAATGAAATTCAATTGACAACTACCGATATGCAAAATTTGTCTGCCACTGAACTTCGTTTTGGATTGCCACCTATCATTGGCACCTATTATTTCTCTAAATTAGCGCAGAAATTAGTCAAGGCTGGGAGTATTCAACATTTTGCAACGGTTGACGGTGGTTCTACCGAATTACTGGCAAGTTTAGAAGCCGGGCGTTTAGATGCTGCTTTACTGGGCTCGGCAACGCCACTAGAAAATGATGCCTTAACGGCTGAAATTATCGAACAACATCACTTTAAAATCGTTGTCAGTCCAAAATCATCGCTCGCAAACGCGAAACAAGTTGCTTTTCGTGATTTAGCCAATGAAAATTTTATCATGTTAGCGGAGGGATTCGTTCATCCTGTCGTTTTTGATACGCTTTCGACGATGAATCAAATGAACCCTGATATTATTTACCGAACCAACGATGTTAGTATTCTTAAAAGTATGGTCCATGAAAACGTCGGAATTGGCTTTCTAACTGAAACAGCCATCACACCAGCTGATGACTTAATTACTTTAGACTTACTTGACCAACCGCAACCCACCTTCTACATTTCATTAGCCTCTCGTAAGACACAACTCTTCTCAGCAACTCAACAAGCCTTATTAGGGACTTTAATAACCGCCGCTAAAGAATACCGCTTAGAACAAAAAAACAGCAACACCGACTCATAAACCGTCGATGTTGCTGTTTTTTTAATTACCATAGGAAATCGATTACCGCTTTATTAACAGCTTCGTTTTCATGTAGTTTGCTATGTTGGGCATTCGAGCCCTTAAATTGAACTTCTTGATATGATTTTGCTCTTGGTGCCACTAAATATCGCAACGATTGTGAAGAGACATTGCTAACACGCCCATCAGAATCACTACCATCTGATAAGTCCCCATAAATATTTAAGTATTGAATTTGATTTTTGGGTAATCTGTGTCTCAATCCCATTAGTTGCCGGTAAGTGGCGTTGATCTGCTGTGGGCGGCCATTTTTAGCCAGATGATTTTGATTTGCACGATCATCCATCCCGATAATACCAGCATAGTGCCCCGCAATCGAAACGAACTTAGTTAATTGTGGCATTTTTTTATTCTGAGCATTATTTGCCAGATAGAAAGCTAATGTTAAATTACCCATCGAATGAGCGACTACATTAAATTGTTTAAAATGATGCTGCCGGTTAACCGCAATCAATACCCGTTTGAACCATTCACCATTTTGCCGGTAATTGGCATTGCGATTATTCTTATAAATCACCTGGATAATCGGTCGTGTTGTATTGCCTGTCCAATGCCCCTCTAATTCAACTTGTCCCGTCCGACTGACAATTGCGGTTAATACCTTAGTAGCCCTACCTCGCTCTTCTGCCGCCGCAATCATACTATCGCTCGAACGACCAAAGCCACCATACCCATGTAAATAAAAAGTTGGTGCACTGTCATGGACACGATTTGCTTGTTGTCTTGCTTGGTTTGGACGCTGATTTATCAGTAATATTCCTACAATAATTGCTACTAGAAAACCACCGCTAAGTAAAAAGCCCCACTTCTTCATCACAATCACCCTTTTGATGTACTTAGTATATCCCTGTCGTATCATACCGCTTTCATGCCAGACAATAACTTATTTTTAGACAACAAAAAAGCCCTATCTTTAGGGCTTTTAAAACTTGTATAATAATCCATTATACCGGTGATCGGGGTCGAACCGATACTTCCGTGAGGAAACGGGATTTTGAATCCCGCGCGTCTGCCAATTCCGCCACACCGGCATCTTACAGAACGTTTAAGGTTAGCGCCTAAACGCAAAGGCGGTAACCGGATTTGAACCGGTGATAAAGGTTTTGCAGACCTCTGCCTTACCACTTGGCTATACCGCCATAAAAGAACAAATCCTGTCCTTGAAATTGGGCTAGCTGGATTCGAACCAACGCATGACAGGATCAAAACCTGTTGCCTTACCGCTTGGCCATAGCCCAATAATAAAAGGCGGTATGTGGGAATCGAACCCACGTGTGTCGGATCCACAAACCGATGTGTTAACCACTTCACCAATACCGCCATTATTAACATGAATAATTATACCATAGTCGCAATGTTTATGCAACATATAATATAAACAGGGATAGTAGGAATTGAACCCACACTGACGGTTTTGGAGACCGTAGTTCTACCTTTAAACTATATCCCTATAAATATGGAGGAGAGTGGATTCGAACCACCGAACCCGAAGGAGCGGATTTACAGTCCGCCGCGTTTAGCCACTTCGCTACTCCTCCAAAAATGGCGCAGGACAGAATCGAACTGCCGACACATGGAGCTTCAATCCATTGCTCTACCAACTGAGCTACTGAGCCATTTTGAAACGGTCACAACGGGACTCGAACCCGTGATCTCCTGCGTGACAGGCAGGCGTCCTAACCAGCTAGACCATGCGACCAAATTGCGGGAGTAGGGTTTGAACCTACGACCTTCGGGTTATGAGCCCGACGAGCTACCAGACTGCTCCATCCCGCGATAA
>NZ_JAMQEX010000021.1:0-20603 GCF_033176295.1 Latilactobacillus sp.
GTGTAGGAACATCAATGATAACAGAGATTTGTCTTGGTGTTTTTTATTTTATCAATTAGCTAAAAGTATTTGGCTAACTTGATTATAAAACGCGCGCTTTTTTTCGTGAAGGAGAGCGCATGAAAAAATTACACATACTAATGTTGTCATTAATAGGATTATTCTTGCTACCATTGATTATGGATATGCAAACGGTCCAGGCAGCCGGTGCTGGCTTTACAGTAAGTGCTAATATTCCCGATAATCAATATAACGAGGCATTATCTAGTTTTGATTTAGTTATGAAGCCAAATCAAACCGAAACATTATCAGTGGTGATTGAAAATCTAGAAGATAATACAAAAACGATTAGCGCCGCAGCTAATACTGGTTATACAACTGATTCAGGAACAGAGGCCTTTGATAAGCATAACCCTGGGAAATCATCACAGGCGGAATATCAATTTAGTCAGCTTTTTGATCAACCACAAATGATTACTTTGAAACCTAAAGAAACGAAAACAGTTAATTTTAAGGTAAAGATGCCAGATCAACTCTATGCAGGCGTTCTAAAGGGTGCGCTGTATTTTAAAGATACAAAGGCAGGTAGTACGCAAGGAACAGACCAACAAGGTTTTAGTGTAAAAAATTATTATGCAATGGCGATAGGTGTAGTGTTAAGAGAACATCCTAATATACATACACCGGCAAATCTGAAACTGCGGCGGATTCGGGTTAGTGAAACAAACTATCTGCATGAGCCTGCCGTATTAGCTAAGTTGGAAAATGTACGAGCAGCAACACCAGGTGCGATGACTATCAATGCTAAAGTGTCGAAACATAAAGGCTCTAAGACACTATTTGGCTATCAACGTGAGGGTATCACGATGGCGACAAACTCTAGCTTTGAATATGGGATTCCGCTTGGTGATAGCTGGATTAATCATGGGAAGTATCACTTGCATTTAGTTGCGAAATCCAGTCAAAAAACTTGGGTTTTCGATCGTGATTTTGAAATCAGTGTTAACCAAGCAATGCAAATGAACCGAAAGAATAAAAATCTATGGTGGATTTGGTTAATCATTATACTAATTATTATTTTCATCATCCTATTAATTACAACGTATTACTTAGGGTATCGTCGTCGTAAGAAGCAAGATGAAAAGCAAATCAAAGAACTAGAAAAACAATAACTCGGGGGTGCCTTCTAGCGCTTAATGGGGAAGTTAGGACTGGGGGCCAACATATATGACAAAAAGAAAATATGGTTTAATCGCGTTAGTAATTGGTTGTTTTGCAACGATAAGTTTTGTTAACCATCAAAATGTTCAGGCAACTGGGACGGTGATTAAGAATAAGTCGCGAATTGATACGGAATATCCATTAAGTGGCGCCTCAAATTTTATGATGGTCGCGGGGAATCAGTTTGTTCAATCTGAATCTCCATTCAGTGGTCGAATTATGGCGAATTCAGTTATTTTGAAGAAGCAGTGGATTGGTCCATCAGGATTTAACGGTTCAACTGAATCGAGTACGAATACAGCATATGATAACTATTTTAAGAATTTAAAAAATCCAGCAGTCATTATTAATGATTTCACAAAAGGGAATGAAAAAATATATGATAAAACTGAAGGAATGAAAAATTTAGTTTTTCATTTAGGTGGTATGTGGCAAAATCCGCTAGTTGAAGATGGTCTTTCTAAAAATACTGAGTTTGCAACTGATACATCGAAAGCCGATGCTGAAGCAGCATACCCTGGAATGTCGGTTTCGCTTTCTGGTTTTAGCAAAGGGCAACAAGGGACTTTTGAAGGTCTTTGGAAGAATAAAATGGTAGAAGGTATAAACGGTAATTTAGCTAAACTACCACAGTATGTTGATAACGGGGTTAATAAGTACGAAACAAGTGGGGGTTCAACAGCAACAGATTATAGTTTACAGCAGAATATTCAGGATGTGAGTCAATTTTATGCTAACTTACTCCCAGAAAATGCTGGTTTTTGGTCTAGTACGGATGAAATTATGGATTTAAAACAAACAAATCCAATTAATAATGAGAATAAAGTATCAAGACCAGTATCTAATCCGTTCTATATTACTGATCCGTGGCCTGAGGTTACAGATGTGATTATCAATATTGTTGCTAAAGCGGATGATCCAACTGTGAGTGCCGAAACAAGAGAAAAAACTAAGCCATATACTACAGAAGTTGATGGTAAGAAGCCGATTGTTGCGGTTTCGATTGATCGAGATAGATTAACAGAGAATTATAAAAAAGCTAAGCACATGAATATTCAGTTTCACTTTTCTGATAGTTTCTATAAAGATGATGGGAAAACATTAGATTCAGAAAAAATACCATACATTGTTATTAATTATAAAAACTTTAATGATAAAAGATTTGATTTCCAACCGGGAGATGGGTTTTATATCGGGAGTGTTGATAACTTTAAATATCCGTTGAATGAAACAGATGTTGGTGAACCGGGATACGTTAATAGTATTGCTAAAGAGGTTGGGGGTGCATCTGATGAAGATTGGAGTAATCCAAATGTTCTAAAATTTGGTTCGCATTTACTGAATAATTTTACAGACACGTACGATGCTGACAACTACCCAGAATCATTTAATCAAGATAAACAGGATAATTCAGGTTTAACGGCACAAACCGCTGCAGTTAGTTATACCAGCCGTAGTCCAGGGACGATGCTATTTGGTACGATGTTAATCCCGCATGGGTCTTATTATGCCGGAAGTTCCACTCATGGTCTTTATATTGGTGGTGTTGTTGCGGCGAATAATATTACGTTGGATAATGCGATTATATCCCCAGAGCATGATAAGTCTGTTTTTGGTAATAACCAAGAATTTCCGGATTTAAATGATGGGGGGGATGCAAAAAAAGTCACTATCGATTCCATCGATTTAAATGATCCGGGTAGTAAGAATTCTCAATCGCTTAAGAGTGGTGGGACGGCTAAGTTTGATTATGCTGATGGGGCTTTGAAGCCTGCACCTAGTCTAGGGATTACAGGGGAGTTAAAGCTATCGAATGTACCTAACAGCTATGGCTTATATTATCGGTATAACAGTAACGGTAATAACGATAAAGGTGAGTGGCATCGTTATTCCAGCGGTACTCAAACTGAGACCTCTGTAGAGCTAGATCAAGAAAGTTTATTGGCTGATTTAAATAATCAGACTAAGGCGACAGCGGGGACCATGAAAACTGAGGCGCAGAAGATTAGCTATCCACTCACTAAAACTAGCGGGATTGAATTTGCAACAACGGCGGATGCCAAGGAGGCAACAATTGCTGCGGATAAGATTGAAACCACTGCGACGTTTAAATTCACGTTACAGATTGATGCGTCTCTCGAAGTGACTGTCCCTGCTAAAATATCATTTGGCACGGATATTTTGGGTAATTCTTCTGGTGAATCAACAAGAACGGTTGCTATCAACGAGATTCAATTGACCCAAAAAACAGTCGCAGATACCGGAACACCGGAAGAACCAAGGGTAGTTGTTTATAATCCGTTATTAAGCGGATTTAACCTAAAATTAGCCTATTTAGACGCGAATGCGACAAGTCAAAATCCGTTTTATATTACTAATAATTTTAAATATAATATCAATACCGCAGCACCAGTGCCACTAGCGCCAGATAAAAGCGATGGTGAGTGGATTGATGGAATATTGAAGCGTGACACGACAGCGCAAAGTCTAGAAACACGGATGGGGGATAATCCCCTTAAGGAGAGCTCACTACAGCTTCATTTACCGTATAGAAATGATTATCAGATTTCAACAGATCCTTACGAAGCGCCGATGGGGTGGCAGCTGACACTTTAGAAAATTTTTAATCAGAACTTAGCAAAATCTAATAATGATGCTAAGTTCTTTTTTTGTTTCGTTTTTAACATTTAACGCCTAAAAAATAACGGGATGAGATTAATAATTATTTAACATAGCTCAATGTTAATAATCAATACTATGTATATTATTATAATATTCTAAAATATTATTTATGATTATAATGTTTAATTGCATTTGATAAGGGTATAGTAGAACTGCGGTAATAAAAGGATTCAAATTAATATAAAATTAATTCTAGCTCATCAGTCATTTTAAATGATAGTTAGTTTGGACTGGAGGTGCTACTTAGATGAATACGAACAGTATTTATTTGACGCTAGCTGAGAAAGAAAAGTACGCATTATTCTTGGATATTACTAACGTTAAGTGGGATGAACTGCCCGTTAAGAAACGAATTAGTATGGCCAGACAGGTTGATTACCTGATTGATGATGTGAATTTAAAACAGGTTGCGGCGCTCTTAGATCGCAACTACGGTAGTTTATATAATATGTACATGAGCATGGTGGGCGATCTGCAGGCGGTCTTAGGGACCGATACTGATGATGCTCGGCAGCTCTTTAAGGTACCGAGTGACGCCTATCATTTTTATATGGTTAAAAATTCGGATGTTTATGATTTTGTCCAAATTTTATTACATGGTGGTAACGTGTCGTTCCAATCATTTTGGGAGAAGCACAAGAGTAGTAAGGCAACCGTCTTGCGGCACTTGAAACAGGTACGGGATTTAATTCGAGCCTTTAATGTACGGATTGCGTATGATCCAATTCACTTAGAAGGTGATGAAAAGGCGATTCGGATTGCGCTGGTGACCTTATATTGGCTTGCGGCTGGTGGACATACATGGGTTTTTGATGACGTTGACCAACAAATGGCGCATGATGCGTTTGATTGTGCAGTTAAGGCCTATCAACTAGAAGAGCCTAACTTATTAACGCGTGAAATTGGCACCTATATGATCGCGATTTCTTATTATAGAGTGATGCAAGGAAAGATTATTGAAGAAGACGATCGGATGTCGTTGATTCGTTATCCATATCCTGATTTGACTAATACTTATCTGGTTGCTGATTTTACGGAAGATTCAATTAATTTACGGGCAACATTGGCGCAATTATCACCTGCACAGTGTCGTGCTGAGTCGGCCGGGTTGTATTTTGTAATGAAATACGGACCAATGCCGCTAAAATCGAAAGAACAGTTTGATATTACTGAATGTATGGTTTATGAACGTTATGTACCAGAAGTTTATCATTTTGTTCGTCATTTTTTGGAACGGACGCCAATTGATATTCAGCGCTATTTGAAGATATCAGATAAAGTCTATCACGAGTTACAAAATGCCTTATTTGTGGTCACAACTAATATTCATGTGTTAGGTAATGATATGACTTCCGTAGCATCACATCAATTAATGGAACGCTTAAAATTATTGCGGCCCAATGAACGATTACGGGCTGGCGTTAGTCAGACAGTCGATTATCTCTTATCTGAACCAGAATTTCGATTATTTGAACCTAATCGAGATGCGCTTGTGAAAGCGTACTATAACTTGATGCGACAATTAATTCAACAGTATCGTCCGGCTAACCGTGTGAAGGTTGCTTTAGTGGTTGAACAAGATTATTTAGGTTATATGGATGTCTTGGCGGCATTGGATAACATTCAATACGTTGATGTCAGCACTAGTGATGAAGCCTTACGGGATGCCGATTTAGTGGTTACTACGGCCAGCATCACCTTACCAGATTATACCAATCCAGAAGCAGTGCCGTTTGTTTGGCGGTTGAATGCTAATAGTGATCATTACGCTCGTTTATACGGGATTGTTCACGAATTATGGATTCAAAAATCACACTTAGAAAAATCTGAGCTCAATTGATAACGTACACATTTGTATGCAAAAAAGGCCTGGATAATAATTTATCCAGGCCTTTTTTAAATCAGATTTAGATTGCTTTAGATTGTTGTTCGTTTAATTCTTTAACTCGTTGGTCGATCATATCGATGACTTTTTTACGATCAGCTTCGTTTTCAACGAAGTCTAATACGTCGCCGTCGATTTGCATCTTAGGACTTTCATCATAAGCGTCGTACCAAGCGTCATAACGGCTGTTTAATTCCTTGTAATAGTCGTAGAGGGTTGGATCGGCTTCTAATTGTTCATAAGAACGACCACGTTTTTGAATCCGTGAGAGCATTGTTTCGAAACTAACGCGGACATGGATTAATAAATCAGGACGTTTCTTGTGGGCGGCAAATGGTAATTCTTGCATCATGTTGGCTAACAATTCGTCGTAAACGCGCACTTCAGTTGCTGTGGCACGACCGAGATCAGCGTTCAAGTGGAAGAGTAATGAATCTTCGAAGATTGAGCGATCCAAGATGTTGTTATCATCTGTGTAAGCTTGCTTGATACTATCAAATCGTTTATTTAAGAAATAGATTTGGAGTAAAAAAGCGTATTTTGTAGGATCTTTATAAAATAAAGGTAATACTTCGTTATCATCAACGGATTCGTAAAAAGCTTCCGTTCCTAAATGATCAGATAAATATTTTGTTAAACTAGTTTTTCCTGCACCAATTGTGCCAGCAAGTACGAGCAATGTCATCAGTCTCCCTCTTTTGACTATAAAATGTGTTTTGAATGTTATTGATATACAACATGTGGTGTTTCATCACCAAACGTCACTTAAATATTCTAGCATTTTTAGCGCAAAAAGCAACGCTTGTTTATCAAGGGGAGGTATGGTTTCATTGCGAAGTCATTAATGGTAAAATAAATTGCCCATTATAGATACTTTCCGGGAGGTTAGTCAGTTGAATAGAAATGACAGTGTTTTTTTAACACAGGCTGAAAATGATAAATATGGTCTGTTGTTGGATATCGCGAGCTTGAAGCGGGATGAATTACCCGTCAAAAAAAGAATTGCATTATCTCGAAAAAATGAACCATTAGTCGACGACGTTAATTTAAAACAGGTCGCCGCCTTATTAAACCGGACTTATGGTAGTCTATATAATACCTATATGAGTATCGTCGCTGATTTAAAAGAAGTTATCGGCGAAGACACTGAAGATATTCAAAGATTATTTAGTGTCCCACTAGATGCCTATCACTATCATTTAGTGGATCAATCAGATGTTTTTGATTTTGTAAACATCTTGTTGAAAGGTGAAGAAGTGAAGTTCGAAGAATTTTGGACATCACACGATATCAGCAAAGCAACCGCATTGCGGCATTTGAAAGGTGTTCGGGATTTAATCCGGTCATTTGATATTCGCATGTATTACGATCCAATTCGCCTAGAAGGTGATGAGAATAAGATTCGCTTAGTCCTCATCATTTTATTCTGGCTAGCGACTGATGGGCACACATGGCCATTTGAAACGATTGATCGATTGGATGCTTTAAAGGCGTTTGATTTAGCAATCGAACGGTTCCAATTGGCAAAACCAAATGTTTTAACCCGCGAATTAGGTGCATACTTAGTTGTGACAATGTACTATCGGATTGCGCAGCGGCACTATATTCAAGGACCTACCGAAGAAAATTTATTGCGGTACCCAGTCCCCAATATGATTAAAACGTATATTAACCAACCGTTCATTGGGCCAGCGTTAATTATTAAAAATGCAATGGCTCAGATGACGATGGAAGAAGCAATGGCTGAATCTTTTAACCTTTATGACTTGATGAACTTTGGGCCCATCTTGTTACAAGGGAATAATCAGTATATGCCATCTTATGAAGATCGCTATGAACGTTATATTCCTAAGACCCATAAATTCGTAATGGATTTCATGGCTAAGGTGCCAATTAATCTTGAAGAACATTTGAACCTGGATGAAGAAGATTATCAAGGATTAGTTCAGACATTAATGGCCACTGTCATGACAATCTATATGTTTAAACAAGATGTGATGTCGATTATGGCGAACCATTTAATGGACGATTACACACGCTTGAGGGATAACCCCGTTTTAAAACAAGATATTGAAGATACGGTCGATTACTTACTCTTAGACAAGCAATTAGATTTTATCAGCGATTTACGCGATCAAATTGTTAGCGGGCTTTATAATGTCTTACGGCAAGTTGTTCAACGGGTAGCACCTACTAACCCGGTGAAGGTCGTCTTAGTATCAGAACAATCATTCTTAGGTTATTTTGATTTAATGATGGCTTTGAAGAATATTCGTTATGTGACAGTGACGCACGACGATGCTGATTTGGCTGATGCCGATCTAGTCATCACAACGTCAAGTATCTCGTTAGCCAATAAGGTTAACCCGAATGCAGTGATGTTTAAGTGGAATCAAAATGCGGATAGTGACCATTATGGGCGTTTATATGGCTTATTAAGAGAGCTTTGGTTACAAAAGTCAGCCGATTAAGATTGAATTTAATAGCCAAATGGGTTATTCTTAATGCAAGAGAAAAACACGTGAATAAGCGCCTATATGGATTGACAGAGAGATACCGGTTGGTGGAAGGTATTGAATCCAGTATTCCAGCGTAATAGTGGGTAGTGAATAACTACACGGCACCTGACCGTTATCAGCAATGAAGGGCACTGGTTATTTGGTAATCAGTGAACTTGGGTGGTACCGCGAATGTGAAGTCTTTTCGTCCCAATTTAGGGGATGAGAAGGCTTTTTTTGTTGATTATTATCTATAAAAAGGAGAGAGTGCTATGTTAGATATCAGAGTAATTCGGGAAAATGTCCAATGGGCAAAGGATAAATTAGCGACTCGCGGTATTGATGCTGCAGAAATCGACGAGGTAGTTGCCTTAGATGAAAAACGCCGCGCTTTAATCGTCCAAACTGAAGAATTGAAGAAAAACAGAAACGCTGCTTCAGAAGCAATCGCTGTTGCTAAACGCAATAAAGAAGATGCAACTGAACAAATCGCTGCTATGAAGAACGTCGGTGCAGAAATTAAAGAATTAGATGCACAATTAGCTGAAGTGAAGGAAAAAGTAGACTATATCTTGGTTCGCTTACCTAACTTCCCTGATGACTCAGCACCAGTTGGTTTGGATGAAAGCTTCAGCCGTGAAGAACGTAAATGGTCAACACCCCGTGAATTTGATTTCGAACCATTAGCACACTGGGATATCGGTGAAAAACTTGGTATTTTAGATTTCGAACGTGCTGCTAAAGTTTCAGGCAGCCGTTTCGTTTATTACAAGGGTGCTGGTGCACGTCTTGAACGGGCCGTTTATAACTTTATGTTAGATCAACATGCCAAAGAAGGTTATGAAGAAATGATTACACCATACTTGGTTAACGGCGAATCAATGTTTGGGACTGGCCAATTTCCTAAGTTTACGGAAGATGTTTACACAATGACTAACGAAGGCGAACCAATGACCTTGATTCCAACCGCCGAAGTGCCATTGACAAACTTCTACCGTGATGAAATCTTAGATGGCGCACAATTACCAATCTACTTCACTGCCTTATCACCAGCCTTCCGTTCAGAAGCTGGGAGTGCCGGCCGTGATACTCGTGGATTAATCCGGATGCACCAATTTAACAAAGTTGAAATGGTGAAATTCACAAAGCCTGAAGAATCATTTAATGAATTAGAAAAAATGACTAACGATGCTGAAAATATCTTAAAAGCATTGAACTTGCCATACCATGTCATTACTTTGGCAACAGGCGATGCCAGCTTCACATCAGCTAAGACTTATGATATTGAAGTTTGGTTACCTGCTCAAAATACTTACCGTGAAATCTCAAGCTGTTCAGATTGTACCGACTTCCAAGCACGTCGCGCCCAAATTCGTTACCGTGACGAAGATGGCCACGTGAACTTGGTCCACACATTGAACGGTTCAGGTTTAGCGGTTGGCCGGACAGTTGCTGCTATTTTGGAAAACTACCAAAATGAAGACGGCAGTGTCACAATCCCAGAAGCATTGGTACCATACATGGGCGGCATGACAAAAATAGAGCGCGTTTAGGATAAGTGTGCGTTTAAGTCTGGGTAGGCCCTGAGCATTAACACAGCTCAGTGAATAACCGACAGCATCGGTTATTTGCGGAGCAGGGTTAAGCGGAAGGGACTAGACTTAAAAAGCACGTTTAGGATAGAGTGTGAAACCAACCGCAAGGATATGGTTGGTAGAACACGTTCAGAGCGCGTTTAATATATTCACAAAAAAACGTCTAACAATCGGTTTATTGTTAGGTGTTTTTTAATTAAATTTAGTTAATCTTTACCGCTTTAAGGGTCCAAACCCTTATAATGGGGACTATTAGTTAAGGAGGAATACAATGCAAATTGAAATTAACAATCTTGTCGTAACGTATAAAAATAATGTTGCACTGGATTTAAAAAACTTAACCATTCCAAATGGCGGTGCTTACGGCATTGTTGGTCATAATGGCGCTGGTAAAACGACGTTATTTAAGAGCTTAACCAATATCATTACGAATTATTCGGGTGAAATTCAAATTGATGGTCAAAACGTCCGCGATAATCCGGCTATTTTAAATCGGGTGGGGATTGTTTTAGACGGCATGTCTGTTTACATGAATCAAACCGGCTGGTTTAACTTGGCCTATTTTAGTGGCTTACGGGGTGAATTTAACCGCGAACAAGCACGCACATTAGCGGCTGAAATTGGCATTGAAGCTGTCTTAAATCAAAAAGTTAAAACTTATTCTTACGGGATGAAGAAGAAATTAATCTTATTAATCGCGTTATTGCACCAACCGGAACTACTTATCTTAGATGAACCTTTTAGAGGTCTAGACTTAGACACGGTACAATGGTTCAAGACTTACCTCCAAAAATTAATTAGCGAAGGATCAATGACCTTGCTCATCTCAAGTCACGTTCAAAGTGATATTGAAATGTTCTGTAAGTCAGTATTTGTGATTGATCACGGTCAATTGCGTGAAACGATTGATTTAGCGACCGAAAGTGACAAGAAACTACGGGTGGTCAACACGACTGATAATGCAAAAGTTCAAGCGATTTTAACCGAAATGGCTTATGAACATGAAGTGTTAGCCGATGGTCGGATTCAATTATCGATTAAAGATCCTAAGTGGCGAGAAGTCCAAATGAAATTAATTGATGCTGAGATCGAAATCAATGAAATTGGCGTACTAAGTGCATTAGACAATAAATTAAATTAAGGAAGTGATTAGATGACGATCCAACGAATTGTAAAAATGGAATTCTTCAAATTTTTCCATGAAAAAGTATATATGTTAGTTTTTGGGATTATTGCGGTGCTCAATATTATTTTTACCTTGGTATTGGCAAACGCACAATCACTACCAGCTGAGTTATATGGCAATAAAACTTTTGGTTCATTTATGATTATTAGTATCATGTTGTTGATAGCCGCCAATTTCATCTTATTATATTGGTATCCGTTCCACGTTTTATCGGTCGATTATAATAATGATGTTTTGGCCTTGATGATGGCTTCTGGGATTAAACGGAAACATTTATTCTACGCCAAATTAATTGTAACGATTTGCTTATCAATGTTAGCCGCAGTTGTCCTTTTATTAATACCAGGAACATTGCTAGTCGTTGAATTGAATAAGAATATTGGGATGCTGCAACTCGTCTTCTCGTCATTCATGAATAATTTCTCTTGGTATTATTTGATTGATCTTATTCTAGCCTATATCACAACGGTGACATTGATGTTGTTGGCCTGCACTTGGATGCGAGGGGCAAAAAAAGCCATTTTGGTTTTCATCGGTCTTACTTGGGTTTATCGGATCATAACGTCATTTGCATTGCTTGTAATTCCAACGATTGATGTAAACGAAATGGGCCATTATCTAGCGATTTACGGCATTCAAATCATCGCGATGATTCTCTTTGGATATATCACACAAAGAATTATGGCTAAGCAAAATTTATAGAAGAACCCATATTATAGGAAGTAATTAGTGTGCTAAAGCGTTCTAGGATAACCTGGAACGCTTTTTTTGTGACTAATGTTTGATTGATTAATGCATAAGGGTTGAAATTTTCATGAAAAAAGGTTAAACTAGTTCAGTTATCGTGGATATTGAATGTAATTGATTATACATCAAAATTAAGTAAGGAGTTTTACAGATGAAGATGATTCAAAATGAATTTAAGTTCATTGCCAAGAATAAAATCATCATGATTTCGTTAATCGCAATCATGTTTATTCCGTTCTTGTACAGTGTCTTTTTCCTGAAATCTGTCTGGGATCCTTACGGTAGTACTGGTGAATTACCAGTCGCTGTCGTAAATAATGATCAACCAGCAACTTATAACGGTGAAACGTTGAGTGCTGGTAAAGACATGGTTAAGGAATTAAAGAAGAACGACCAATTAGGTTGGCGTTTCGTTTCGGCCAAGAAGGCTAAACAAGGTTTGAAGGACAAAGAATACTATACAGTCGTTACTTTACCTAAGAACTTTTCAGCAAACGCCGCAACAGTTTTGGATAAGAATCCTAAAAAGATGCAAATCCAATATGAAACAAACGATTCATTGAACTTCATCGGTGAAGTTATCAGTGAAATGGGTGCCAAGGAATTGAACGCCCAAGTACGTGAAACAGTAACAAAGGCTTATGCTCAAGTTATGTTCAAACAAGTTAAAACAGCTGGTAAAGGCTTCAGCACAGCCGCTTCAGGGGCTAAGAAGTTAACAAAGGGTTCAGTCACACTTTCAGATGGCTTGAACACTTATACAGCTGGTGTTGATAAGGTCAACGATGGCGTCATGACAATGAAAACTAGCGTGACACCTTTATCAGATGGTATTCAAAAATTAGCAGCCGGTTCAGGGGCCTTAAACACAGGTCTACAAACATTGAACAGCAAAACAGGCGCATTAGCCTCAGGTGCTAGCCAATTGAACAGCGGTGCCAACCAATTGAACACAGGTCTACAAACATTGAACAGTAAGACAGGCGCATTAGCTTCAGGCGCAAGCCAATTGAACAACGGTGCCGGTCAATTAAACACAGGTTTACAAACGTTAAATAGTAAAACAGGTGCGTTGGCTTCAGGTGCTAAAGATTTAAATGACGGTGCTGGTCAATTAAACACAGGTTTACAAACGTTAAATGATGGTACCGGACAATTAGCCGGTGGCGTTACAAAATTAAAGAGTGGATTAAATGCCTTAGATAGTAATAGTGATCAGTTAGTTGCTGGTGCTGGTAAAGTAAATGGCGGCGTTGATCAGTTAATCGATGGTAGTCAACAATTAAGTGGCGCCTTATCTGCTGCTGCTAATATGATTGATGATCAGTTAGATAGTAAATCAGAAAAGTTAGATTTATTGAAATCAAGCATGGGCGAATTACAGACTGGTGTTGAGAAACTTAACGCGGGGATAAATAGTCCACAAGCAGATGCAATTTCAAAACAAGTAACAACGGACTTAACGGCAGTAGCAACTGATGCTACAAGTACAGGACAATCATTACAACAAATTAATAGTAAACTATATGATAAAAATGTAAGTACAAGTGCAGCTAGTCAAGTTGCTAACACTGGTGCGCAATTACAAGCTATTACAGAAGTAGTTTCTGATCCACAAATTAAAGCAGCATTATCAAAAGATCCAGCTTTAGCACAGAAACTAAATAATGCACTTCAAAGTGCGGGGACTAGTGTTACTGCTACAGCTAATCAACTTGCCTCATCTGGTGCAGATTTAAATACGATTAAAACTAATACTGAAGATACTGGTGTACATCTAAAATCAGTTCAAACGCAGATGACTAACTTAATGACAAGTCTTCAAGCATTGAAAAAAGGTGTAAATGAATTATATGTTGCAGCACCTCAACTTAAATCGGGCGTAGATCAAGCAATTGATGAATTAACAGGTGGTTTAAAAACTGTTAGCGCACGTTTAACTAAAACTAGTGATAAACCTTCAGATATGGGGGCTATCCAAGCAACAGATACTATCAATGCAGGCTTAAGACAAATTAAATTAGGCCTTGTTGGGACTCCGAGTCAACTAGGCTTAATTCCAGGATTAAGCGCCTATACAGCTGGCGTATCAAAAGCAAGTGATGGGACAAACGAGTTAAATAGTAAGGTACCAGCGTTGACAAGCGGTGTTGGTCAATTAGCAACAGGTTCAAAAGCCTTGTATGCTGGTACAACACAACTAAACGGTCAAGTGCCACAATTGACAAGCGGTGTTGGTCAATTAGCAACAGGTTCAAAAGCCTTGTATGCTGGTACAACGCAATTAAACGGTCAAGTACCACAATTGACAAGCGGTGTTGGTCAATTAGCTGCTGGTTCAAAACAATTAGCAACTGGTACTGGTCAATTGAATAGCCAAGTACCACAATTAACAAGTGGTGTTAGTCAATTGGCAACAGGTTCTGAAACATTGAACGGTGGTCTTGGTCAATTAAACGCTAAGATCCCAACGTTAACGAGTGGTGTTGGTCAATTAGCCGATGGTACAAGTCAATTAGCTGCTAACTCAGCTAAGTTAAACGACGGTGCTGGTCAGTTAACTGATGGTAACAAGACCTTAGCAACTGCCCTTAAGGGTGGTGCAAAACAAGTTAACGATATCCAATTAACGAATAAGACAGCGGATATGTTCGCTGCACCTGCTGAATTGAAACACTCAAACTATAGCTATGTCCCTAACTACGGTCATGCTTTAGCACCATACGTGCTTTCATTAGCCTTATTCGTTGGGGCAATCGTCTTCAACTTTGCTTTCCCAATTCGGAAAGTTTCAATGACTGGTCAATCAGCAACAGCTTGGTACTTAAGTAAGATTTCTGTCGGCGCCTTAGTTGCTGTTGGCATGGCAATCATCGAACCTGGTTTGATGATGATCGCAGGGTTAAATGTTGATCATCCTGCCCAATTCTTCTTAGTATCAATTATGTTCTCATTGACGTCGATGGCGATCATCATGTTCTTATCGATGACGTTCGATAATCCTGGTCGTTTCTTGGCCATGGTTCTCTTGATGCTCCAATTAGGTGGTTCAGGTGGGACATTCCCAATGGAAATTACAAACCACTTCTACAACGTGATCCATCCATTCTTACCAATGACTTACTCAATCCTAGGCTTCAGACAAGCAATTACATCTGGTTTAGGTAACGGTCAAGTGCTACAAACAGTCTTCACGTTACTACTATTTATGGTAGTCGCATTGATCCTATTGTGGTTCGGTATGAATCATTTACAAAAAATCGGTAATGGCGGTCGTTCAGTATTAGATGACAACCAAAAATTACAAGATCTTGAAAAATAAAGCACTATAAAAAAGAAGCCCTTATCAATGCGATAAGGGCTTCTTTTTGTGTTGTAATTAGCAGTTATTGACGTCCAAGTAAGTATAACCGCGGCGGTCGTAGCGGTTACGACTCCGGGAATACTCAATCGGTTGACCACTATCGAGATAGACCACTTGTTCGACTTCTAAAACCGGATCAGTAGGCGCACATTCGAGATATTCTTGATCATATTTATCAGCTTTGTCGGCTTGAATATTTCGGAAAGCACCCGCAAAAGTTAAGTGAAGGTCTTTCTTCAAATAACTGTAAATGGAATTTTCTAGAATTTCATCTGTTAAACCCGGTGCTAGGTTAACGGGCATGTATGTATGTTCAAGGACGCTGTTGACGCCATCGACAATCCGTAAGCGAATGATTTCGTAAACCGGTTGTTGTGCATTCAAGGTAAGGCGTTCCTTAACTTCTGGTGAGGGGAAGGTGACTTTGAAGGTAATAACCTTACTGGTGAGGGTTTGATTGGCATCAGCTAAATCAAAGGACATCCCCCGATATTGATCGGCTGGTGCAGTATTTTTATTCCAAAAAGAATGGTCCAGTACTTTGGTGCCAGCGCCACGACGAGCAAAAACGAGCCCTTCCATGGTGAGAATCGTAATGGCCTTTTTAACCGTCATGCGACTAGCATCGAATTCTTCGACAAGTTCAACCTGATTAGGTAGCAACGAATTAGCAGGATAAATTCCTTGCTTAATCCGCTGGCGAAGTGTGTCGGCGATCTCTTCATATTTTGGCAAAAGTAATACTCCGCTTTCTATAGTCTAGTTTAGAGGAAATAGCGACGTAAAACAATCTTTAGTTTGCAAGTGTAACATATTGTCAAATACGTGGGGCGGTCATCGGCAAGTATAAAAAAAGCGTGCTATGCCAAAAGTAACTTTGGCATAGCACGCTTTAGAAAAATTAGTTATCTTGACGTGTTGCTGCGATATCGAGTTCACGAATATTAACCGCTTGTGGCATGTCGTAAATAAATTTAACGGATTCGGCCACGTGAACTGGGTCTAAAGTAATGCCACCCATGCTATCTTTCCAAGCCTGATAGTCTGTTAAGGCACCTTGATCAGTGACGTGGGTTAGTAATTCTGTCTCAGCAGCGCCCGGGGCGATCATTGAAATCCGAACGTTTTGGCCCGAGACTTCTTCACGGATGGTTTCGCTTAGACCGTGAACGCCAAATTTAGAAGCGACATAGGCAGCATGGTTTACGAAAGTCTTACGACCAGCTAATGAAGACATGTTGATGATTGTCCCATGTTGGTGTTCAATCATGGCAGGTAATACAATTTGCGTGCCGTTTAGAACGCCCATGACGTTCGTGTCAAGCATTGTTTGCCATTCCTTGGCGTCTTGGGTCAAGACATTCCCTAGTAACATAACACCAGCATTATTGACCAGTAAGTCGGTCGGCCCGAATTTCGCTTCTGCTTTTTGAATCGCAGTTTTAAATTCCGCTTGATTAGTGACGTCGACTGATTCGATTAAGACGTTTTCAAAGGTTAAAGGTAAGTTAGCGATTTTATCAGCCCGTCTACCAAGTAGTAATTCTGGATAGCCAGCAGTATTAAAAATTTTAGCGATTTCGGCGCCAAATCCTGAGCTAGCGCCTGTAATAACGATTAATGGTTTATTCATAGTGGTCAAAACCTGCTTTCTATATTATGCTATATAAAAAGCATACCACCTGGAGTTAGCTCCAGGTCAAGGAGAAATAATGACAACTTATTTAATTGGTGAGATTGCAACTAAAATGGGCGTTTCGGTTGATACGCTCCGCTATTATGACAAGGAAGGGTTATTGCCGTTTGCTAAACGAAACGCGGCTGGCCGCCGAATTTTTACGGATGACGATTTAGGTTACGTCGAAGTGATCGACTGTTTGAAAAAATCGGCCATTCCGATTAAAGAAATTGGCCAGTTTATTGACTGGTGTATGGTGGGCGATGAAACGCTACCTGATCGTTACGATTTTATGGTCGAACACGAACGTCAGTTGGAAGCCAAAATTAAGGCATTAGAAACGAACTTAGCTTTCTTACGGTGGAAGAAGTGGTATTACCATCAAGCCAGAGAGGCAGGCACAGAAGCGATTCATTTCATTCCGGGCACAACGCAGGTTGACCCTAAGAGACATGAGGAATATGAACTAACGCTAAAATAATTAAGTTTATTAATAAGCGCAGATCTAGTTATTAAAATAATGAACACTACTATCGTGCAATGTATTTTCTTGAGCAAATTTTAGAGGAGAATACATTGTTTTTTTATGGAAAACTTTGGTGAAGTAATTGGCTGACTGAAAGCCACACTTTTGCGCAACTGTTTTGACGGTTAATTCGGGATGCTCGATGAGTAGACGCATTGCTTTTTTTATACGTAAATCAATTAGGTATTGCTTTGGTGATTGTTGGTAGTAATATTTAAAGACTTTAATGAGTGTGTATTTTGATTTATTAAAAATATCAGCCGCATCTTCTAATGAAATGTCCTGATCGTAGTGGATATCTAGCCACTGACGGTAATGGCTTAACCATTCTGGATATTTATCTTGAGCCGATTGGTGAGTATGTTGACTAATTCGTAAGAGATCAAAGAAAAATTGTGCTGATCGACTTGTATTTTCGAAATAATCACTAAACGTATTTTGGAGACCTATTTGATTTAACGCTAGACAATTTTTAACGAATACGGGATGTTCCTTAAAGTTCAGTATGGGCGTATCTTGTGTCATTTGGTGCCATTGATCAATAAAATGTGGTGAGAATTCCAAGTAGATAAATTGCCAATTTATACTATCTGGCGCTAATGAATAAATCTGGTTACCAGGAATTGTCGCTAAAAAGGCGTCACCGGGTTTTAGGGTGTAATGACTATCGCCAATTTGTAAATGACCTTGTCCTTTAATTGTATATTGAAAAAGGCAATAGTTCCCAGTTCTTTGGCGACAGTCCCAATAATAATTTGCAGTGACAGTTTCATTTCCGCCACCGATTAAATGAAAGTACTGTGTGTGATCATAGTGCAGCTGAAAAGAATGATTAAGCCCCAATTTATTACCCTCCCATTAAATTTGTTACTCTTGTTGTGGATTAGTATTCATTTTATTATAGAATAAATAAGTGGAAATAGGATGTGATAAAATGATTAGTTTTGATGAAAAAAAGGCAATATTTTACCTAGATAATGGGCGTATCAGTATGGTCTTAGCAATCGTTCAACAAAAATATGTAATTCATCGCTATTTTGGTGCTCATATTCGTCAGTATCATGAAAGTAACACTATCCGGTTTACGGACCGTGGATTAGCTGTTAATCCATCGACGGATCGAACGGTTTCGTTAGGTGAGTTACCACTGATTTGTCCAACACGAGATACGGGTGATTATCGAATCCCTGCTTTAACAATTCAACAAGCTAGTCACAATAACCACCTTGACCTAGAATATCGTGATTACCAAATAATTACTGGGAAGCCCAAGTTAAGTGACTTGCCGGCAACTTATGTTGTTAGTGACGATGATGCACAAACACTCCGGATTAATTTGGAGGATTTGAAAGCCGGTGTGCGGGTAGCGATGTATTATACAATCTTTAAGGATTTAGATATTATCGCAATGCATCAAGAAGTGACGAATGTTGGACAACGAGCAATTACAATTCAGAATTGTCAAAGCTTATCAATCGATTTTACACCTCAAAAGCTATCCTGGTTATCATTGTACGGGGCACATATTAATGAAGCTAATCGCAATCAACATCCTATTTATCCAGGCATTCAAAAAATAGAAAGTGTTCGTGGGGCAAGTAGTCCGCAACACCAACCTTTTTTTGCACTTTTATCACCTAAAACAACAGAATATACTGGTGTGGTTTATGGATTTCATTTGGTCTATAGTGGTAATTTCATGGGACAAGTCGAGCAAGATCAATACGGTAATATTCGCGCACAGCTAGGCTTGAATACAGATACATTTGATTGGCGCTTAGCACCGAATGAAACATTTGTGGCACCAGAAGCTATCATGAATTATAGTACGGCTGGTTTAAACGGAATGAGTCAGAATTTTCATCAATTATATCAGGATCATTTAGTACCGCGACGTTTTAGCCACCAGGAACGGCCAATTTTAATTAATACTTGGGAAGCAATGTATTTTGCGATTGACGCTGCTAAATGTGAAGCATTGGCGCAAGAAGCGACTGATGTTGGTATCGAACTATTTGTTTTGGATGATGGGTGGTTTGTTGGTCGTAATGATGATACGACATCTTTGGGAGACTGGTCGGTTGATCAGACTAAATTACCACATGGAATTGGACAGTTAGCGGATACGATTAAGCAACATGGCTTGTTATTTGGACTGTGGTTTGAACCTGAGATGATTTCACGGAAAAGTAATCTATATCGTCAGCATCCAGATTGGTGTTTACATGTTCCAAATTACGAACCGATGGAAGGTAGAAATCAATTAGTGTTAGATTTGACACGCCCAGCGGTTCAAGATTATCTAATACAAATGCTGAGACAACATCTTAGTACTGGAAAAATAGATTATATTAAATGGGATATGAATCGACATATGTCAGATGTTTATAGTACGGCAGTCGATGATAGTCAACAAGGTGAGGTTTGGCACCGATATATTTTAGGCTTATATCATGTGTTAGAAGTGATTACGAATGAGTTCCCAACAGTATTATTTGAAGGTTGTTCAAGCGGAGGTGGGCGGTTTGATCCGGGCATGCTATATTACATGCCACAGACCTGGACGAGTGATAATACAGATGCACCAAGCAGAGTTGTTATCCAAGATGGCTATAGCCTACTATACCCACCAATTACGATGGCTGCACATGTGAGTGCAGTTCCTAATCATCAAGTAGGTAGAACAACAGATATACAGACGAGGTTTGATATTGCGAGGTTTGGGAATCTAGGCTATGAACTTGATTTAACGCAATTAAGTGCTGATGAGAAACAACAGATTAAACAACAAACCAAAATTGCAAAAAAAGAACGGCAATTAACTCAATTTGGTCGGTTCTATCGCTTAGTTGTTACAGATGATAACTACACTGCTTGGTTGATCATCAATGAAAATCGTAGTGAATTTAATGTGTTGATTTACAGTGAACTAGCACAAGCAGCACCGCATTATCCGGTATTTAAATTAAATTATTTAGATCCTAATAAGGTATATCAGTCTGATTCAGGTGAACAATATGGTGGGGACGAGTTAATGAATGTTGGATTAACGTTACCTCGAAATAAGACCGATTTTCATACAGTTGTCTATCATTTTAAGTCTTGTTAGTAAATAAAAAAGACGCGCGTTTTATAATCAAGTTAGCCAAATACTTTTAGCTAATTGATAAAATAAAAAACACCAAGACAAATCTCTGTTATCATTGATGTTCCTACACAAA
>NZ_JAMQEX010000022.1:0-16498 GCF_033176295.1 Latilactobacillus sp.
GTGATCGTATTTCACTTGTAGCGTAGCTACAGGCTATTAAATTCAATAATGTTGGGGCTTATTTAATATACTCTAAAGCGTTTTTAAAATCTGAACGGGACTAAAACTTCGGCCTCCGAAAATTAAATTAAGTAATTTAAATTGAAAGTCAAATTTGTTCGTACTTTTATGTCCGGATTCTTGACATAGGAGCCAATTGAAACAAGATTCGGCAACCACCTTTAAGACGACCGAAACTGGTGTTAAAGGCGATACAATCGACTATCGTTTCATGGTTACTGCTGGCGATGATAATAGTACCGATATTAAGAATATTGTCATCGATAACATTGTGATGGATCCAGCCGGCACGAAGAAGATTACGGTTAAGAATGTTTCATTGTCGAAAACACAATTATTAATTGTGAACTACAAGATGAAGATTACAGCGGATATGGATGGCGACGTGAAGAACGATGGGCTGTTAACAGCTGATAGTTTCACGGATCAGACCAACACCGTTGCCGCTGATAAAGGGAAATTTAATACAACTGTTTTAACCCTTAAAAAGATATCCAATAAGGCAAAGATTAGCCAAAGTATTAATCTTAAAGATAATGTAGCGAATACAAATTCAGGATGGATTGGGCCGGATGAACCGGCGCCTAATAATAAACCTGCGGAAGCAACTGTTAACCCTGGGGATACAGTTACGTACAAGTTTTCGATTAAATTTCCAACGACCGATCCGAAGAATAACGCTGATCTATTGAATAGTGCGTTACAAGATATTGCGATGAATGTACCGGATGATTTAGAGCTAGCGAATGTTGTAGGTACGACTCATAAGATTCAAATTAGCTATCGGACGGGTACTGAAGGTCAAGTTTCTGAGTATAACGATACTATTAATTCGATTAAGGATATTAAAAACCTTGACCTTAAGAGTCCACTTTCTAAGAATGTGACAGAGGCTCTTGTTTACTACGGCGCTAACATCATGCCGGATGCTAAAACACAAGACGTTACCAACGCTGCGAACTTCTACGCATCAAACTTAACGGGTGATTTAAAAGATACGACTGTTGCTAATTATCAAAACAAGACAAAAGCGAACCAATCAATTTTACACATTGTCCGTAAAGATAAGGTGACAATCAGTCAACAATTGAAACAAGATAAAGCAGCTGAAACAGCTTTTGGTCCAAAAGCATCTGGTACTAAAGGCGACACAATTGATTATCGTTTCAAGGTTACTGCTGATAAAGACAACAATGCTGATGTTAAGGATATCGTCATTGATAACATTGTGATGGATCCAGCCGGCAAGTTGGACTACCTAACAGGCATTACCGCAACAGCGGGTGGAACAGCCGTCCCTACTGCTAATGTCACTATGAGTGATGGCAGAACAGCGGGCACGAAGAAGATTACGCTTAAGAATGTCGCATTGAAGAAATCACAAGTATTAATGGTGAACTACAAGATGAAGGTTACAGCGGATATGGATGGCGACGTAAACAACGATGGGCTTTTGACAGCTAACGGGTTTACAGATCAGACCAACACCGCTGCCGCTGATAAAGGCAAGTTTAATACAACCACATTGACATTGAAGAAACAAAAGAACACGGCAACCATTCAACAATTTATTAGAAATCCAGCAACGGCTATTTCGGGACAAGCATGGTTTGGTCCTGGATATGGGGATGGTAAGGCCGAAACAACGGCTGTACCTGGTGATGAGATTATGTATCGTTTTGATATTACGTTACCAACTGATAGTACATCAGGGAAGTATACCAATGATGAGGCTTTAACAAATGCTGCTATCCAAGATATTACGATGAATGTGCCGGATGATTTGGAATTAGTATCACTTGATGGTTATCCAGATAAACAGATTCAAATCAGTTATGGCTCAACAATGGTTCGTTCTACGGTATCAGGCACTTTAGCAAGTCTTAAGGCGATTGCCATGAAGACACCACTCGATACAGATAAGAAAGTAATGGTCCAATATCGAGTATTGGTTAAGGATAATGCTAAGACACAAGATATTACGAATGATGCTAACTTCTACGCTGACAACTTAACCGGTGATTTAACGGATAAGACGGTTGCTAATTATCAACATAAGACAAAAGCTAACCAATCGAAGTTGAAGATCCGGAATAAGAAAGAAGTTAAACTTGAACAAACGCTTAAGAATACAACGACGGAAGATACATCGACGTCAACAGATCCTAAATATCCTGATAAGGATGGTTATCGTGTAGAAACAACTGCCGGTAAAGGGGATGTCATCGATTATCGTTACAAGGTAACAGCAGCAGCTGACAATACGGGGAACATTACCAACATGAAGGTTAATACGATTACGATGAAGAAGTCCGATAAACTTTCATTTAGTGATCCGGATACCGGTAATGACTATCCGTTAGTTGTTAAAATCAGCAAGGCTGATGGGACGAATGAAACGACAGATGCAAATGCTAAATTTAGTGCTGATCATCAGACGATTACACTTTCGCAACCATTGAAGCCGGGATATATGGCAACTATCAGTTATAAGATGCAAGTGACTGCAAGTGTCGATGATAATACATTGGCAGCGGATAAAGTGGTGACAAATGATGCTAAATTAACAGCAGACGAATTAACAGAAACTAAAACGACGTCAACTGGGACTGAAAATGTATTAATTGCTGGGAATACAATGAACTTCAATCAAACAATATTGAATTTGAAGAAGAATATCGGCGAAATCATTATCCGTTACGTTGATTTAGAAGATAACGATTTAAGTCAGCCAACTTATATTGCCACTGAAGTTGATGAAAAAGGGACTTCAGGCACCAAGTTGTCGACTGTTAACTCAGAACGAGTAGCACCTAAGGTTATCGATGGGTATACAATCCATGCAGTAACGGAAAGTACTGATTTAACGAACGCTAACTGGTCTAAAGCGTACAAGGATGATCCTGTCTTTACGGATAAGGTTCGAACGATTACGTATGGCTATTACAAGCGGATGCTTTCAGTTGAAGCACCAAGTTATTGGGATTTTGGTACCCATAATCGGACACAAACAGATAGTACCTACTATCTAGAAGATCGTAAGACACCACAAGCCGTTAAAGTAACTGATCACTACGGTGTTGATTCATGGCAATTACAAGTTGCACAAGAAAAACCGTTTACGGACGATCGTAAACAAGTCTTGAAAGATGCAGAACTACAATTTAAAAATGGGACTGTTATTGCGGATGTGGGTAACACAACGCCAAATCAAGCAATGTCTTCGGTTGATAGCTTTAGTTTAAAATCCGGCTTAGAATCTGGCTATACGGTCAAGAATTTAATGACCTATACCAAGGTTGGACTTTTCCAGAATGATGACCCTGATAAGGATCAAAGTGATGAAAACAATCTTTACAGCGATGATCAAGGTAAGGGGAGTTGGTACTATCAATTTGGTGATAAGAAGAATGCTGATATCAGCATTGGCTTACATGTCCCAGCGACAACTAAACGGGATAATACAACCTATACAACGACTTTAGATTGGACATTAACGGTTGCACCATAGGAGGAATCAAATCGTGTTTAGAAAACGATTATTAAGAAATATAATTTTAGGATTGGCCATAGGCGTGATGGGCGGTTTTGCGCTGTCACAACAAGTTCAGGCCGACTCTACAACTGAAAAAGCAGATTTTGAAATCCAGCCAATTATGCCGGAAGGTCAAGTGGACACGAGCTTAAATTACTTTGATGTTAAGTACAAACCCGGAACGACGCATACCATTAAGATGCGTGTTCAAAACTTTACGGATAAGAAAATCACAATTAGAAGTGAATTTCAAAATGGGATGACTCAAATGGGTGGCGATATGAAATTTCAATCGTCTACTAAAGGGTTAGATCCGAGTGCTAAAATCCCGTTAACAACAATTGGGGCTGTGCGTAAATCAGATCGCGTGCTTCACTTAGGACCACAAGAAACAACTGTTATTCAAGCAACGATTAAGATGCCGGAAGATAACTTTAACGGTCTGATTTCTGGCGGTTGGCATTTTATCGAATATCGTGATAATAAAACCGATGAACAAACGATTTCGAGTAATTACGCCTATATGATTAGTGTCGTCTTGCGAGGGTCACATTATAAGGTTTATCCAGAACTGAAATATGATTCGACAAAACCTATTTTGTATAATAATCGACCTGCGATGGGGGTTAAACTTCGTAATACACAACCTATGATTTTGAAAAATGTTCATTTCAAAGCCGTTGTATCGAAGAAGGGCCTTTTCTCTGATAAGCGCTTTTACGAAAAAGAAGGCTCAAGTATTGCACCTAATTCATCTGTGACACTTCCAATTTCTTGGGAGTATAACAACATGAAGGCAGGCACCTACCAAGTCTCGGTAAAAGTTACTGGTGAAAACCTTTGGAATAAATTACCAATGTCTTGGACGTTTAAGAAAACCTTTAAAGTTTCAAAAGCGGCTGCGGCTGATTTAAATAAACGTTCAATTCAACGTCCAACTAATAAATGGTTGTACGTCTTGGCAGCTAACGGTGTTCTATTGTTAGTTGCAGCATATGGTCTCTATAAAGTTATTAGAATCGGGTAATGTGATGCGGAAATATTGTCGATATGTATTAGTAATGATCACGCTGATTGGCGTGATAATGACGCTAGGGATTGGGACTGCTCAAGCAGCTAAGAAAAAGAGCTTGATCAAGCTCCCGGCTGCTAATAAGGCGACATTTATGATAATGCCGGAGTTACCAAAAGATAATATCGGCGGTAAGCAATTGGGTTATTTTAACTTACATGTGAAACCTAATCAGACGAAGACGGTGCGCATCAAAGTCTATAATCCAACTGAGCATACGATTAATATCTACGGTCAGACGAAGGACGCCTCGACAAATGATAATGCGTCAGTTGATTATCTGGGGTCTCATCCGGTTGATAAAAAACTTTTGAAACAACCGGGAAGCCAGTTAGTAACCGTTCCTAAGAAGACGAGCTTACCAGCTGGTGCCACTAAGCGGATTGTCATCAAAATTAAAACGAATGACAGCTTTAAGGGGACTAAAGCAACAGCGATTAATTTAAGCGCTAATCAATTTAATCAAACATCAGCAGTTAAAAATGCTTACCGCTACGCGATAGGGTTAATTTTAAATGGTCAATCTGTGAAGAAAAACGATTATCGTTATTTACAATCACCGTCAATCAAAACGCGCTTCACTAAAGCGAAGAAGGCTGCGATTAATATTAAACTCAATAATCCTGATCCGATGTACCTCGAAAAAGCGAAGATTAAAGTTAAATTGCAGAATCAAAAATGGCAATTTATCCAATACACAACAACTGTCAAAAATGGCAAGATTGCACCAAATACGAGTTTCTATGTTGATCTATTGCTTGGGGGAAAACGGTTGGTGCCAGGGACATATAGTATGACCTTGACAACGCAAAATAATCAGTATGCTAAAACGCTGCATAAAGATGTTTTGATTACGGCTTCGCAAGCCAAATATATTAACAGTTTAAATGCGGCCTATCTTAGAAATCGTAATTGGATTCTAGGTGGGGTAGCGATTACTTTAGTGATAATCGGTGGTATTTTCTTCAGAGTGCACCGAGTTAGAAAACGAAAGAGGGATCTCCATGCAAAGAATGGTAAATAAATTTGGTTATAAAAAGACGAAATGGGGCATGATTGCGCTAGTAACGATACTATCAATCACGCTCATTGCAACTGGCATCATGGCGGCTCTTGTTTACCATAGCTACAACGTCTATACAACGATTACAATGTAGTTGTTGGACGGGTTTTAAACGTACTACACTAAAAAATGGTTATAAACACTGAATATTATATTAGTGATATAATAAAAATGAGATTCATGCTCTAAAAATTCTAGGGAGGAATTTCTCATGAAATTCACAAAATTAACAAGCTCAGTATTAGCTGGCGCAACATTACTTTCACTTATGGCACCAACTGCATCATTTGCTGGAACATCACAACTAGGTTCACAAGATGCTCATTCAAATGACAATGGTGGCACAAAATTACCACAAACTGACAAAACAGTTGCTGGGATTTCATTTGGCGATAACAGCGACAATGGTAACACTGGTTACTTACGTCTTCAAATGGTACTTCACACATTAGATTTTGGTAATCATAAAATTCTAGATGACTCAAAATTAGACTTTACTGCTGATGGTAAGAATACATCATTACCAACAAATAACCTTAAAGCAAGTTATGAAGGCGGCAAGACTAACGAAACAGCTGTTTTAAACACAAATGATCCAGAATTAAAGAAGGGCCATGTTGATGGTACTGCTTGGGCAACAGTTGTTGATAAACAAGTAACACGTAAAGATTCTAACAGCAACAAGTCTAACAACACAACTGATCCAACAAGTGATTTCTGGGAAGGAACAACTTCAAAAGCTGGTTTATGGAAATTATCAGTTAAATCAGTAGATGCTTTAACAGCTATGGATAATGCTGATCCTTCAAAACCAACTACTGAAACAATTACTGGTGCTAAATTATCATTTGACAATACACAATACGGTCAAACTCAACAAGTAGCTGAATTAACAAAAGATACACAAGATGCTACTTACACAGCTGATGTTGCAGCACTTGCTACACAACCAACAGTTGCACCAGTTGCAACTGCTAACATCAATAAGAGTTTCTCAACACCATTAGCTGTTGGCGGTACAGATATTACAGTTGCCGAAGCTAATGATGGCGAAGGCCAAGGTGCTAACGTCTTTGGTTGGACACCAGAAAACATCAAGTTAACAATGCCTGCAGGTGCAGAAGTTACAAATGCTATCTACAAAGCTAACTTAACATGGACATTAAGCTCAACAGTTGCATAAAAAAACTTTAATCCAATCTGAAACAGATTAGACTAAAGCTCATAAGTAAAGATATTCGTAAAAGTGGTCGGTAGTTTGCCTTCGAAAACTAACTGCCGGTCGCTTTTGCATACATAGCTATGATAACACAGAAGCAGGTATTAAATGAAGGTGCCTAGGCTTAGGGGGAACATAAAATGGCGGAGCAACACGAAATTTTAAGTATCAGTGAGTGGTATCTGGACGCACAACAAAAAATTAATCGGTTAAATAAAGCGAGCGAAGAATATGGGTTAACCTATGATCAATTCCTCGTTTTGGAACAAATCATCGAGCTTGGGAATAACCGACCTGGGTAAATCGCTAAGAAATTTAACACATCACCCCCAGCTGCTTCACGTAAGTTGAATGCTTTGCAAAATAAGCATTACATTATGAAGGCGCACAATGTAGATGATGATCAACGAACGGTGCAACTAGAAGTGACCAGAGAAGGTAGAGAGAAGTACGCTGCCTTACGGGATGTGTTATATCAGATTAGCTAATTATTTAAAAAAAGGACTGGGGTAAGATGACTTTTATCGCAGTCTTTTTTGCTACCTATTAATTGGTGTTTATTTTGATAGGAGGGTTGCTACTTTTCAGAAAATTGACTAGAATAGATATAATGATTTTGTGAAGTAAGAGGAGAAACAATGACACAACGCTATCGAGTAACGGTCGCCTATGATGGGACTGATTTTGCCGGCTTTCAAGTTCAGCCTAAGCAACGCACAGTTCAAGGCACCTTGGAAAAAGCTTTAACCAAGATGAGTAAGGGCACCTATATTCAAGTTTACGGTTCCGGCCGAACAGACTCTGGCGTCCACGCTATGGGCCAAGTTGTGCATTTTGACTATCCATCTGAGCTCCCCGCTAAAAGCATGCTACGGGCCTTAAATAGCCTTTTACCGTTAGATATGGAAGTGGTTGATAGCCAATTGGCAGATGATGATTTTCATGCGCGCTTTTCAACGGTCGGCAAGCGCTACATGTATCGCGTAGACCTTGGTCACTATACTAATCCGTTTAAACGGCGTTATACGGGTCACTATCCTTATCCAATCGATGTTGAACGGATTAAGGCGGCATTACCCGACGTGATGGGGACGCATGACTATACGAGTTTTGCGGCCGCTGGAGGGGTCATCAAGGATAAGGTCAGAACAATCTATGAAGCAACCGTTGTATACAACGAAGCTGAAAACGAACTTATTTTTGAATTCCATGGCAATGGCTTTTTATATAATATGGTCCGCATCTTAGTGGCCACTTTATTGGAAATCGGTAACGGTCGCCGCGACGTACATGACTTTTTACGATTGTATGAAGTGAAGGATCGGCAACAGGCGCGCTCAACCGCGCCAGCAAGCGGTTTGTATTTAAAAGAAGTTTATTATAAATAGACTGGAAATATATGAGATTCGATTGACTTAATCAATAAATTACGGTATTATAGTATCTGGTATTGTTTGCCCCACGATAGGCCCCGGAAACTTATTGAGTGTCAAACAAACACAGAATATTGGAGGAATAAATCGTGCGTACAACTTACATGGCTAAACCAGGCGAAGTAGAACGTAAATGGTATGTGATCGATGCAACAGATATTGCATTAGGTCGTCTATCAACTGTAGTCGCTTCTATCTTACGCGGTAAAAATAAACCAACATTTACACCTAACGTTGATACAGGTGATAACATCATCGTCATCAACGCTGAAAAAATTAAATTAACAGGTCGCAAAGCAACCGACAAGTTATATCATCACCATAGTAATCATCCTGGTGGTTTGAAAACTCGTACTGCTGGCGAAATTCGTGAAAACAACCCAGAACGTTTAATTGAAATGTCAGTTAAAGGGATGTTACCTAAGAACTCATTGGGTCACAACCAATTCTTGAAGTTACACGTTTACGCTGGTGGCGAACACAAACACCAAGCACAAAATCCAGAAGTCTTAGACATTACGGACATTATTTAAGGAGGAAACTATAGTGGCTCAAGTAACTTATAACGGTACAGGCCGTCGTAAAAACTCAGTAGCTCGTGTACGTTTAGTACCAGGTACTGGTAAAATCACTATCAACAACAAAGACGTTGTTGATTACGTTCCATTTGCTAACTTGATTTTAGATATGAAACAACCTTTAACAATTACTGAAACAACAGATAGCTATGATATCTTGGTAAACGTTAATGGTGGTGGATTCTCAGGCCAAGCTGGTGCAATCCGTCACGGTATTTCACGTGCCCTATTGACAGTTGACCCTGACTTCCGTCCAGCTCTTAAGAGTGCTGGCATGTTAACACGTGACCCTCGTATGAAGGAACGTAAGAAACCAGGTCTTAAGAAAGCTCGTAAAGCATCACAATTCTCAAAACGTTAATATCAATCCGATATTATTCGGTTTTGCAAAACACCCCACAACTTATGGTTGTGGGGTGTTTTTTTGAAGGTGTTATTTTCTGGAAAAATACGAGAATTGATTACCTAACGTTTGATACTTTAAAAAAAATAAGAAAATAATGTTTTTACTTTAAGGATGTCGTATAATAATATAAATAACTTAATTGGGGGATTGTAAATGGATCAGTTTAAATTAGACAGCACCATTAATAAAGTAATAGTTGATGGCACTTTAAAAGGTTACTTACACTATCTTGAAGAACGCAAAGAAAAAAAGAATCAATGAATGTGAGTGGCGCTTATGCATGGACAAAAGGAAATCATATCGATGATCAAATTTCTAAAATTGGAAAGGACATCGATGTGCAGTTTAAAATAGAAAAAGCTGGGTACACTTGGGAGTATTTGCAGTTTACAGTTAAACAGAATGCTGAAGACTATATGCTTATTGTAAAGAATGCTAGACGAGTTGTTAAGTCTTTTAGTAGAAATATGCATAAACCTAACGAGGATAACTATTTAGTTGGTTTGGCAAAAGATATAAATACGCCAATTTTTAAGAATAGAACTCGGAATTTTGTTGATAAGCCTGAACAAATTCAGCTGGAATTAAATGCTCCAGCAGAGGTCAACGCTGTAATAGAAGGGACTCAATTGTCTGTAGAGCATAATTACTCACGTTTTTATATTGTGACTTATGAAATTGATGATCAGACTAAGCTTATTAATTCTGTCCAATTAACGATGCCAAACGCACAAACAATGAATTTAGAATTAATTGAAGATTTGAGCTATTTAATTCAAGAAAGTGAGTACGAAGTTTCTCCTGAAGATGTTGAACCAATTATAAATGAGAAGGTTTCTAACCAGACGACTTTCTCAGGAACTGCGAATGCATTCGGATACTCTGTTCCCGAAGAAGAAGCAGAAGAGAATTCTGGGAATTAATTTTCAACCAATAAGCAAGGATGTGATTATCATGTTTTTCGGAGAGAAGTTACAGAGTGTTAGAGAATTAAATGGTCTCTCCAGAAAGGAACTTGCTGACAAATTAGGGTTAAGTGAACAAGCAATTTGGCAGTATGAAAACCAATACACCGTACCGAAATTTGAAGTAACTAATGAACTGAAAAAAATATTTAATGTAAAATCTCAGTTTTTCTATACCGCACCATTTACGACTAATGTTTCTACAGTTGATAGTATTGCATATCGAGCTGACGATCGAGATGCTCGAAAAAAGACAAAAATGGAAACGATGTTTATCGACTATACTAGTTATTTCTTAGATATATTTGAAGGTAAACTTAATTTACCGACAACGACTATTCGGTCGTTAAGATCTGAATCAATACAAATTAATAACACGTTCATGGTAAAAAATGATCGTGTTTCGATTTTAGAGAGTGTTGCTGAGAATGCTAGAGAGAAGCTAGATTTACAAGATAATTCAGAGCTTCTTTACAAACTTGAACTTTCAGGAATCTATATTTTAGAAAAAAATATGGGTTCTAGTATTGATGCGTATAGTACCTGGACCAATGCAGATCAACCATTCATTATTCTTGGAAGCAAGAAAAAATCAGCGGTTAGAAGAAATTTTGATTTGGCCCACGAATTAGGACATCTATTAATCCATTACAAGATTGATATGGATAGCTTAACTAAAGATGAGCATAAAGTAATTGAAAGAGAAGCAAATATTTTTGCCTCGTGTTTTCTTTTGCCTAAGGATGAATTCTTAAAAGATTTTTCAATAATTCAAAAAAAGTCAAATCCGGACTCATATTTAGATTTAAAAATGAAATATATGGTTTCAATAGGTGCGCTAGAATATCACGCTTACAAATTAGGCTTGCTTACCTTTGAAGAGAATCGTTATTTTTATGCAACGTTAAATCGAAAAGGATATAGAAAAAATGAACCTTTAGATGAAGATATCGCGATTATTAGACCGGGAAAGATACGTTCATTATTAGATATTATTTTTAGGAATCATCTTTGGTCGCTAACGGATATTTTAAATAAGTATTACATCGATCGTTCATTTCTTGATTCACTGTTTGGACTTGAGAATACCTTTCTAGAGAGGTATGGAGAGGAACCGATAAGAGAATATTTTGATAACTCAAATATTGTTACTTTATTCTCTGGTGAAAAGTAAGTTGGTTGGTACATCAATATATTATTATATTTGCTACAATAAAGAAAACCTCTGGTATTGGCGTTTAGCCCAATATCAGAGGTTTTCTTTTATTAGTTTTGATAATGCTAGTAAAAGTATGCTAGATAATGCTTCTATTTTGAAGTCGATGTACTTATTAAAATAAATCAGCGTTGAAATCGGTTCCTAATTGGTGGATAATCAATTGCATAGACAATTATGAGGGGAATAGTTGTGAAGCGTAAAGTATGGATTGTCGTGATTTTAATCATCGCGGTCATTGGTGGCGTTTGGGGTTATACGCGGTACCAAGATCAGCAAAAAGAAGTGCAAATCACGACGCAATTAGATAATATTCAAAAGGACGTTAAGACGTTTAATGAGGCGCAAGGG
This sequence comes from Latilactobacillus sp., assembly GCF_033176295.1. Lineage (NCBI taxonomy): Bacteria > Bacillati > Bacillota > Bacilli > Lactobacillales > Lactobacillaceae > Latilactobacillus > Latilactobacillus sp. The sequence goes on from NZ_JAMQEX010000022.1 coordinate 11,899, forward strand.
GATGCACAGAAATTAACAGTCCTGAAAAAAATGGTGACGGCAGCTGACCGCTACCATCAAAAAGATAACCATAGTAGCAAGGTTAATCAGGCCTATCATGTCGCGATTACGATGGGCCAAGGCGTCTTTAAAAATCAAAACCAGCAGGTATTAAAGGCTAATACACTATCCAAGGCTGTTAGTACTGAGACTGTTACGAGCAAAAACGACCGCCTACAAGCCTTATTGGCTGACGTTAATCAGCAGTGGTCAACCGTGTATACGACACAAGGGTTGAAAAAAATGACGCAACAAATCAAAACGACGATTAAAGCAAATAAGGAATATGTTAAAGAAGAAGCTGTTCAGGAAACAGTATCATCAACATCATCAGAAACGGCAACCAAAGCTTTGCCTAAGCAAGCCCAAGCCATGAATTACGAAGAGGTTAAAACCGGTAACTATGCGAGTCTGAATGGCACTTGGCAAAATGGTGAGGGTCGAAAGATTGTCATTAGGGATCAAACGATGCAATTTTCGGATATCTTAGACCATAAAGGAACCGCAACGGTAATCGGACAGGAAATTGATATTCCGGGATTAGATGGCCAAGATGGTAGACCGCAAGATGTGCCATATTTAGGTGGCACAACGACTAAAGCCTACGAACAACAATTAAAATCAGGGGAAAAAGATGGCGTCTTTACTTTAGGGAGTACAATTCCAAGTGCAGTCCTAACGATTTCATTCTTACCTAAAGGCACGATGGGTGATTTAACCGATGGCGACGTTAACCAAGATAAAATCATTTCGGTTGGCACGCAAGATAGTGCTACTCTTGTTGATGTAGCAGCTGTTTACTACAAAGTTAATTAGCACCATAAAAAAGACCGTTCAAGTTTTTAAACTTGAACGGTCTTTTTTTGATGACCATCGCTTAACTTTGCACATAGACGTCAGTCAATGACATATTGCTGGTCCAGATGACAATCACGTTTTTCGAATTGGTGGTATTGACGGCTTCGAGGCCGTATTCGGTGCTAGTACCAACCGGATAGAAGGTGACAGACCAATTAATGGCAACTGAATCCGCTAATAGGGCGGCTAGGTGGCCATTAGTCGTTTTAAAATTGACTGGATGCAAACCTGCATTGTCTTTTAAGCCAGCTTTGCTGAGCGTTATACTGTCTGATGTGAGTTGATTGTTGGTAATCGCTAAAGGTTTGGCATTATCGATTGTCATCTCGCGACCTTTAGCTTGGCGACTACTTAACTGCCATTGACCGGCGATATTACTGTAATCGCCCGCTTGGATCTGAGTGAGATTCATGCCAGTTTGCTTTGCCGGTGTTTGTGATGTTGTTGAATCACTTTTGGCGACACGCGACGTTGTGCTGTGTGAGGCCGATTTTGGATGACTAGTTGAAGCAACCTTAGCGTTCTTATTGTGACTAGTTTGTGGGGCTTTTATTTGAGCTTGCCCACAGGCGGCTAACGTTAATATGGCTATGACACTCAAAATGACGGTTAAATGCTTCTGCATATTTCTAATACTCCCCCGAGTTAGATAATAACATGGTGATTATTTTTAATGCATGTTCTCCGATACCGATAATATGTTTGACAGTATCGTGTTGAATTGTGTTCAATTAAGAGATAGACCCCGTTGTAACATATTCTTTGTCATCTATTTCACGGTAACATGCTGGTGAGTGAATCAGATCGTTTGTCTTTATAATCATACATTCCTCCCAAGAATTTTACGATATTTTAAAGTCTGTTAAGCTAGTTGACGATAAGTTAGCTATATTACTAGCATAACAGTCACTTTATGCTGTTAATAGTATCAATTAACCTCGAAGGTGTCAATGTAGCATGCACTTAATACATATAATACTCGTATATCGTTTTGCTACGCTAAACGGAGGGTTTAATTTTATGACAATTAATTTTTTTGGTGAGAGGTTGAAGGCGGTCCGTAAAGCAAAGCGGTTGACTCAACTAGAACTTTCAAAACGACTGGGGGTCAGTAAGGGAACCGTTTCTGCCTATGAGCAAGGGCTATCATACCCATCCTTAGAAACGCTGGTCAGTATTTGTAGTATTCTTGATACGTCAGCGGACTACTTATTGAATATTTCTGATGATTTACCTTTTAAAATGGGTGGTTTAACGGACGAGCAAACTGAAAGTATTTTGAGAGTTGTCTCGTTGATTGAAAAAGCCAATGAAACCTTGAATGATTTAAATAAGAAGTAAGTCGCTATTATTCAAGAAAACACCTCGTAACGGGCAGTTGTGGGGTGTTTTTTTAATTGCTCAAAAAGTCAGCCTTCCGCTCGATAGACGAAGTACGGTTCGATATTATATAATCAGCTTAAAGTAGCAGTGTCAGTTAATGAGATAAGGAGCGTGGCGTGATGAAAAAGTTATTTGATAAGCGGCAAGTGAATCAGGATGATAATCCAGAGTTCGATTCATTCTTTACGGAAGTTTTGCAAAAGTTACCACGACAATCAGCGGCGATTATTGCCAAGTCCTTCAACCAGTCTAAAGCATTGGCGGAGAAGACGATGGCCAAGAGCCGGACGCAGTTTGATAGCGTCTTTGCCGACTTCTTAGTGGGTGTTGACGATCAAAAACGGCAACAAGCCCATAATATTATTCATGCAGCCTCGTTAACAGCGGCGATTATTGGTTGTTCACCAATTCCATTTTCAGATGCTTTCTTATTAGTACCTGTCCAATTGACAATGATGGCCCGCTTGCATAAATTATTCGGCCAATCTTGGTCGGCGAGTCTTGGTAAAAGTTTGTCGAAGGAATTAGTTTTAGTTGGGTTAGGTCGCAGTGCTGTCGGGAATATCTTGAAGCTTGTGCCAGTTGTCGGGACAGTCACTGGGGCAGCAGTTAACGCAACGGTTGCGATGTCGATCACCGAAGCACTGGGTTGGTTGACGGTTAAAATGCTCAACGATGGCGAGGATATTTTTAACGACATGCTGTCCTTTAAAAATCAGTTCAAAACGTTGTTTGGGTTGCTACAAAGAAAGTAATGTCTTTCAATTGACAGTCATCACCGTTAATGATTTAATAAACCCACATCACTAGTTTCGGGAGGCTTTTTAAAATGGTAAAAGTATTAATCGTGTATACCAACATCACGCGGTATCAAGGCACAACTGATCCCACGGGTTTATGGTTGGGTGAGTCGGCAGAATTTGTCGCGGAGATGCAAAAGGCGGGCATCGACTATGACTTTGTCAGTCCTCAAGGTGGCTTTGTGCCGCTTGATCCACGGGGGATGAAGTATACCGATGAAGCGATTTTGGAGATTTATGAACAACCAGATTACGTTCAACGCGGCTTAGTTGCCACATTGAAGCCTAGCGACGTTAATCCGGCTGATTGATTATGCAGCGATTTACTATACAGGGGGCCACGGTGTGATGTGGGACTTCCCAGATAATGCCGAAATCCAAGCGATTGCGCGGGCAATTTATCAACAAGGTGGCTACCTGTCTTCAGTCTGTCACGGTATTGCAGGACTCTTGCAATTAAAAGATACAAAAGGTCAGTTTGTGATTGCCGGTAAAAAAGTGACCGGTTTTACAACAGCCGAAGAAGTGTTGGCAGGTAAGAAGAACGTCGTACCATTTTTAAATGAAGAAGTGGCCGCTCAAAATGGCGCCGAATTCACTAAAAAGCGGGCGTATAAGTCATTCGCTGTCCAAGACGGTCAATTAGTAACCGGCCAAAATCCGTTCTCAGTCCGAGCAGTCACTGACTTATTAATTCCCGCAATTCAAAAATAATGGGTGCCGTAGTGGTGCAAATTATGTTAAGCTGATAGGAACAGAATAGTTGGGAGTATGAAAATGGATCAAAAGCAAAAAGAAAAAATGCAAGCCTTAATCGATCAAAAAAAGGGTGGCGGTAAGTCAAAACAAACTGACGTCGCTAAGAATGATCGGACAAAGATGCGTAAAGGCCCAAAGATTTTTACAGAAATTCACTGGTAATCGACTTGTCGATTACTATTTTTTTGTCGAAAAATTGAAAACCGTCGCCATATGTCGGAGCCGTTTTTTATAATAAAAATTAATGAAATGATGGGGGTACGATAATGGAAATGGGAGCTTGGGCCGATTGGGTTAATGTTGCAGCCACAGCAGTATTAGCAATAATTGCAGGTGTATGGGGATTTTGGTCGTATCGAAAGCAAAGAGATCCGGAAATGAAATTTGTTTTAACGAATTATTATAAAGACGAAGCCGGAATGCCAAAGGATTATCAGATTTTAGCGTTAAATAATAGTACTAGTAACTACGTTGTTCTGAAAAATGAAGTACCTGGTGCAACTGGGTTATATAAATCGATGTATTGTAAGAGTCCGTTTTATGCGGACGCAGTCATTAAACCGCAGGAAAACGTGTCACTATGTCACTTAGACAAAAGGTTATGGAAGGGGTTGAAAGTTTATGAGGCACCAAGCAATTATTTTGAGCAATTGATTATTAAAAGGCAAATTCTATAATTAATCCGAACAGAAATTAAAAAGCCCAAAGCAATCACTTACAATGGTAGTAGCTAATTCCAACCAATATAGGGAGTGATTACT